>NZ_JBHUYE010000001.1:0-466591 GCF_042668835.1 Specibacter sp. NPDC057265
ACAGGGGCGGCAACAACCAACCAAATAACCAATCCATACAAATAAATTGGTATCAATAAAACTTGGCACACTATTGAGTTCTCAAACAACAACTGCAACCGAGTAATCACCAACCATCAACAAACAATTGGTTTTCGTCGCCGCGATATAAATACTTTATTTCATCGGAAACCATTTTGTCCAATCCACACACTGTGCGGCTCATCACTCCATGAATTCCATAAACAACCACCAAGAACAAATGATTTATAAAACAAAAAACAATATAAACCATCAACAACATTCAAAGGATTGGGCGCCAACCCGCAAAGTGGTGATCACTTCCCCTCAACGGAGTGGACCAGCGTCGCGCAGGCAACAGAGAAAACACTACACAACCAACCACCCACAACGCAAATCAACCACCACCACCGGAAAAAGCCCGGGTCCAAAGACAGCCGGGCTCCTACCGTGGCCAGGCACTATCCGTCCAGCACAACCATGGCCAGCGTGCGCTTGCCCCGACGAAGAAGCAGGTACTTCCCATGCAGGGCCTGGGCGTCGCCCAGCTTTGCCTCGGGATCGGTGGCCTTGCTGTTGTTCACGTAGGCGCCGCCCTCGGCAATGGTCCTGCGGGCATCGGAGTTGCTCTTGGAAAGCTTGGTGGCCACCAGCAGTTCCACCATGGTTGCCCCGGAGGACGCCCCCGTTCGCGGCAGCTCCCGGGTGGCCGATTCCAGCGTGGCCAGATCCAGGGCGTCCAGTTCACCCTGGCCAAACAGGGCAGCCGATGCCGCAATGGCCTTGGTGGTGGCTTCGACGCCATGGACCAGGGAGGTGACCTGGAAAGCAAGGGTGCGCTGCCCTTCCCGCGCCTGCGGCTTGTCAGCCACGGAGGCTGCAACGGCCGCAATTTCCTCCTGGGTCAGGAAGGTGAAGACCTTCAAGCGGTCCACCACATCGGCGTCGGCGGTGTTCAGCCAGAACTGGTACATGTCAAAGGGGCTGCACATGGCGGGATCGAGCCAAATGGCGTTGCCTTCGCTCTTGCCGAACTTGGTGCCGTCGGAGTTCGTGATCAACGGCGTGCCCAGTGCATGCACGGAGGCGCCCTCCACCTTGCGGATCAAATCGGCCCCGCTGGTCAGATTGCCCCACTGGTCCGATCCGCCCTGCTGCAGCACACAGCCGTACTGGCGGAACAGTTCCAGGTAGTCCATGCCCTGCAGAATCTGGTAGCTGAATTCGGCGTAGCTGATGCCCTCATCAGAGTTCAACCGCGAGGCCACAATGTCTTTTTTAATCATGGTGCCCACACGGAAGTATTTGCCCACGTCGCGCAAAAAGTCCAGCACCGACATGGGTGCTGTCCAGTCCAGGTTGTTGACCATGCGGGCGGCATTCTCCCCTTCAAAGGACAGGAAACGCTGAACCTGGCCCTGCAGGTAACCCACCCATTCCGACACCGTCTCCTTGGAGTTCATGGTGCGCTCGGCCGTGGGGCGCGGATCCCCCACCAGGCCGGTGGAGCCGCCCACCAGACCCAGCGGCTTGTGGCCGGCGAGCTGCATCCGCCGCATGGTCAGCAGCTGGACCAGGTTTCCCAAGTGCAGGCTCGGTGCGGTGGGGTCAAAACCGCAGTAATAAGTGATGGGCTCCCCCGCCAGCAACTCTTCAAGGGCGGCCTCATCCGTGGAGACTTGGACCAGCCCCCGCCACTTGAGCTCCTGCCACACATTGGCAAAGCTGGGATCGTTTTGGGGGGCGCGGAGTTCTGTTTGCAAAGACACCCCCCAAAATTACCAGCACGACGGCGTTTGTCTCGACTTCCGTCCGCCGCCGGCGCCGTGCCGTCCCGCGAACCGGCAGGACGGCACGGCCCCGCCCCGGCCTTTTCAGCGCTCGATGCCTTCGGGCAGGGGCGCGGAGGTGATCAGGCGCAGACGGCGGGTGGGCCGGGTCATGGCCACATACAAATCCCCCACCCGGCCGTTGGCGCCGGCCAGCAGGGCTGCCGGCTCCACAATGACCACCGCGTCAAATTCCAGGCCCTTGGCAGCACGGGCATCGATCACCACAATGTCCTGATCCACCGATCCCGCACCGTGGCCAATGCGGGCCCCGTAGACGGTCTGCAATGCCGCGGTGATGTCCTGCACCAATGGCGCCGGGGCAATGACTGCCACCAAACCTCCGTCGACGGCGGCAATTTCGCCGGGCATGACGTCCACCACCTGCTGGACCACCGCCGATGCGGCCACCTTGTCCACCAGGGGTTCCCAGTCGCCGTCGCGCACGGCCTTGGGGGCTGAGACAATTTGTCCGGCGGCATTGGCCATGCGCACGGCGGCCTCGGCAATCTGCGCGGGCGTGCGGTAGTTCACCGTCAGTTCCTCCAGCGTCCAGCGCTCCCCCAGCACGGGGGTGAGCCCCTGCTGCCAGGAGGTGGCCCCGGCCGATGAGCTGGTCTGGGCAATGTCGCCCACAATGGTGAAGGACTTCACGGGGCAGCGCCGCACCAGCAGACGCCACTGCATGGGCGAAAGTTCCTGCGCCTCGTCCACCACTACATGGCCATAGGCCCAGGTCCTGTCGGTGAGTGCCCGCTCGGCACTGCTCTGGGATTGTTCCTGGACCAGGTTGAAGTCCGCCAGCTGTTCGGCGCTGAGGATCCCATCCACGCCCGAATCCTCCAGCTGCTGGTTCATGTTGGAGATGGCCTTTTCGGCATTGGCCAGGTCGCGCTTGCGCTGCAGGTCCGCGGTGGCCTGCGCGCGGCCGCCGCTGGCGTCCATTTCACCCAGCAGTTCGGCAGCCTCGTCCAGAAGCGGAACATCGGATTCCGTCCAGGGCGCCTGCGGGGCGCGCAGCAGCAGTTCGCGCTGTTCGGCACTGAAGCCCGGGGTGACGGCGGCCAGGATTTCAGGCTTGCTGAGCATGTCGTCAATGAGTTTTTGGGCCGTCATGGGCATCCAGCACAGGTTCAACAGCACGCGCACATCCCGGGCCGAACGCACATCCTCGGCCAGGTAGGAGCGGTCGGCATTATTGCCGGCGCCGGCGCTTTCAATGTGTTCGCGCAACTGTTCCGTCAACTCGCGCAGCAGGGTCTTGACGAAGGTGAGCCGGGCCTCGTTGTGCGGCAGGCCGGTGGCCCGCGCCTTGTCCCGGGCCCGCCGCACCGCCTTGACGGTGAGCAGCAGGCGGGTGCCCTCCACCTCAAGCACCACATCCTCCCGTGGCAGCCGCTGCCGGTTGGCCACGGCATTGGCCACCACCTGGGCCATGGCGGTGCTGCCCTTCAACTCCGCCGTCTGGGCAACTTCACTGCCGGTGGCGCGGATGCCCGGGAACAGGTTGCCCACGCTGGCCATGACCACCCCGGTCTCCCCCAGGGACGGCAGCACGCGCTCAATGTACTTCATGAAGGCGTTGGAGGGTCCCACCAGCAGGACGCCGGCGGACTGCAGGCGTTCGCGGTGGGTGTAGAGCAGGTAGGCCGCGCGGTGCAGCGCAACGGCGGTCTTGCCGGTGCCGGGGCCGCCCTGGACCACCAGAGCCCCGCTCAGGGGGAAGCGGATGATCCGGTCCTGTTCGGACTGGATGGTGCCCACAATGTCGTTCATCCGCCCGGTGCGCTTGGAGTTCAGCGCCGCCAGCAACGCCCCCTCGCCCTGCAGCTGCTCCCCCTCCACCAGCATGGTGTGGTCCAGCACGTCATCCTCGATGGCCTTCACGGAGCGGCCCTGCAGCAGCAGGTGCCGACGGCGGCGCACCCCCATGCGCTCAAAGGCCGTGGCCTGGTAGAAGGTGCCGGCCTCGGGGGCCCGCCAATCCACCATCATTTGACGCAGGTCCTCGGCCAGCAGGCCAATGCGGCCAATGTAGCGCCTTTGTCCGTCGTCCAGATCGAGGCGGCCAAAAACCAGCCTGTCGTCCACCGCGTTGAGCTGGGCCAGACGGTTTTCGTACAGCGTGGCGAAGGCGTCACGTTCGGACCGGTTTTGGTGCGTCCCCATGGATTTGCTGCGGCGCACCTCGCCCAGCTGCGCCACCTTTTCGGCGCGCAACTCATCCAGACGGGCATAGAGTCCGTCCACATAACTGCGTTCCGCGGCCAACTCGTCGTCATACATGCAAGGCTCCTGAATGAAGATGGCATTCCGCCAAAAGGCGGACCGTCCATTCTATACCCGCCGGCGCGCCGGTGTGGTGGTGCGTTACACGTGCAGCAGCGAGTGGATTTCACGTCCGGAGAGGTTGGCCCGTCCCGGCAGGGCATCAATTTCCAGCACCACGCCAATGCCCGCCACCACCGCACCGGCGCGCTCAAGCAGGCCCGCGGCAGCGCCCAGCGTCCCGCCGGTGGCCAGGACGTCGTCGAGGATCAGCACGCGTGTGCCCGTAAGGACGTCGTGCTGATGCAGTTCCAAGGTGGCCTCGCCGTACTCCAGGGCGTAGCTCTGGGCAAAGACCTCGCGGGGCAGCTTCCCGGCCTTGCGGATGGTGATCACGCCGGTGCCGGAGGCGTAGGCCACGGCGGCGGCCAGCAGGAAACCACGCGCCTCAACGCCGGCGACGGCGTCGAAGCTGCCGGCAAAGGCGGTAATGATGGCGTCCACCACCTGCTTCAGGGCCTCGCCGTCGGCAAACACGGGCGTGAGGTCCTTAAAGACGACGCCGGGGACCGGGTAGTCGGCGACGGTGGCGCACAACCGCTCCACGGTGGCCGCGGCGTCGGCCACGGGGTGTGCAGTGGCGGGAGTTGTTTCCGGGGTCAAAGGTCTCTGATTCACCCCTCAACGTTACAGCGTCCCCGGACCGTCCGGTGGGTCAACGAGGCGCACGGATCACTGCCGGCCGAAATTTTGACACGGTTTTGTCCCCGTCAATCCAGAACCGCCAGGGGTATTGCGCGGTGCCGCCCGGGCCGCTGACGCCCACCCGGGGGCCTGTTTGCACCTGTGCCACGGGGCTTTCGGGCAGGGTCACCGTCACGGTGCCGCCCAGGGCGGAGATCCCGTTGTGGCGCAGATCAAGCCCGAGCGCCTTGGTCAGCCGCGCCGGACCCTGTGCCAGTTCGTGGTCGTGCCGGGCAGTGGGGCGGCGCGAGCGCGCCAGTTCCAGCCCCTCCACAATTTCGCCGGCACGCATCAGGCATCCGGAGGAAATCCCCTCGGGCCGGCAGACCAGGTTGGCGCAAAAGTGCATCCCGTAGGTGAAGTACACGTAAAGGTGCGCCGGCGGGCCGAACATGACGGCGTTGCGGTTGGTCTTGCCGCGGAAGCTGTGGGCGCCGGGGTCCGGATCCGGGGAATCCGCCGGGCCCAAATAGGCCTCCACCTCCGTCAACCGCACCGCGACGGCACCGGCGGGGCTTTCATGTCTGAGCACTGCACCGAGCAACGCCGGCCCCACCTCGGTGGCGGGTTTTTGCACCAGTTCCCACAATTCGCCGTTTTGACTCATCCATCCACGCTAACAGAGCTCCCTGCCGGCGCCGGCCAAGCACGGGCCGTGGCAGAATGCATCCCATGCCAAGGCCCCTGCAGCTTCGTTTCACTCCGCCCTACGAGCTGGGCATTTTTGACTTTCTGAGTGCCCGGGCGGTGGACGGCGTCGAGGCGGCAACGGCGCACAGCTATGCTCGGACCGTGGCGCTGCCCGGTGGCCACGGCTGGTTCAAGGTGTGGTGGCAGGACAACGCCCTGTGGCTGGAACACCAACTGGCGGACAGCGCTGACGCACCGGTGCTTTTCGAGCGGGTCAGGCACCTGTTCAATCTGGACCATGAGCCACAGGCGGCCGACGCTGTTTTGGCCCGCCATCCGCTGTTGGCGCCGTCGGTGGCCGCCATCCCCGGCATCAGGGTCCCCGGCTGCGTCGATGCCGGTGAAATCCTCATCCGTGCCATGGTGGGCCAACAAATCACCGTCGCCGCGGCCCGGACCATGTTGAACCGGCTGGCGGTGCTGGGCGCCCCCTGCTACGGGGCGCAGGGCGGCATGCAGCGGCTGTTTCCCGACGCGGCAGGCATCGCGGCGCACGGCAGGGACATTTTGCGCGGCCCCCGGCGGCGCATTGACGCCATCCTTGGCGTCGCCGGCCTGCTGGCCGATGGTTCCCTGGCCCTGGGCCCCGGCGACACGCTGGAAAGCCTGGGCCGCAAGCTCCTTCCGCTGCCCGGGATCGGGCCCTGGACAGTTGGCTATGTGGCCATGCGCGTGCTCGGAACCCCCGACATTTTCCTGCCCGGTGACGCCGCCGTCCGCAATGGTTACGCCAGGCTGCGCGGCATCCCCCCGGCCCAGGCACGCACCCTGGGCGCCGCCGGCCTGACGCAGCTGGCCGATGCCGCGAGGCCGTGGCGCTCCCAGGCCACCATGCATTTATGGCGGGCAGCTGCCCAGCTGCCCTGAAGGCCGCTGCCGCGCACCCGGCTGGCCGGATGCGCGGCTGGAGGCTATTTTGCCGCCAGGGCCGAGGGCCAGGGCAGCAGGGTGGGCAGCGCCACGGAATCCGCAGCGGCCTCCGCGCGCAGGCTGCCCAAGGTGGGTGTGCGGCCGGCCAGCCAGGCCGCAATGTCTGTGAGCATGCCGGAAATGGAGACGGTCCGGGTGCCGGTGCCAACTGACAGGGGCGGCAGCCCCAGCGGCAGCAGTTTCAGGCGCAGCCCTTCCGGCACCCGCGCGGAAAGAAACTCAACCAAATACAGGCAAAACTCCTTTGACCAGCTTTCCGGGCCCCGGCCCAGCTGCAGATCGGCCAGGTGGATGACCAGTTCGCGCCAGTAGGCCAGGGCCACCCCGCGCACATCCCCGTCGCGGTAGCTCACCGGCAGGGTCCATTGGGATTCATCAAGCTCATCCAGAACCAGAAACGCCCGGGTCATGGCGGTGGAAATGTACTCCCGGTGCTCGGCGGCCGTGTGTCCGGCATTCATTTCAATGGCCTGCACGCGCCCGCCCTGGCCGCCGTCGTAGAATTCAATCTTTTCCCCGCGCAGCGCATACTCAATTTGCCTGGCCACAGCGGTGGATACATGGGCAATATGCGCCAGCACGTGTCCGCGCGTCCAGCCGGGCAGTTCCGTGGGGACCACCACCTCGGCGTCGGCAAGTCCGTTCAACTTGGCGCCCACATTGTCCGCAGCGGCCTTGAGCCGTTCCAGCAGCTGGTCGTTTGAAATTTCAGTCATGCCCCCAGCCTAAACGCCAAACACCCGCATCCACCAAGGATGCGGGTGTTTGGCCTGCGCTTTCGTCCCGCGGCGCTCCGGATGCGGCGCTCCGGATGCAAGACGCCGGATGAAAGACGCCGGGACGCCAGGAGCACCGGCCTCCCTAGTGGATGAAGCCGCGGACCTCGTTCAGCTGTCCTTCCAGGGCCGCCAGTTGGGCCAGCACCGCCACCGGGGCGGTGCCGCCCTGCGCGCTGCGGCTGTTGAGCGATCCGGCCGTGCTCAGCACGGTGCGCACTTCCGGTGTGAGGTGGCCTGAGATGCCGGCGTAGTCCCCGTCGCTGAGGTCCCAGAGCTCCACGCCGCGGCTTTCGGCCAGCTTCACGGCCGCGCCGGAAAGCTCGTGGGCGTCGCGGAACGGCACGCCCTGGCGGACCAGCCATTCGGCAATGTCGGTTGCCAGGGCAAAGCCCTGCGGCGCCAGCTCCTCCATGCGTTTGCTGTTGAAAACCAGTGTGGCAATCATCCCCGACACGGCCGGGAGCAGCAGCTCAAGGGTGTCCGCGGCGTCAAAGACCGGCTCCTTGTCCTCCTGCAGATCCCGGTTGTAGGCCAGCGGCAGGCCCTTCAAGGTCGCCAGCAAACCTGTCAGGTCGCCAATGAGACGCCCGGCTTTGCCGCGGGCCAGTTCCGCCACGTCGGGGTTCTTTTTCTGCGGCATGATGGAGGAGCCTGTGGAGTAGGAGTCGTGCAGGGTGACAAAGGAGAATTCCTTGGTGGCCCACAGGATGACCTCCTCCGAAATGCGGGACAGATCCACCCCAATCATGGCGCAGACCCAGGAGAACTCGGCAAACACGTCGCGGGCGGCCGTGCCGTCAATGGAATTCCACGCGGCTGAGTCAAAACCCAGTTCCGCCGCCACGGCATTGGGGTCAAGGCCCAGGGAGGAACCGGCCAGCGCGCCCGAGCCGTAGGGTGACACCGCCGCACGCCTGTCCCAGTCGACCAGGCGCTGCACATCGCGCAGCAGCGCCCAGGCGTGCGCCAGCAGGTGGTGGGCCAGCAGCACCGGCTGCGCATGCTGCAGGTGGGTGCGCCCGGGCATGGCCACGCCGTGGTGGGCCTTGGCCTGGTCCACCAGGGCATCCACCACGGCCAGCACGCCGGCGGCAATGATGCGGGCATGGTCACGCAGGTACATCCGGCCCAGTGTCGCGATCTGGTCATTGCGCGAACGGCCGGCACGGAGCTTGCCGCCGAGTTCGGTGCCGGCACGTTCAATCAGTCCGCGCTCCAGGGAGCCATGGACGTCCTCGTCGGAGTCGGCCGGGCCGTAGGCGCCGGAGCTTACATCCGCCTCCAGCTCATCCAGCGCCCGCAGCATGCCGTCAAGCTCGGTGGCATTGAGCAGCCCGGCGGTGGCCAGGACCCGGGCGTGGGCCTTGGACCCGGCAATGTCATACAGTGCCAGGCGCCAGTCAAAGTGGGTGGACTTGCTCAGCGCTGCCAGGGCGTCGGCCGGGCCGCCGGTAAAACGGCCACCCCACAGTGCACCCTCATTGGTCCCGTGCGCCATGGCTACTGCCCCAGCACGCGCTGATCGCGGGTGGAGGCAACCTTGGAGGACATGCCCCAAAGTTCAATGAAGCCCTTGGCCTGCGACTGGTCAAAGGTGTCGCCGGTGTCGTAGGTGGCCAGGTCAAAGTCGTACAGGGAGGTGTCCGAACGGCGGCCATTGACGATTGCCTGCCCGCCGTGCAGGGTCATGCGGATGTCACCGTTGACGTGCTGCTGGGTGTCGTCAATGAAGGCCTCCAGGGAGCGCTTGAGCGGGGAGAACCACTGTCCGTCGTAGACCAGCTCGGCCCAGCGCTGGCCGACGGTGGCCTTGAAACGGGCCTGCTCGCGCTCAATGGTGATGTCTTCAAGGTGCTTGTGCGCGGTGATCAATGCCATGGCGCCGGGGGCCTCATAGATTTCCCGGCTCTTAATGCCCACCAGGCGGTCCTCCACCACATCAATGCGGCCCACGCCCTGGGCGCCTGCACGGCGGTTCAGTTCCTGAATGGCCTGCAGGGGTGAAACCTGCACGCCGTCAAGGGCCACGGGGATGCCCTGGCGGAAGGAAATGACCACCTCATCGGGAGCCGGCGGGAATTCCGGGGTGGCCGTGTAGTCGTAGATGTCCTTGGTGGGTGCGTTCCAAATGTCCTCCAGGTACCCCGTCTCCACGGCGCGCCCCCAGACGTTTTGATCAATGGAGTACGGGTTCTTCTTGGTGGTCTCAATGGGCAGATTGTGCTGCTCGGCGTAGACAATGGCCTTGTCGCGGGTCAGCGCCAAATCGCGCACGGGCGCAATGCACTTCAGGTCCGGGCCGAGGGTCTGGATGCCGACTTCAAAGCGGACCTGGTCGTTGCCCTTGCCGGTGCATCCGTGGGCCACGGTGGTGGCGCCGAATTCGCGGGCGGCCTTCACCAGGTGCTTGACAATGACGGGGCGGGAAATGGCTGAGACCAGCGGGTAGTGGCCCTGGTACAGCGCATTGGCCTTCAGCGTGGGCATGGCGTATTCGTTGGCAAACTCGTCGCGGGCATCGGCAACATAGGCCTCCACGGCGCCGCAGCCCAGGGCACGCTGACGGATGTCCTCCAGGGATTCCCCGCCCTGGCCAACATCCACGGCCACGGCAATCACCTCGGCGCCGGTGGCTTCACCAATCCAGCCAATGGCCACCGAGGTGTCCAGTCCGCCGGAGTAGGCCAATACAATCCGCTCAGTCACTTTATTCTCCTTGTAGTCAACGCCGGACCTCACCCGCAGCGGGTAAGGTAACTTTTGTTCCAGCATAATGCATGATTATGCAATCTTGCTAAAAACTATTCACCACACCTGCAAGGTGGCGGTTTGCCCCGGGCGCAGCTTCCCGGCGGCATGCGCTGCACCCATCCGAAGCTGCCGCCGCACCGTCCACACCGACCGCCCGGGCTCAGGCGCCGGCGCTGGACTCCGCGGCAAACTGCAGAAACCGCTCGGCAATGGCCGCCCCTCCCAGTGGATCGCGGCTGATCACCATGACGGTGTCGTCACCGGCCAGGGTGCCCAGGATCGAGGGCAGCACCGAGTGGTCAATGGCCAGCGCCAAAAAGTTTGCCGCCCCCGGCGGCGTGCGCAGCACGGCAATGTTCGCCGAGCCCTCGGCCGTCACCAGCAGTTCGCCGCACAGACGCACCAAGCGGGTGTCCAAAAGTTCCTGGGACGAGGCTGCATGCACGCTGCGCTCACCGCCCTCCGGCGGCAGGGCATAGACCAGTGTTCCCTCCTGGCCCCGGACCCGCACGGCGCGCAGCTCCACCAGGTCGCGTGAGAGCGTCGCCTGCCCCACCACCAGCCCCTGATCGGCCAGCAGGGACGCCAACTCGGCCTGGGAGCGGACCGCGCGGCTGCTCAGCAGGGAGGCCACCCGCGCCTGCCGGGCGGTTTTTGTCGCAGGCATGACCACTGGATTTGCCGGCACCTTCCCCATGGCTAGGCGCTGGCCGCGGCAACGCGGGGGTGCCCGGCGCCGGCGGCGGACTTTTCCATGAGCCACACCATGAGCGCCTTTTGGGCGTGGAGCCGGTTTTCCGCCTCATCCCAGACCACGGACTGCGGGCCGTCAATGACGGATGCGGAAATCTCGTAGCCGCGGTAGGCCGGCAGGCAGTGCAGCACAATGGCGTCCGGGGCGGCCTGGGCCAGGGCGGCGTCGTCGAGCGCATAGCCGGTGAACAATTCCATGCGCGCCGCCTTCTCCTGCTCCTGGCCCATGGACACCCAGGTGTCGGTGACCAGCACGTCGGCCCCGGACACCGCCTCGGCGACGTCGGTGGTGATGAGCACGGAGCCGCCGGTTTCCGCCGCGCGTTCCTGCGCCGCTGAAACGACGTTCGCGGCCGGCAGATGCCCCGCCGGCCCCGCGATGCGCACGTGCATCCCGGCCGTGGCCCCGGCCAGCAGATAGGAGTTGGCCATGTTGTTCGCCGAATCGCCCAGGTAGCTCATGGTGAGCCCGGCCAGCTTTCCCTTGTGCTCCTTGATGGTGAGCAGGTCCGCCAGCAGCTGGCAGGGGTGGTAGTCATCGGAGAGGGCGTTGATGACGGGCACCTTGGAGTGGGCGGCCATTTCCTCCAGACCGGCCTGGCTGTAGGTGCGCCACACAATGGTGGAGACCATGCGCTCCAGCACCCGCGCGGTGTCGGCAATGGTCTCCTTGTGGCCCACCTGGGCCTCCCCCGGGTTGATGATCAGCGGATTGCCGCCCAGGGCGGCGATGCCGGCGGCAAAGGAGACGCGGGTGCGGGTGGAGGTCTTGTCAAAAATGACAGCCACCGTTTGGGACCCCTGGCCGTTGCCGGCATAAGTGTTTTTGGAGTACGGGGCCGCTTTGAGTTCGGCGGCCAGCTCCAGCACCTCGGCCTGTTCGGACGGGCTGAGGTCGGTGTCGAGAAGAAAATGACGGGTCATGAGGAAGCCTTTTCTTTAAAGGGTGTGGCGGCTGCGGCAATCAACGCCGGCAGGGCCGCAAGGAAGGACCGCCCCTGCGCCGCACTCAGGTTCAGGGGCGGGGCCAGGCGCACCGTGTTGGCCTTGGGTGCATTGATGATGAATCCAGCGCCCAAGGCCGCCGCCACCACTTCCGCGGCCACCGGCACGGCCAGGTCAAAGCCGATCAGCAGGCCGTGCGCACGGACGTCAGTGACGCCACCGGTCCCGGCCAGGCCTTCCGCCAGGATCTGGCTGAGCTTGCGGACATTGTCCAGCACGCCCTGGCTCTCCAGGACGTGGAGGGTGGCCAGGGCCGCGGCCGCGGCCACCGGGTTGCCGCCAAAGGTGGTGCCGTGCTGGCCGGCGCTGAGCAGCGTTGACGCCGCCTGCCCAAAGGTCACCATGGCACCAATGGGGAATCCGCCGCCCAGGCCCTTGGCCAGGGTCATGGCATCGGGCACCACACCGGCGGCCAGCCCGGCAAACCACTCCCCCGTGCGGCCCACGCCCGTTTGCACCTCGTCAAAGACCAGCAGGGCGCCGTGTTCGCGTGTCAGCTCCCGGGCCGCCTGCAGGTACGCCGCACTGAGCGGGCGCACCCCGGCCTCGCCCTGGATGGGTTCCAACACCAGGGCCGCCACGGTGCCGTCCATGGCCGCACGCAGGGCGTCGACGTCATTGAAGGCCACGTGCCGCACGCCGGCGGGCATCGGTTCAAAGGGCTCCCGGTAGGCGGCCTTGTGCGTCATGGCCAACGCGCCCATGGTCCTGCCATGGAAGCCGCCCTCAAGGGCCAAAATGGTGGGGCGGGCGGTTCCGCCGTGGGCGCGGGCAAGCTTGAACGCCGCCTCGTTGGCTTCCGTGCCGGAGTTGGCGAAAAACACCTTCGAGCCTTCGGGGGCGTGGGCGAGGGCCAACAATTTTTCCGCCAGGGCAATCTGCGTCGGGGTGGTGAAGAAGTTCGAGACGTGCCCCAGCGTGGCCAGCTGGCCGGCGATGACGGAGTTGACGAAGGGGTGGGCATGGCCGAGCGCATTGACGGCAATGCCGCCGAGCAGATCCAGGTATTCGCGGCCGTCGGCGTCCCACACCACTGCCCCGGCCCCGCGGACCAGGACGCGCTGCGGAGTGCCAAAAACACCCATCAGGGAGTGGTTGTACCGCTCCAGCCACTGGGCGCCGGTGCCGGTGCCGGTGAAGGCGGCCACGTCCTTCTTGGGTTCCTGCCTGGAAAGTTCAGCCATCACTTGCCACCGTCTTCCGGGAAGATTTGAGTGCCGATGCCGGCAAAGGTCATTAATTCCAACAGCACCGAGTGGGCGGTGCGTCCGTCCACGACGGCGGCGCGTGGCACCCCGCCGTCGACGGCCGCCAGGCAGGCGTGCATTTTGGGGATCATGCCCGCCTCCAGTTGCGGCAGCATTCCCCGCAGGGCTTCGGCACTGATCTCGCTCAGCAGCGAGGACCGGTCCGGCCAGTTTGCGTACAGGCCGGCAACATCGGTCAGCACCACCAGGCGGGAGGCGTCCAGGGCCACGGCCAGCGCGGCCGCTGCGGTGTCGGCGTTGACGTTGAGCACCGTGGCGGCATCCCCCACCTCCGGGGCCACGGTGGAGATCACCGGGATCCGCCCGGCGTCCAGCAAATCCAAAATGGCACCGGGATTCACCCCCACCACTTCACCCACCAGGCCCAGGTCCACCTGCTCCCCGTCAACCACCGTGCCCCGGCGTTCGGCCTGCAGCAGCGCCCCGTCCTCCCCGGAGAGCCCCACGGCGTAGGCGCCGTGGGCGTTGATCAACCCCACCAGCTCCCGGCCCACCTGCCCGGTCAAAACCATGCGCACCACGTCCATGGCCTCGGGCGTGGTGACGCGCAGCCCGCCCTTGAACTCGCTGGTGATGTCCAGACGCGCCAGCATGGCGTTGATCTGCGGACCGCCCCCATGGACCACCACGGGCTTGATCCCCACATGGTGCATGAACACAATGTCCTCGGCAAAGGCCCGGCGCAGCTCCTCATTGACCATGGCGTTTCCGCCATACTTGACCACCACCACGGTGCCGGCGAACTGCTGAATCCACGGCAGGGCCTCAATCAGGGTCGCGGCCTTGTCCTGGGCGGTTTCCACCAAAGTCATCCTGGGCATTCCTTCAATCTTGTTGTGTGCTGCACCGGCCCGCGCAGCCGTCTGCGGCGCAGCAGGCCATTTTCTAAGAGGAGTACGCGCTGTTTTCCTCAACATAGGCGTGGGTGAGGTCATTGCTGAGGATCGTGGCTTGCGCGCTGCCGGCGTTGAGGTCGATTTCCACCAACACCTCCCGCGGCGCCAGGTCCACCAGATCGCGGGAGTCGCCAATGCTGCCATTGCGGCAGACCATGACGCCATTGATGCTGACATTGATGTGATCGGGATCAAAGGCCGCGTCGGTGGTGCCCACGGCCGAGAGCACCCGGCCCCAATTGGGATCCTTGCCGAAGATGGCTGTCTTGAACAAATTTGAACGTGCCACGGCGCGGGAGACCGTTTCGGCGTCGTGCTCGCTGGCTGCACCGACGGTGGTGATGGCAATGTCATGGCTGGCACCCTCGGCATCGGATATCAAGGCCAGCGCCAGTTCGGAACAGACCTTGGTCAGGCCGGCAGTGAACTGATCCATGGCCGGGAACGCCGTGGACACCGCCGAGGCCATCAGCAGCACGGTGTCGTTGGTGGACATGCAGCCGTCCGAATCGGTGCGGTTGAAGGTGACGCGCACCGCATCCCGCAGGGCCGCGTCAAGGGCCTCAGCTTCCACCCCGGCGTCGGTGGTGATGACCACGAGCATGGTGGCAAGTCCGGGGGCCAGCATGCCGGCACCCTTGGCCATGCCGCCAATGGAGTAGCTGATGCCGTCGCTGTTCGGCGGGGAGGTCCAGAGCGCCTGTTTCGACACCGTGTCGGTGGTCATGATCGCGCCCGCCGCGGCAGCCCCGCCGTCGTGCGTCAAGGCCGCCGCAGCCTGCGCAACACCGGGCAGGATCTTCGCCATGGGCAGCTGCTCGCCGATCAGGCCGGTGGAGCAGACGGCCACATCAGTGGCCGAGACCCCCAGGACGGCAGCAACTTTTTCAGCTGTGGCATGGGTGTTTTGAAAGCCTTCGGGGCCGGTGCAGGCATTGGCGCCGCCGGAATTCAAGACCACGGCGTCGACCCGGCCGTCGCTGAGCACCTGACGGGACCAGTGGACGGGGGCGGCGGCCACGCGGTTGCTGGTGAAAACGGCCGCCGCGGCATGCGAGGGGCCATCGTTGACGACCAGGGCAAGGTCCGGCCTGCCGGAGGCCTTCAGGCCTGCGGTGATGCCGGAAGCGCGGAAGCCCCGTGGTGTGGTGACGCTCATGGTGCTACTCCTTGGAAGGACAGGCCTGTCGTTTCTGGCAGGCCAAGGGCAATGTTCATTGACTGTACCGCGCCGCCGGCGGTGCCCTTGGTGAGATTGTCGATCACGGCGCAGACAATGACCCGGTTCACATGCCCGTCATAGGCAATTTGCACGGCTGCATGGTTTGAACCCAGCACCGACTTGGTGGTGGGCCATTGGCCTTCGGGCAGCACATGCACAAACGGCTCCTCGGCATAGGCGTTCTCCCACAGCTCGCGCAGGGCACCGGCGGGATCGGCCAGGGCCGCGAATTCAGGGGAAACCTTGGCCGTTGCCGTGGCCAGGATGCCCCGGCTCATGGGTGCCAGGGTGGGTGTGAAGGAGACCCTGACATCGAGTCCGGAGGCATTGGAGAGGCCCTGTTCAATTTCCGGGGTGTGGCGGTGTGCGCCCCCCACGCCATAGGGGCTCATGGAGCCCATGACCTCGGAGCCAATCAGGTTCACCTTGGCGGCCTTGCCCGCCCCCGAGGTTCCGGAGGCGGCAACAATGACCACGTCGTCCGGTTCCAGGGCGCCTGCGGCGAAGCCGGGCATCAGGGCCAGCAGCGAACTGGTGGGATAGCAGCCCGGGACGGCAATGCGCTTGGCGCCTTTGAGGCGCTCGCGGTGCCCGGGCAGTTCCGGCAGGCCATAGGGCCAGGTGCCTGCGTGCGTGGAGCCGTAAAACTTTTCCCAGGCCCCGGCATCCTGCAGCCGGTGGTCGGCTCCGGCGTCAATGACCAGGGTGCTGGCCGGCAGCTGCGCGGCAATCGCGGCGGAGGCCCCGTGCGGCAGGGCCAGGAAGACGACGTCGTGCCCGGAGAGGTTTTCCACCGTGGTGTCGACAAGGATGCGGTCGGCGAGGGAATGGAGGTTGGGCGCCACCGTGCCCAGACGTGCACCGGCGTTGCTGTGGGCCGTGATGGCACCAATGGTCACCTGCGGGTGGCCGGCCAGCAGGCGCAGCACCTCCCCGCCGGCATATCCGCTCGCACCGGAAACAGCTGCTGAAATTGTCATGGGGCAACTCTACAGCAAATATATTCAGTCATGCCGATAATTATCCAGATAATGGCGGGCGGGGCGGCTCTATGATGAGGACAGCTACGTTTTCCCCTTGCCACCACTACTGAATTGGATTCAATTGTGACTGAGTATTGCAATGCCATTGTTGCCCAGGCCCCGGGCGGACCCGAGGTTCTGACGCTGGCCCAGGTGCCCGTGCCCAGCCCGGGCCCGGGCGAACTGCTGGTGAAAATCGCAGCGGTGGGCGTGAATTTCATTGACACCTATCAGCGTGACGGCACCTATTCCGTTCCCTTTCCACTCACGCCCGGTTCCGAAGCCGCCGGCACGGTGGTGGGCTTGGGCGAGGGGGTGAAGACAGCTGCCCTGGGGGACCGCGTGGCCACCGCCGAGGGCCGTGCCTGCTACGCGGAGTACGCCCTTGTCCCCGCCGACGCGGCGCTGCCGGTGCCTGCCAGCGTCCCCCTGGATGTGGCGGCCGCCCTGCCCCTGCAGGGCATGACGGCCCACTACCTGATGAACTCCAGCTACCGGGTGGCACCCGGGCAGACGGTGCTGGTCCATGCCGGCGCCGGCGGGGTGGGGCTGCTGCTGACGCAGCTGCTCAAGGAACGCAAGGCACGGGTCATCACCACCGTCTCCAGCGACGAAAAGGAGGAGTTGTCCCGGGTGGCCGGGGCCGATGAAGTGCTGCGCTACCAGGACTTTTCCGCCGCCGTGCGGGAGTACACCGACGGCGCCGGCGTGGACGTGGTGTTCGACGGCGTGGGCAGGGACACCTTCGACGGCTCTTTGGCGTCCTTGCGCACCCGCGGGACCCTGGTGCTCTTTGGCGGAGCGTCCGGGCAGGTTCCACCCTTTGAGCTGCAGCGCCTCAACGCCGGGGGCTCCCTGACGGTGATCCGACCCAAGCTGGGCGACTACCTGCTCAACGCCCAGGAACGGCTGTGGCGTTCAAGCGAAATTTTTGCTTCCGTGGCCGCCGGAACCCTCACCGCCCGCATTGGCGCCAGGTTCCCCCTCGCCGAGGCCGGCCCCGCGCACGCGGCACTGCAGGGAAGGGGCACCACGGGCAAGGTCATCCTGCTGCCGTAGCCCCTGGCCGTGCCAGGCCATTGGACCTGGTGTCCGGGACGGACTCAGCACCCCCGTGCGCAACACGGCGCAACTTGTTGGCTGCCATTCAACTTCCGTTCATGTTGCTGGCGCATGGTGGGCCGGTGAACCCTGCCCACCTGAAGGTCCCCCGCAATCGAACCGCACCGTCCGCCGCACCATTGGCGGCGGAATTTGAAGCACAAATGCCTGGAAGTGGGCTGGCGCCCCGGCCGCGCACACTGTGGGAGGTGCTGCTGGAAACCGCCGCGCTCCACCCGAACGCCACAGCCCTGGACGACGGCGTCGCAGCCCTGAGCTATGCAGAGCTGCTCAAGGCGGTGCGCGGCAAGGCCGCGGAGCTGACCCAGGCGGGATTGGGCGCCGGGGACCGGATTGGCGTGCGGATACCCTCGGGCACCTCCGCGCTGTACCTGGCCATTTTGGCGGTTTTGTCCATTGGTGCCGCCTATGTGCCCGTCGACGCCGACGACCCGGAGGAACGGGCGGCACTGGTCTTTGGCGAGGCCGCGGTGGCGGCAGTGCTCGGGGACCCGTCCACCGGCCAGGCACTGACCTGCCGAGCGCTGGCGGGCACGGCCGGGGAACGGCTGCCCCCCTTCCCCGCACCACGGGAACCGCTTCCCTCGGACGACGCCTGGATCATCTTCACGTCCGGGTCAACCGGCACCCCAAAGGGCGTCGCTGTCAGCAACCGTTCAGCGGCCGCCTTTGTTGATGCCGAGGCCCGCATTTTCCTGCAGTCCGAACCCATGGGGCCCGAGGACCGGGTGTTGGCGGGATTGTCCGTGGCCTTCGATGCATCCTGCGAAGAAATGTGGCTGGCCTGGCGCCACGGGGCCGCCCTGGTTCCCGCGCCGCGTTCTTTGGTCCGTTCCGGCATGGATCTGGGCCCCTGGTTGATCTCCCACGGCATCACGGTTGTCTCCACCGTGCCAACCCTGGCGGCACTGTGGCCCGCGGAGGCCCTGGAGTCCGTGCGTCTGCTCATTTTTGGTGGAGAGGCCTGCCCGCCGGAGCTGGCGGCCCGGCTGGCGGTGCGCGGCAGGGAAGTCTGGAACACTTACGGACCCACCGAGGCAACCGTCGTCGCCTGTGCGGCGCCGCTGGGCGGGCCGGGACCGGTGCGCATCGGGCTGCCCCTGGACGGCTGGGACCTGGCCGTGGTGGATTCCGCCGGAGTTCCCGTGGCCGAGGGTGAAGTGGGCGAACTGATCATTGCCGGGGTGGGCCTTGCCCGTTACCTTGACCCGGCCAAGGATGCTGAAAAATATGCCCCCTTGCCGGCCTTCGGATGGGACCGGGCCTACCGCTCCGGCGATCTGGTGCGCCTGGAGCGCGCGGGGCTGGTGTTCATTGGGCGTGCCGACGACCAGGTGAAGTTGGGCGGGCGCCGCATTGAGCTCGGTGAAATTGATGCGGCGCTGCAGGGGCTGCCGGACATTGCCGGCGCCGCCGCCGCCGTGCAGGAGACGGCCGGCGGCAGCCAACTTCTGGTGGGATATCTTGTCCCGGCCCCCGGCACCGCCCCGGATGCGGCGGCGCTGCGCACCGTGCTGGCCGGATCGCTGCCGGCCGCCCTGGTTCCCCTGCTGACCTTTACCGATTCACTGCCCACCAAAATCAGCGGAAAAGTGGACCGCAAGGCCCTGCCCTGGCCCTTGGAGCAGGCAACGGACGACGCCGGATCCCTGGCCGGAACGCTGGGCCCGGACGCTGAATGGGTGTTGGAGCAGTGGCAGGCCGTGCTGGGCGGAGCCCCGTCCTCACTGGATTCGGATTTTTTCGCCAGTGGCGGCGGCAGCCTGGCCGCCGCCCAACTGGTCTCGGCGCTGCGCCGGCGGTACCCGCGCATCACGGTTGCCGACGTTTATTCGCGTCCGCGGATCGGCGCCCTGCTGGAACTGGCCTTGGGTTCGGTGCCGGCCGGCGGCGGCGCCGAAGCGGTCAACCGCACGGTGGGCCGGACCCGGCGCAGCTCCCAGGTGTTCCAAACACTCATGGGCGTGCCACTGCACATTCTTGTGGGCATGCGCTGGCTGACATACCTGATGGCGCTGAACAACGTTGCCGCCTGGCTTGGTGTGCTGCCGGGCGCGCCCACCGTTTCCTGGTGGTGGGTGGCGGCGTCGTGGGCGGTGTTTGTTTCACCGTGGGGCCGGATGGGCATCTCAGTGGTCGCCGCACGGCTGTTGCTCAGGAGTGTTGGCCCGGGCAACTACCCGCGCTCGGGCAAAGTGCACCTGCGGTTGTGGCTGGCGGAACAAATTGCCGACATGGCAGGTGCCGTGACCCTCGCCAGCGCCCCGTGGGTGCCCTACTACGCCCGGGCGCTGGGTGTGAAGATGGGCCGGAACGTGGACCTGCATTCCGTGCCGCCGGTGACCGGACTGCTCCGGCTGGCGGAGGGCTGCTCCATTGAGCCGGAAGTGGATTTGTCCGGTTGGTGGATTGACGGCGACTGGGTGCACATTGGCGAAATCTCCGTGGGCGCCGGCGCCGTGGTGGGATCACGCAGCACGCTGATGCCCGGGGCACGCATCGGGGCCGCCGCGCACGTGGCGCCGGGGTCCGCGGTGCGCGGCAAAGTCAAAGCAGGCGTGACGGTCTCCGGATCCCCGGCGCAACGGAGCGGCAAGGCCAAGGCGGCCTGGCCCGGGGCACGCACACCAATCACAAGGCTTGTTGGCGTGCTCTTCGCCGGGGCTTCGGCCGTCCTGTCACTGCTGCCCTTCCTTTCCGCGGCAGTGGCTGTGGCCGTGGTGCTGGGGGCGGTGCAGGGCCAGGAATCACTTTCGGCAGCCATTGCCACACTTGTCTGGGCCGTGCCCCTGGCCGCCTTGGCCTGGTTCCTGAGCCTGCTGGTGCTGATCCTCGCCACCGTGCGGTTGTTGGGCGTGGGACTGCGCGAGGGGCACTACCCGGTCCGCAGCCGGATCGGCTGGCAGGTCTGGGCCACGGAGCGGGTGCTGGACATGGCCCGGGACCTGTTGTTCCCCATCTACTCCAGCTTGTTCACGCCCGTGTGGCTGCGCCTGCTGGGGGCCAAGGTGGGCAGGAACGTGGAGGCTTCCACCGTGCTGCTGCTGCCCAAAATGACAACCATTGGCTCCGGCGCCTTCCTGGCCGATGACACCATGATCGCCTCCTACGAACTGGGCGGCGGCTACATCCACATTGCACCGGCCAAGGTGGGCAAACGCTCCTTCCTGGGCAACTCCGGCATGGCGGCGGCCGGGCGGACCATGCCGCGGAACTCGCTGGTGGCAGTGCTTTCGGCCGCACCGGCCAAAGCCAAGGCCGGCACCTCCTGGCTGGGAAGTCCGCCCGTCCGTTTGCGCCGGACCAATGTGAACACCGATGAATCCCTGACCTTCGCCCCTCCCCTGCGGCTCAAGGTGGCCCGGGCCCTGTGGGAAAGCTGCCGGCTGGTGCCCACCGTCCTCTCAGTCGCCGTGGCCGCGGCGGTGCTGACAGCGTTCGACGCCGTGGCCCTTGCCGGCAGCTACTGGCTGGCCGCCTTGGTCAGCGGCATTGTCATGATGGCGGCCGGAGCAATTGCCGCCGGCAGTTCGGTGGCGGCCAAATGGCTCCTGGTGGGCAGGATCAAACGCAGCGAACATCCGCTGTGGAGCTCCTTCATTTGGCGCAATGAGGTGGTGGACACCTTCATTGAGATGGTCACGGCGCCGTGGTTTGCCCGGGCCGCGGTGGGCACGCCCGCCCTGGTGTGGTGGCTGCGTGCACTGGGGGCCAGGATTGGCCACGGCGCATGGTGTGAGAGCTATTGGCTGCCCGAGGCTGATCTGGTCACCCTCGGTGAAAGCTCCACCGTCAACCGCGGCTGCGTGATCCAGACCCACCTCTTCCATGACAGGGTCATGGCCATCGATGCCGTTACGCTGGAGAAGGGCGCCACCATGGGCCCGCACGGGGTGATCCTGCCGGCGGCCAGCATCGCCACCAGCGGCACGGTGGGCCCGGCGTCGTTGGTGATGCGCGGGGAAACCGTGCCAGCAAGCAGCTATTGGATGGGCAACCCCATCAGTCCCTGGAAGGGTCCCGAATTCGCGGACCGTGCCTGAGCCACCCACAGAACCGGATATGTCAGCCAGCATGAGATTTTTGAACCGCTCCTCCCCTGCCACCGCCGGCGGCGCGGCCGCGGATGTCCCGGCCCGTCCGGATCCGTACGTTCCCCTGCACGGGAGCACCAGCTACGCCGTGGAGCACTATGACCTGGATTTGGAGCTCCGGCTCGCCGGAAACCGGCTGCAGGGCCGGGCAGTCATCACGGCCCGGGCACTGGTTCCGTTGACTTCGGTGGAACTGGATCTTATTGGATTGGGCATGGACAAGGTGGCCGTGGACGGGGCGCGGGTGCTCAAGCACTCCCAACGCCAGGGAAAGCTTCAGCTGCAGCTGGCATCGCCGTTGCCGGCTGGAACGCAATTCACCCTCGACATCCGCTACAGCGGCCTACCCTCCCCCCACAACAGCGATTGGGGCGATGTTGGCTGGGAGGAACTGGACGACGGCGTCCTGGTTGCCGGCCAGCCCACGGGTGCGCCGACCTGGTTCCCCTGCAATGACAGGCCCGATGACAAGGCCTCCTACCGCTTCACCGTCACCACCGACGCCGGATATACGGCCGTGTGCAATGGCACGCTGCTGTCACATTCAAGGAAGTCCAGCCGGGAAAGCTGGGTCTATGAACAATCTGCCCCCATGGCCACCTACCTGGCCACCTTGCAGATTGGCCGGTACAGGCGCCTGACGCTGCCGGCCCCGGAAGGCCGCTCACAGCTGCCGATCACCGTGGCGGTGCCTAAAAAACTCCAGGCCACGGCGGCTGCAGCCTTGGCCAGGCAGCGGGAAATGGTGGAGGCTTTTACGCGGTGCTTTGGTCCCTACCCGTTTCCCTCCTACACCGTGGTGGTGACGGAGGACGAGCTGGAAATCCCCCTTGAGGCGCAGACACTGTCCATTCTGGGCAGCAACCATCTGACCACCGGCTGGGAGGAACAGCGGCTGATCGCCCATGAGCTTTCCCACCAGTGGTTTGGCAATTCCCTCACGCTGGCCTCATGGTGCGACATTTGGCTGCACGAAGGCTTTGCCTGTTACGCCGAATGGCTCTGGTCTGAGGAAAGCGGGGCCATGGGCGTTGCCGCCCGGGCAGCGGCGGCGCACGCAAAGCTGCGCGCCGAACCTCTGGCCTTTGCCATTGGCGACCCCGGGCCGGAGCAAATGTTTGACGACGCGGTGTACAAGCGCGGGGCGCTTGCCCTGGAGGCCCTCAGGTGCGCAGCGGGCGAAGCCAACTTCTTCGCCCTGCTCCATCGCTGGGTGGCCGAGAACCGACACGGTTCGGTGTCCACCGCCGGCTTCGTGGCCCTGGCCGATCAGCTGTGCGCCACGGTTCCGGGATTCTCCGCCGCCGGGATCCTCACGCCCTGGCTGTACCAAACGGCGCTGCCGGCACTGCCCCGGCGCTGAAGGCGACTGCCGCAACCCCCGCCTGGTTAAAGGGAAATCGGACTACGGAGACACCATGGCTGCAGCGCCCGATTTTGCGCCCCCGGGGCCCCTTGCCCATGGTTCCTTCCGGGTTTGCTCCCGCCAGGAATTCTTTAACCGGATGCGGCAAAACCACCACGGGCAAATCCATGGTGCGGCCATCCGGGGATGCGCGGATGAAGTCCAGTTGGGTCCGGATGCCGCACTGCCGGCACGCTTCCGGAGAAAAATCGTCCACCCCCATCACAGGGCTTCTCCAACGACCCGGCGCCGTGGTTCCGGTGCAGGCCATCCTCTAATCCGCCGACGCCCGCCCGCGCAGTTGACGGCTCAACCAACGCGCTTCGGCAAGGTGTGCATGTGGTGGGCGCAAGGAAAAGCCACCTCCTGACACACTGGAGGGAGTTGGCAGCGCCTGTCCGAACGGTACATCCACGTTCGTGCTGGACCACATGCCAGGAGGCGGGAGCCTGGAAGACGGCGTCCGGGAAGCTCATCGGCTCGGCATTGCCACGGCGGATGCGGGCGCCCATCCCACCTGCTCCGGCGCAGCCACCAAGACCAGGCTGACCGCCGGCATGCCGTGGAGCTGGGACGTCTTGCGGATCAATGGCGAAAAAGAAAAGCCATCAATGCGGACACGGCACGGCCCGCAACAGCTGCGGCGGTTCGGGCCATGGGCTCCGGGCGGTTGGAAGCTGTGGCCTCCGATTACCCTCCCATCACATTTCAGGTCCGCAAAAAAGCAATGACCTTTCATTGCCCCCGGGGCATCACGGTGCAGGGGCGGTCATTCGAGCCCCGCGGGAGCTGGCCCGGACAGGGTCAAGGACGTCCTGAACCTGCTGCGTGCCCAGGCCACGGATTACCACTGGTGTCCTCCTTGAGGGCCTGCCGCACCTTTTCCCAGCTCCACGGCACCGAACGCCACGGCGGCGGCGAACCCTTCGGGCAAGCCCACCTCCGCTGGCACCACATCGCATAGGCGCACGGCCGCACCTGGTTCCGCACAGGCATGCCCCGGGAGGCCACGTTCCGGAAACGCAGGGATCCCAGCCGGGTCCATGCGCAGGCCCAGGCCCGAGTATTTCACCAACGCTTCCTTGCGCGCCCATGCTGCCGCCCGCCATGCGTCCTGGGCCTTCGGGGCCACCTCGGCCAGACGCAACTTTTCGCTGCGGCTCAACGCCACCTCGTCGAACCCGGCAAAGCCCACCGAGGCGATGTGCTGGACATCCACGCCAAGTGGCAGGCCCGTGGCCGGGACCATCGCAGCCACGGCCCAGCCGTGGCTGCGCGAGAAACTGATGGATAGTTCTGCCCGGACACCATGGAGCAGATAGCCCGGCCTTCCGTGCGAGGGACTGGGATTTGGACCGCAGTCCGGGCAGCTGTACGCCGCCACCAGGCTTTGCGGGGCGGAGCCGAGCATCTCGGCCGCCATGGAGCGTTGCACAATGCGCCCGGCAATGAAATCCTGGCGTGCTGCCCGGTCCACAAAGGCGGCGGCGCGGGCCTGTTCGGCTGGGTCAAGCAGCCTGGCCGCGCCGTGATCCACGGCTGCCAGATCAAAGGCACGCACCAATGGTTGGCCAGGGCATGCCGCGTCAACACCGCGCTCGCACATCATCGCTTTACCTGCCGTTCACTTTTAGTTTTCCACCCCTGGCTAGGCTCGGGCCATGAGCAACGTGCGTCCGGAATTCACCGGTTTTACCGTCATCGACAACGATGACGACGATCCCATCCTTTTGACAGCCGACGGAACCCCCGTTGACACCTGGCGCGACGGCTACCCGTATGCTGCGCGGCTGGAGCGGGACGTTTACGACGTTGACAAGCGGTTGCTGCAGATTGAACTGCTCAAGCTCCAGCAGTGGATCAAGGCTACCGGGCGCCGGGTGGTTATTTTGTTCGAGGGCCGCGATGCCGCCGGCAAGGGTGGCACCATTAAGCGCTTCACCGAACACCTGAATCCACGCGGCACCCGGGTGGTGGCCCTGGAGAAGCCCAGCAAACGTGAATCCACGCAATGGTATTTTCAGCGCTATGTGGCGCACCTGCCCAGTGCCGGAGAGATGGTCCTGTTCGACAGATCCTGGTACAACCGGGCTGGCGTGGAGCGCGTCATGGACTTTTGCACCAAGGAGGAGTACGCGGAATTTGTCCGCCAGGCACCCTTGTTTGAAAGGATGCTGGCCAATGATGGCATCACAGTCATCAAATTTTGGTTTTCCGTTACCCGGGCGGAGCAGCGGACCCGCTTCATCATCCGCCAGGTGGACCCTGTGCGGCAGTGGAAGCTCTCCCCCATGGACCTGGCCTCCCTGGACAAGTGGGACGCCTACACTTTTGCCAAGGAGCGGATGTTCAAGCGCACCGACACCCGCCATGCGCCCTGGACAGTGGTGAAATCCAATGACAAGAAGCGGGCCCGGCTTGCGGCAATGCGCCATGTGCTGAGTTTGTTTGAGTACTCGGGCAAGGACCATGATCTTGTGGGAGCCCCGGATCCGCTCATTGTGGGCCCGGCGTCAGCCGTGGTGGGCGAGGGCGAGGAATTTTAGCAAGCGATCCTCCCGGCGGCTGCCGGCACCGTGCTTCCCCTGGACCCCGCGGCAACGCCGGGCCGGGTACTGGTGGCACCCGGATCCACAGCGGACCCGGCACCGCGGGATGTTCATGGCCGGGACTGCTGCGCAGGGGCCTGGAAACGGGCGCGGTGCCGGCGGACCGCTGCCCGGTTTGCGCAACGCACCGAGCAGTATTGCTGCCGGCCGTTGCGGGTGACATCGACAACCACGCGCTGGCACAGGTCCCCCGGTGCCTCTCCGGCGGCGCACCTGCCCAGCCGGTGGATGCCCCTGGTGGTCAAATGCAAAGCGGTGCCAACGCTGATCACCGCCCGCAGCACCTGCGCCAGATCCTGGTTTTCATCCCGGTAATGCAAATGCCAGCCTTCACCGTCATGTTCGGTCAACCGGGGGTAGGCGGTTGCTGCGGCCATTTGGGCATTAAGCAGCGCAGCCCGCTGATGGTGCTCGGCCGCATCCACTATTTCCAGCCAGTCCCCCATCACCCCGCGGACCCGCCCGTGGTCGCCGGGGGCGGCGGTGAAATCCATGGTCATGCCAAAGTCACGGGTTCGTTCAATAATGGCGGCCCCGTCCTGCGGAAAGTCATTGGCCAGGGACTGTGCCAGCAGCACAGCGTATTCTCCGTAAGGGTTGAGATGCATAAGACCATTACAGCATGCTTGGCTTCATGACCTCCACAACAGAACATCAATGTCAGGACCGCACGGCAGCCGCCACCGGCCACGGCTGGACCGTTGAATCCGCCCATGCAACTTCCCAGGGCCGGGTGCTTTACGTTAAATGCCGCTGCGGCGCGCGCAGAGTGGATTTGGCCGCCGACAGCACGCAAACCCTTGTCACCGTGGGCAGGGGGCTTGCCTTCCCGCATCAGCAGTGAGCACCGGCAAGAGTGGCGCGGCTGCGCCCACGGCCATGCCCGTGGCCGCGCCACGGGCAAAAAAGTCCTGCCGGCTTGAACCAGTGCGGATTCAAGCCGGCAGGACCACCGGTGCCCTGCCGGGAGCAAGTGCTAGCGCTGGGTGGCGCCGAACCTTTCCGCTGCCAGGGCCACAGCCGAGGCCCGGGCAGTCGATGCCTCCTCGGAGGTCAGCGTCCTGTCAGCTGCGCGGAAGCGCAGTCCGAAGGCGAGCGACTTGCGCCCCTCGGGAATCCCGGCGCCCTGGTATTGATCGAACAGGGCCACGTCTTCGAGCAGTTCCCCGGCGCCTTCGCGCAGGGTGTCCAGCACCGACTGTGCGGGCACCTCGGCGGGAACCACCAGCGCCACATCCTGCGTTGCCACCGGGTAGGTGGAGATTTCCTTGGCCACAATGACGTCGGGGGCTGCCGCAAACACCTTTTCGGCGTTGATTTCCATGGCCACCGTGCGCGCCGGCATGTTCAGCTGGGCCAACACCTTGGGATGCAGCTCCCCTGCGTAGCCCACCACCTCGCCGCTGCGCAGCGACAGCTCGGCGGTGCGCCCCGGGTGGAACGCCTGGTGTGAGCCTTGGCCCACCACCAGCTCCACGCCCACCACATCTGCCACCAGGCGGGCTGCGTCCAAGGCGTCGGCCCAGTCCCAGCCGCGCGGTGCGTGGCCGGGGGACGCCGGCGAATCCTTGCCCGTGAACACGGCGGCCATGGACAGGGGCTGGTACGGGATGCCGGCATACAGGCCAGCCAGCACGTCCTCGGCGGGCTTGGCGCCCAGCGGCGGAATTGCCGCCGTCCCCATGGTTTCCCCCGGAAGGAACACCAGACCGGATTCAAAGAGGGCCAGATCATGGAAGCCGCGGGAATGGTTGCGTTTGGCGGTTTCCACCAGCCCCGGCAGCATCGAGGTGCGCAGGAAGCCAAACTCCTCGCTCAACGGGTTGGCGAGTTTGACGGCGCGGCGCGGCGCGCCGGCCTCCGCCACGCCAAAGGTCTCATTGGCGGCCTGGGAGACGAAGGGGTAGGCCAAGGTTTCCGTCAAGCCAAAGTCGGCCAGGGCCTGGACCACGCGGCGGCGCTGCTGTTGCGTCCGTGAATAGCCGCGGCCCGGAGGCGCCGTGGGCAGAGTGGAGGGAATGAGGTGGTAGCCCACCAGACGCGCCACTTCCTCCGTCAGGTCGTCCTTGCTGAGCAGGTCATAGCGCCAGCTCGGCGCCGTGACCTGGTAGCCGCCGTCGACCTTTTCCACCTGGGCACCGAGATCCGTCAGGGAGCCCATCACCTGGGCCTGGGAGAATTCCAGGCCGATCCGCGCCGAGGTGTACCCGGAGGGCAGGAAAATTGGAGCCGGAGGTCTTGCCGAGCCGGCATCGGTGGCTGTGGTTTCCTCCGTTCCGCCGGCCAGTTCCACCAGCAGATCCACGGCTCGCTGGGCGGCAACGGGGGCCATGGCCGGATCCACGCCACGTTCAAAACGCTTGGACGCCTCCGAAGGCAGCTTGTGGCGGCGGCGCGAGCGCGCAATGGAGACTTCCTCAAAATGTGCGGCCTCAATGAGGATCCGCGACGTTGCGCCCGTCACTTCCGTGGAGGCGCCGCCCATCACGCCGGCAATGCCAATGGCGCCGGATTCGTCGGTGATCAGCAGGTCTTCGTGGTGGAGCCTGCGCACCTTGCCATCGAGGGTGGTGAGGGTCTCCCCGTCCTTGGCGCGGCGGACGGTGATCGCACCGGTGACCTTTTCGGCGTCGTAAAAGTGCAGGGGCGAGCCGAGTTCCAGCATGACGTAGTTGGAAATGTCCACCGGCAGCGAAATGCTGCGCATCCCGGCCAGGCGCAGTCGCGCGGCCATCCACGGCGGGGTGGGGGCGGCGGGGTTGACGCCGCTGACGGTCCGGGCCACAAAGCGGTCGCATCCGGCCTTCCCGTAGATGGGCGCCTGGTCGGCCAGGACGACGGCGTGTCCGGGGCCGCCGGCGTCGGCCACCGTGACGCGGGAAGCCGGATCGGTGAAGACGGAATCGGTGGCGTGGGCGTATTCGCGGGCAACGCCGCGGATGCTGAAGGCATAGCCGCGGTCCGGGGTGACGTTGATTTCCGCCGCTTCGTCATCCAGACCCAACAGTTCCAGCGCGTCGGTGCCAAGCTCCGGGTCAAGGCCCAGGGTGGAGAGCACCAGGATGCCGTCGTGGTCCTCGCCAATGCCCAGCTCACGCACCGAGGCAATCATGCCGGCTGAGACGTGGCCGTAGGTCTTGCGCGGGGTGATGCGGAAGTCCCCTGGCAGCACGGCCCCGGGCAGGGTGACCACCACCTTGTCCCCCACCGCAAAATTGTGGGCGCCACAAACAATGCCCTGCACGCCGGAGGGGTCGATCCCGTCAATGTCCAGCGTCTGCGCCGTGCCTTCGGGAACCACGCGCACGGTGCACCAATTGATGGTCTTGCCGTTGGATTGCGGTTCCGGCTCCATGGTCAAAACCTGGCCCACCACAATGGGGCCGCTGATTTCATCCAGCGGGCGGTGGACATCCTCTTCTTCAAAACCGACCTTGACCAATTCGGCCATGACGTCTTCGGCAGTTGCTTCTGCCGGCACCTGCGCATATTCGCGCAGCCAAGTCAGTGGAATACGCACTTGTCTTAGATCTCCATCCCAAAGTGTTCGCTGAATCTTACGTCGCCTTCAATCATGTCGTGCATGTCCAACACTTCGTTGCGGAACATCAGCGCACGCTCGATCCCCATGCCAAAGGCAAAACCCGAGTACTCCTCCGGGTCAATTCCGGCAGCGCGCAGCACATTCGCGTTGATCATGCCGCAGCCGCCCCACTCGATCCAGCGGGGCCCGCCCTTGGCACCCGGGTGCCAAATGTCCAGCTCGGCGGAGGGTTCGGTGAACGGGAAGAAGTTCGGACGGATCCGCACCCGCGCTTCATCACCAAACATTTGCCGGGTGAAGTGTTCCAGCGTTCCCACCAGGTCCGCCATGGACAGGCCCTTGTCGATGGCCAAGCCCTCGAACTGGTGGAACACGGGGGTGTGCGTGGCGTCCAGTTCATCGGTGCGGAACACCTTGCCGGGACAGAGCACATAGATGGGCAGATCGCGTTCCAGCATGGAACGCACCTGTACCGGAGAGGTGTGCGTGCGCAGCAACAGGTGGGCCTCGGGGGGCTCCACGAAGAAGGTGTCCTGCATTTCCCGCGCCGGATGGTCCGGCGCAAAGTTCAGGGCATCAAAGTTGAACCACTCCGACTCCACCTCGGGGCCTTCGGCGATTTCCCAGCCCATGCCCACGAAGATGTCGCAGACCCTGTCCTGCAGCGTGGACAGCGGGTGCCGGGCACCGGCACGGCGGCGGCGCGGGGCGGCGGTGACATCCACTGTCTCCTCGGCCAGGATCCGGGCGGCGTCCTCGGCTTCGAGCACCTGCGTGCGGGCTGCGAGCGCCTGGGCAACGCGTCCGCGGGAGGCGCCCATAAGCTTTCCTGCCGTGGCCTTGAATTCCTTGGCAAGCCCGCCGATTTCGCGGTTGGCCAGGCTCAGCGGCGACTTTTCGCCGGTGTGCGCCAGCCGCGCGGTCTTCAGCTCATCCAAGGTGGCCGCGGCGGCAATGGCCGCGAGCGCGTGGTCCACGGCTGCACCAATGGCTGCTTCATCAAGCGGATCCGGAATTGTGGCGGTTCCTGGGGTCGGTTCGGGCATTTCCACCGTCGTGGGGGGCATCTCAGACATCTACAGTTTTTACCTAAGCTCGTGTGCGAGTAAGCGGACGGGGTGGCTCATCCCGCCTGAAACAGTCTAGTTGACGGCATCGCCTTGATTTGAATTGGCTTTTCTTCCCGCCACGTGGTCCATCTTGGGTCCATGGTTGCTACGCTTGCGCCCATGGGTGAACAGCGCAGTGGAAGGCCGACGCCGGTCCGGCGCCTTGCGCTGCCGCCAGCCCTGGCGCCCGCCCTGCCGCCCGCCCTGGGTGGTCGTGGTTCCGTTCCCAAGCCAAGCCCCCGCGTGCCGCCGCCGGCCACCGCGCAGGGACGCGTTGACTGCCTGGCCCCTGGGTCTCCGCCCCTGCAGATGGTGCATTGGGTGCGCGGGGAGTTCCCCGGTCCCAGTGCGTCCGGAGTGTTGCGCCAGGTGAACACCTTGGATGCCCCTTCATCCTTGACACCCGGCGGCATTGCGCTCCGGCAGGCGGTCCTGCCATGATCCCCTGGACGGCCATGCCGCTGAAGTTTCGTCTGCGCGCGGTGGCCAATGCCCTGAACCTGTCCACGGCCACGGGACTGCTGCTGGCCGCCCTCACAGCCACTGAGGTCCAAAAGGGTCCGGACGGTTTGCTGCTGGGCACCAACTACCGGCCCAGACTGCCCCTGGCCGGTGCCTTCACCGTGGGAAACGTGATTTTCTACCGTGCCGAAAGGCCTTTCATTGATTCCCGTCCCAAGCTGCTGGCCCACGAGGCCGCACATGCCACGCAGTATGCCTGGTGCCTGGGCCTGCCGTTTTTGCCGCTTTATGCCGCCTGCACCGCCTATTCGCTGTGGCGCACAGGCGATCCCGGCAGCCGCAATGTCTTTGAACGTCGCGCAGGGTTGGCGGACGGAGGGTACCGGGAACTGCCCAGCATTGACCGCAGTGCCGTCCGGCTGCTGCTGCAACCCCTGGCCCGCTTCAGGCTTGTCCCCCCTTTGTCCACGTCACGAAAGCAGCCATGAGCCAATCCACCACAACCAGCAGCAACGGCACCGTCACGGTCCTGGGCCGGGGCTCCGTTAAGACGGCCCCTGACAGCTTCACCATCACGGTGGGAATTGAGGCGTCCCAGCCCACGGTGCGCGGAGCCTATACCCAGGCGGGGACGGCGGTGGGTGCTGTGAGCGGCACCCTGCTGTCCCTGGGCGTGGCGCGCGAAGCAATAACCTCCTCCTCCCTGGACGTGCGGGTGGACAGCCGTTGGCAGGATGGCGTGGGAACCGTGGTGACCGGGTACACCGTCAGCAGCACCTTGTCAGTCAACCTGCGCCATGACCAGGGCGCGGATCGCATTGTCGCCGCGGTGGTGGAGGTCGGGGACAACAGCGTGCGCCTGCATGAGATGACTGCGGTGCTCAGCGATTCCACCGCGTCCCGGGATGCCGCCCGCGCCGCCGCCTGGGAAGATGCCCGCCACGGGGCCGAACACTTCGCGCAGCTGACGGGGCGGGTGTTGGGGCAGGTGCTTGTAATAAGTGAGGAACACGTGCAGGCTCCGGGGCCCCACCCCCTGATGGCCCGGGCGGCCATGACGGTGGAGGCCGCGCCCCTGCCCATTGAGGCGGGTCAAGGCACCGTGTCGGCGCAGCTTCAGGCCACTTGGGAATTGCTTTAGCCAGCTCTTACCGCCAGGGGCCGCCGGGGCATGAAAAAGACGGACATTGCCACTCAATAGAATATATGTTCTAATTTGGGCATGCGGTGGACCAGTCAGCAACTCAACCAGCCCCTGCCCCTGCAGGACGGCAGCGCCCCGGAACCGGCGGCAGCCTTGCCTCTTCTGCCCCTGGCGGGACTGCTCAAGAGCGTGCAGACGCCGGAGTTTGCGGACATCACCTTTCATGAGGTGCTCTCCAAATCGGCCCTGAACAAGGTTCCGGCCAGTTCCAGCATGCCCTTTGAATGGACAGTCAATCCCTACCGGGGCTGTTCCCACGCCTGCGTGTACTGTTTTGCCCGCAAAAGCCATACCTATCTGGACTTTGATCCAGGGTTGGACTTTGATTCCCAAGTGGTGGTCAAGGTGAACGTTGCCCAGGTGCTGCGTGCGGAGCTTATGAAGCCCACGTGGCAGCGCCACCACGTGGCCCTGGGAACGAACACCGATCCGTATCAGCGCGCCGAGGGACGCTATCAGCTGATGCCCGGAATCATCGCCGCCCTGGCGGATTCCGGCACGCCCTTTTCCATTCTTACCAAGGGCACCCTGCTGGCCCGGGATCTTCCAGAGCTGCGCCGCGCAGCGCAGGATGTGAGCGTGGGGATGGGCATTTCACTGGCACTGCTCAACGAGGATCTGGCCCATGCCATCGAGCCGGGAACACCCTCGCCCAAGGCCCGGCTGGCCCTGATTGCAAAGCTGCGCGACGCCGGTCTGCCATGCGGCGTCATGGCCATGCCAATCCTGCCGTGGCTCAGTGATTCCGACGAGGCACTTGACGCGTTGTTTGGTGCCCTTGCCCGGGCCGGCGCCACGGGCGTGACTGCCGGGGCATTGTATCTGCGCCCCGGAACCCGCGACTGGTTCATGCACTGGCTGGCACGGGAACACCCTGCCCTGGTGGGCAGGTACCGGCGCCTGTATGAGCACGGGTCCTACGCGGCAAAGGAATACCGGCAGTGGCTGGCCGGGAAAATCAATGAAGCCAAGGCCCGGCATGGATTTGGCACACAGGCCTTTGTCCACGACCCCAAAGCGGAAGAGGCCCGCTACCCGGCAGGCAGTTTGCCCACAACGGTGCGCGGCGTCAGGAAGGCGGGAACCCCGCAAGGGATTCCCGCCTTCAGGGAAGGTCCAGCCACCTTGTTCTAAGGCCGTGGCGGCCGGGCACTTCCGATGCGCCGCGGACGCTACTTGATAAAGGGAACGTTGAACGGGAACCGGTAGGGCTGGCCGCTGCGCAGCTTCTTGGGCGCTTCCACGGCTGCCAGGATGTGAATGACGAACAAAGCCAGCGCTGCCAAGCCAAAGATGAACCCTACGCCTGGAACAATCACCCAAAGGAAACCAGCAATGCCGCGCAGGATGGAAAAGTTCAAGTTCTGCTTGTTCACATCATCGACCAGGCCGTTCTTGCCCTTTTCCGTGAGAAAGAAAACCAAGGCCGGAATCCAGGAGAAAAATACCGACAACCAATAGTTCAGCGTCACGGTGCCGGCTGGGTCAGTGGCGCCCTGCTGGTAGGGCTGCTGATGCTGCACCGGCTGCTGGTAGGGCTGCTGGTGCTGCACCGGCTGCTGGTGGGACGCGGGTGCATCATAGCCTGGGGGCGTGGGCCCAACGGGCGGTGTGGGGGTACTGTTTTCGCTCATGGTCAATCTCCTTCAATAGCACAGCTGGAATCGTTTCGACTGCGGGCATGCGGCACCGCACGCACAGTGGCCCCTGACAAGGTCCCGCCCGGAACTAAAGCAGGCAGGCGCGCATACGCACCTGCCTGCTTGTGAAAATTCCGGGGTGTCGGCGGCACTATCCGCTCTTGCGGCGAAATTCGCGTTTGTGGCTTGCGGCCGCATGGGATGAGTTGATCTTGGGTCCCCCTGCAGCAGCGACGCTGCCGTGCTGCTGGTTCTTCTTGTTCTCCAAAGCCTGTCGAAACTTTTCCTTCGTTTCTTCAGATGCACTGGCTGCGTTTTTTTCCTCGTGACTACCGCTCGTCATGGCTCATCCTCCTGATGGTGTGTTGCACTTAGTCTGGCACAGCCGAGCTTTATTCAATACCCTTGGGCCAATCGCCGATCCGGTTCACGGTTGTCCTGCGCCGCTCCAGCCGCGACGGCCGCCAGCAGGGCCTGCACAATGGGATAGTCGGCGCGGATCCAGGGAAGCTGCAGCAGGTCCGCTTCCCGCAGGGGCGCCCACAGCAGCTGCTGATGATCCTGCAGCGGATGTGGGGCGCCTTCTTCCACTTCAGCCAGCCACACGCGCATGCTGGCGGTGGCATTCAAGGGCCAGCCCTGCCTTGTGGGTCCGGGCAGCTCGGCGCCGAGGGAAACCTTGACGCCAAGCTCCTCCGCCAACTCCCGGTGCAATGCCTCGTGAACCCCTTCCCCGGGTTCGACCTTGCCACCGGGAAATTCCCATAATCCGGCCAGCTCCGGGGGCGCGCTGCGCTGGGCAGCCAACAGCATGGTGGGGTTGCGCAGGGAGTCCACCACGGCGGCGGCAACAATTTGTTTCTTTAAAGTCACCCTGCCCAGTGTAGGGGGAACTAGACTGGCAAGGCATGCCCGCATGCCCCGTACCGCGGGCTCATGCCGCCGGTGCCATCCGCCCAGCATGGGACGGGGCGTTCCCTTAGTTGCGAAAGTAGTTCATTGACTCTGCCCGAGATCAAGCGTGTCCCCTCTTCCCCCACGGCGCCGAACAAGGCCGCGTGGGCCATACTGTCCCTGGCCATTGGCGGTTTTGGCATTGGCACCACCGAATTTGCCATGATGGGCCTGCTGCCCAATGTTGCCGAGGGCGTGGGCGTCAGCGTCCCCACCGCCGGGCACGTGATTTCCGCCTACGCCTTGGGCGTGGTGCTGGGTGCGCCGTTGCTGGTGGCTGCCGGCGCCAGAATGCCGCGCAAAATGTTGGCCTTGGCGCTCATGGCCTTGTTTACCGTGGGCAATCTGCTTTCAGTGTTGGCGCAGGACTACACCGCCTTGCTGGTCACCCGTTTCATTGCCGGCCTGCCGCACGGCGCCTTCTTTGGGGTCGCCGCCGTGCTGGCCGCCTCCCTCGTGGCTCCCACGAAACGGGGCCGGGCCATCTCCATGGTCATGATGGGGCTTTCCGTGGCCAATGTTCTGGGAGTTCCGCTGGCAACCTTGGTGGGGCAGCAGTTCGGCTGGCGCTGGCTCTTTGTGCTGGTGGGCATCATTGGCATCATCACCATGATTGCCATGACCATTTTTGTGCCGGCCCAGAAAGCCCAGCCCGGGGCCAGCCTGCGGCGTGAACTTGGTGCCCTGCGCAGCGCCCAGGTCTGGCTGACACTGCTCATTGGCGTGGTGGGTTTTGGCGGCTTCTTTGCCGTCTACACCTATGTGGCCAACACCATGACCGAGGTTGCCGGCTTTGCCGCCACCTTCCTGCCGGTCATTGTTGGCCTCTATGGACTGGGCATGGTGGCAGGAAACTTCGCAGGTGGCCGGCTCGCGGACTGGTCGGTCATGGGCAGCATCTACAGTGTCATGGGCTTCATTGTTGTGGTGCTGGTGGTCTATGCGGCTTCGGTCCACATTCAGTGGATGGCGCTGGTCATGATCTTTGTGGTGGGTGCATCGGGGTCCATGCTCATCCCGTCCCTGCAGACCAGGCTGCTGGACGTCTCGGCGGGAGCTCCGACCCTGGCGTCCTCGTTGAACCATTCCGCCTTGAATGCGGCAAACGCCCTGGGCGCGTTTGTCGGCGGACTGGTGATCACCTGGGGTTGGGGATACACGGCCCCGGCCCTGGTGGGCGCCGCCTTGGCGGTGCTGGGCCTGGTCATGGCACTCATCAGCGGCGTCACCGGACGGCGTCCGCGTGCAGGAACGACGCCGGCGCACGGCTAAGCTGCTTCGCCGGAGCACACTTGGCCGCCCCGGCTCCTACACGCTGCGGCGTTGGGCCCGGGCGCTGGCATAAAGGCACACCGTGGCGGCGGTCCCAAGGTTCAGGGACTCTGCGGAGCCATACACCGGAACCGCCACCCGATGATCGGCAAGCGCCTTCTCCTCACCGGCCAGACCCTGGGCCTCGTTGCCAAACATCCACAGCGTGGGGGCCGCCAGGTCATATTGGGAGTCCGGAATTTCCTGGTCAAAGGACCTGGCAGCACTTTCATCCTGCAGCAAATCAAGGTTCAGCTGCCCATAACCGTCAGCTGCAAGGATGCCAAGGCCCGCCGACTTTGCCGCAGCCACGACCTCGGACACCTGGGCGCCAAGCACCACGGGAAGGTGGAACAGGGAGCCGGCGGTGGAGCGAACCGCTTTCGGGTTGTAAATGTCCACGCTGGACTGGGAAAAAATCACGGCATCGGCGCCGGCAGCATCCGCTGCCCGCAGCGCGGTTCCTGCGTTTCCCGGATCCTGGACCCGGCACAGCATGGCAATCAGTGCAGGCTTGCTCGCCATGACTTCGGCCAACGGCACGTCGACAAAGTTGCACACGGCAACCACACCCTGTGGGGACACCGTGTCGGTCATCGCTGCCAGCACCAATTCGCTGGCAATCCGGAGCGAGATCCGCGAACCCGGGACGGAACTTGACTCCAGCAGCTGCGGAAACCTTTTCAGGCACTCCACCGTGGCGTACAAGGCCTCAATGACGGGCGTGCCGCCCGCGGCCAGACAATCGTGGTGGGCCCGCAGCGCTTCGGTGACGGCCTGCGGCCCCTCGGCCAGGAACTGCCGGCGCTTTAAACGACCCGAGCGTCCTACCAGCTTGGCAACATCCCTCACTCGATCTGCTCGAGGATTGGTCATTGCTTCTGCTGGCGGACGCCCGGGTTCAATCATGCTTAGGACTTTATCAGCCGTTTCGCATGGATCAGCAACTGCTGGGTTCCCTTGGTGCGGGGAAGAAAACTACTTGGCTGCCGGAGCCGAGGTGTTGGCCGGCAAGGCGGCCTTGGCAATGTTGACCAGTGCGGCGAAGGCACCGGCGTCGTTGACGGCCAGGTCAGCGAGCATGCGGCGGTCAACCTCGATCTGCGCAGCCTTCAGGCCCTGGATCAAACGGTTGTAGGTCAGGCCATTGGCGCGGGATGCGGCATTGATGCGCTGGATCCAGAGGCGGCGGAAGTCACCCTTGCGCTTGCGGCGGTCGCCGTAGCTGTACACAAACGAGTGCAGCAGCTGCTCTTTGGCCTTGCGGTACAGGCGTGAACGCTGTCCGCGGTAACCCTTTGCGCGTTCCAGAATAACCCGACGCTTTTTGTGGGCGTTTACAGCCCTCTTCACACGTGCCACGTGCGTACTCCTTCAAATGATAAAGATCCCAAGCCAATCAAGCCAGGGAAGGCTTTGGTGGATGGTGTGGCCCTTCGAATTAAAGGTCACACCGATTGACTTGCAAAATTAGATGCCGAGCATCTTTTTGATGTTGCGGACATCGGCCTTGGCAACCAGCAGGTCACCCTTGAGGCGACGCTTCAAGCTGGAAGGCTTGTGCTCCAGGTAGTGGCGGCGGTTGGCCTGCTGGCGGACAAGCTTACCGGAACCGGTCAGCTTGAATCGCTTCTTCGCACCACTGTGTGTCTTCATTTTAGGCATGAGGACCTGTCTCCTAACGTATCCACCGGCGCAGCCTGTGGTTCTTTTGCAGCAACTGCTTCAGTCACTGTGGGGGGGTATTCACCGCTGAAGTGAAAAATCTCTATTCAGCTGAGCTGGGGGTTTCAGCTGCCGGCCCGGTCTTGGCCGAAGCGGGCTTGGCAGCAGGCTTTGCCGCCGCCTTGGGCGCCGGCTTCGCGGCAGGCTTTGCCGCGGCGGGCTTGGCCATAGGCTTGGGCATCGGGATGGGCCTTGCAGCCACTGGCTTGGGGGCAGCTGCGGGCTTCGCCGCAGCAACAGGCTTCGCCGCCGCCGGCTTGGTGGCCGCAGCCTTGACAGGAGCGGCGGTCCTTGCCGGTGCCGCCTTGACGGGGGCGACGGCGGGAGCCGGCTTTTCGGCCGGAGCTTCCGGAGCTGCCACGTCTGCAGGCGCTTCCTCCACCACTGCCGGTTCAACAGCGGCTTCGGTGACCGTGGCGGGAGCATCGGCGGGAGCGTCGGCGTCGTTCGTCAGGTGCAGGCCTTCAGGCAGCAGATCAGCCAGGGACTGCGTCATGGAGACCTTGTTGTCACGGTCCACATCCACCCGGGCAGTGCCGTTGGCAACCGCCTCATTGTGGGCCTTGGCATCGGCACGCTGCTGGTTGCGGCGGGCTTCGGCCTTGGCTTCAGCCTTGTTCTTCAAGGGACCAATGACCATCACCATGTTGCGGCCGTCAATGCGGGGGCTTGATTCAATCACGCCCACCTCGGCGACGCCTTCAGCAAACTTCTGCAGCAGACGGATGCCCATTTCAGGGCGCTGCTGTTCGCGTCCGCGGAACTGGATCATTGCCTTGACCTTGTCACCGGCACCGAGGAACTTCAGCGCATGTCCACGCTTGGTCTCGTAGTCGTGCTTGTCAATTTTGAGGCGGAAACGAATTTCCTTCAAAACGGTGTTGGTCTGGTTCTTGCGGGCTTCACGAGCCTTGACGGCGGCTTCGTACTTGTACTTGCCAAAGTCCATCAGTTTGCACACCGGCGGCTTGGCCGTCGGCGCTACCTCAACCAGATCCAAGTCGGACTCGGCTGCCAAACGGAGGGCGTCTTCAATGCGGACGATTCCAACCTGTTCGCCTGCTGGCCCAACCAACCGCACCTCTGGGACGCGGATTCGATCATTGATGCGTGGCTCGCTAATGTGTGGCTCCTGTTGCTTTGAAAATGGATTCCCACCAGCAACGGGGAAGGCCCCCTATTGCCGGTGCAATGGAGGCCTCAAAGTGGTCGGCCCGCGCCTGTACGCTGATGCGCACAACACGTGTCCCTTCCCGGGGGAAGGTGCCAACCGGAACCAGACAACGCCAATGCTTGGGTCGAAAGGTGGGAGAGGTCTCCACTTGCAAACTCCCTGCCATGTACGAGCAACCTCAGGCAAGGCCTGGGGAAACGTCCAAATAACAGCAACGAGTCGGTCTGTGACAAGCTTAGCAGCATGAGTAGCTCAGATAATAATCAGGACACCCGCAACAGTTTTCCCCAGGCCCCGGAAGAGGACCTGACCGAGGCCGCCTCGGTGGTGCGTGACATTGCCGAGGTTCCTGCGATCGAGGTCATTACAACCGCTGCGGTCCACCTCATGAGCGCCGCCGCCGTCAAGTGCGGCCTGGCAGCGGGCCCGGACGCTGAAGAGCTCAAGGACCTGGATGAGGCGCGCAAGCTCATTACCGCCTTGGCCGGCTTTGTCACGGCGGCGGCCCCGGAAATTGGCAGCCAGCATGCCGGACCCTTGCGCGACGGCCTGCGTTCCCTGCAGCTGGCATTCCGTGAAGCCTCCGAGTTCCCCGATGCCCCCGGCAAGGGCCCGGGTGAAAAATTCACCGGCGCCGTCAACTAGGGCCTGCCCGGCGCTTCGCTGTCAGGCCGTGCGCATGTCCGCTCCCCCTGGCGCAGGGTGCGCGGGCCTGCGTGCGCCCTGTCCGCCCCGTGCGCCCCGTGCGCCCGCGGGCTTTTAGGGCTTCACTGCCTGGGCCTGCCGCACTCCACGGTGGTCCGGGAGCGGGTTTCCGCGGCGGCGCCACAGCGACATCGCCAGCAGGCCCAGAAGAGCCAAAGCGCCGCACAGTGCCCCCACCGCCGCAAACCCCGCCCACGGGCCAACATTGTCGATCATGAGACCGGCAAAGGGCGATCCCAGCGCACTGCCCATGGTCATGGAGGTCCCGTACCAGCCCATCGCTTCGCCGCGGCGCCGCTCGGCCACCAAATCCGCAATATGCTCGGCGCTGGACGTCAGCACCGGTGCGCAGAGGAGCCCGGGCAAAATGGACAGCAGCCCCAGCGTCAGTGCATTGCTGGCAAAGCCCATGGGAATGACCAGCAGCGCCATGGCCATCAGCAGCCAGAGCGGATTGATGGAACGCTTGAGGGCTCCATATACGATCCCGCCAACAATGGATGCGCCGCACCAAAAGAGGAAAACAATGCCAAGATCGGTGGTCTGGTCCTGGAAGTCCATTAAAGAGACCATGCTCACATTGACCCCGCTGAGCACCAGCCCCGCACCAAGGGAGGTGCCCAGGATGGCGGTTATGGCCAGGTTGACCCAACGCGCGTTGTGCCGGGTTCTTCCCCACCAGCGCAAAAGGACGTTTTTTCCGCCCGCGGGGGCGGTTTCCGCGGGTTCGGCCTCAGGGTTTCCCGTCGGATCTGCCAGGCCAATGTGGGATCCCTGGTGGCCCGTGCGGGTGGGGGGATTGAACACGATCAAAAAGACCCCTGCCAGCGAGGCACTGACACCAATGACCACCAGGCCCACGACCGTGTTGTTGGTGGCCAGGAGCACGCCGGCTGCCGGCCCAATCATGAAGGTGATTTCACCGCCCATGGCATCCAAGGCGTAGGCTGTCCTGCGCTGTTCCGGTGGCACCATCACCCCCAGTGCGGTACGGACCACCGAAAAGATGGGCACGGCAAAAATCCCGCCAATGAACGCGGCAATGATCAGCAATTGGAAGTTCAAGAAAGGTGCGGCGCTCCACACCACCGCCTCTGCAATGACCGAGGGCAGCAGGGCACGGCGGAGCCCATGGATGTCCACCATCCGGCCACGCCAGGGGGCGCCGAGGGCAATGCCCAGGGTGATCGCCGCGGCGAGCAGGCCGGCGGCACTAAAGTCCAGTCCCATTGAGTCAACAACGTGCAACGTCAAAAGAACCCCTGCAGCGGCGTGGGGAATGCGGGCAAACATGGCAACAATGAGCAGCCTGCGCACGGACGCAACCGCAAGAACCTTGCGGTAGGCGGCAAAATTCACGGTGGGAACCATTCTCTTACAGGTCGCCACTGCCGTCCGGCCAGGTGGTGACAATCAGTGTGGGGGCGCAGGGTGCTTCAGCCTGATCTGCACCGAGTCCACCGCCTGCGCGAACACCTCGGAGGCTGCCCAGAAGTTTTGCAGTGTGGCCAGCACTTCATTGACCGCCCTCTGGTCAAGCCCTGGCAACAAGGTGATGGTGACGCGCAGTTCCGGTCCGGTGCCGCCACCAGCCACTAAGCGCTTGGACGCTTCAGTGCTGGTGTCCCACAGGGATTCTATGCCCTGACCGGCGTCCGCGGAAATGCCCACAAGAGCCGGATGCTCCAGCGCAGCGAGCGACTCTTCCAACACCTGGCTGACAGCCGGATGGGCATAGCTTGGCTGCCAACGCCTTTGCTGTGCCAGGGCCCACAGCGCCGGGCGCCGCACCACGAATGGACGCTGTGAGCCGGGGTCCAGGACCATGAGCTGGGCTTCCTCGGCAACTGCGGACAGTGCTGCCCGGGCGGCGTAGACAGCCACCGGGCGGGCCTGCGGATGCCAGCGTGTCAAGGCTTCGGCGTGGGAGAAGGCCGGCAGGGCGCGCCGCCCGTCGGGGCCCTGCAGGGTCACCAGCGCCATGTCCGACTCCTTGTCGGCATGCAGCCCATGCGCGCCCGCCTCCTCCGTCACCAGCTGCGCCACAATGGGGATGAAGACGCGGGCCTGGGCCAGCGAAGCCACCACGTCAGCTTCACTGCCGGCACCTGCGGCCAGCGCCGCTACGGCGGCGGCATAGGCCGGGTCCATGGCCCCGTCGTCGGCATCGAAATTGTGGTACTGCGCCGGCAGTTCCCGGCCCGCCCAAGGCTGACCGGCGGAGTCCGCACTGCCGCCGGCGCCGGCCAGGGCCGCGGCAATGTGGCCGGGAAGCTGCTTTTTGGGCACGCCGCCGCCGTCCGGCGGCGCAGGCAGTTGCGCCATGCCTAGCTGCGGCCCGCCACGTCAAGTGCCTCGGGCAGGGTAAACGCCCCGGAGTACAGTGCCTTGCCAATGATGGCGCCTTCCACCCCTTCACCCACCAGCTGGCGCAGGACGCGAAGGTCCTCGAGGCTGGAAATCCCGCCGGAGGCAATCACGGGCTTGGCGGTGCGGGCGCACATTTCACGCAGCAGTTCCACGTTGGGCCCGCGCAGGGTGCCGTCCTTGGTGACGTCGGTGACCACGTAGCGTGCGCACCCGGCATCTTCGAGCCGCGCCAAAACCTCCCAGAGGTCTCCGCCTTCCTTCGTCCAGCCGCGTCCTGCCAGGGTCGTTCCCCGCACGTCAAGGCCGACGGCGATCCTGTCACCAAAGCGCTCAATGACCTTGGCTGTCCATTCCGGATTTTCCAGTGCCGCCGTGCCAAGGTTGACGCGTGCCACGCCAAGTTCGAGGGCCGCTTCCAAGGAGGCGTCGTCACGCAGGCCGCCGGAAAGCTCCACTTTTACTGTCAGGGCCTGCACCATCTCGCGCAGCAGCCCAACGTTGGAACCGCGGCCAAAGGCGGCATCGAGGTCCACCAAATGAACCCACTGCGCGCCGTTGTTTTGCCAGTTCATGGCAGCTTCCAGCGGTGAGCCGTAACTGGTTTCCGAACCAGCCTCGCCCTGCACCAGACGCACGGCTTGTCCATTGGACACGTCGACGGCGGGCAGCAATTCCAGGATGGGAGTGGTCATGGGATCCTCAGCGTTGTTGAAGTGAATGCAGCAGCGGCGGAGATGCTGCTGCGCGAAAAAAATGAGCTGTTACTGCACTGGAGCAGGCTGCGCATCGGCGCAGCCCCTGGCCGCATCGGCAGTCATTGGGTAAGGAGGTAGGCCGCAAGCAGTGACATGACGGCCAACAATCCGAAGCTGACGGGGATCCAGCGAGCCGTCTTTTGCTGGTAAAAGGTGTAGGCCCCGCCAATGAGAAGCCCGGCCAGGGCCATCAGCAGCAAAGACCACACCTAGGGCACCATCCGTTGCAGTGAAGGCTTGTTCAATGAACGGACCCAATTGCGCAAAAGCCGGGCACCGGCGTCGCCGGATTTTTCCGGGTGGAACTGTGTTGCACACAGCGGGCCGTTTTCCACCGCCGCAATGAAGGGGGCGCCATGTTCTGACCACGTCACCTGCGGTGGCCGCATTTTAGGTTGCAGGACTTCGAAGTCCCACTTCTGCACCCCGTAGGAGTGCACGAAGTAGAAACGCTCATCCTCAATGCCCTCAAACAAAACGGAGCCTTCCGGCACCTGCACGGTGTTCCAGCCCATGTGGGGCACCACGGCAGCCGGCAGCAGTTCAACCGTGCCGGGCCACTCCCCCAGGCCCTGGTCCAGCTGGCCGTGTTCCACGCCAGCCTCGAAGAGCACCTGCATGCCCACGCAAATGCCAAGCACTGCACGGCCGCCGGCCACTCGCCGGCCAATCATGCGCAGCGCGTCAACGCTGCGCAGCTCGGCCATGACCGAGCCGAAGGCGCCGACGCCGGGCACCACCAGACCGTCGGCCTCCAAAACATCCTCGGCCTTGGCGCTGAGCGTGACTTTGGCCCCTGCGCGCTCCAGGGCGCGCACGGCCGAACGGACATTTCCGGAACCGTAGTCCAGCACTGTCACCGTGGGTTCGGAGGTGTTGGACCCTGCTGGAAGACTCACAAGAGACCCTTCGTCGATGGGATGCCTGTAACGCGGGGATCGGCTTCGATGGCCGAGCGCAGGGCCCGGGCAAAGGCCTTGAACTGGGCTTCCACTATATGGTGGGGGTCACGGCCGGCAATGACGTTCATGTGCAGGCAGATTTGGGCGTGGAGGGTGATGGCCTCGAAGACATGCCGGGTCAGTGAGCCGGTGAAGTGGCCGCCAATCAAGTGGTACTCCTGGCCTGCCGGCTCGCCGCCGTGCACCAGATACGGCCGCCCGGACACATCGACGACGGCGTTGGCAAGAGCTTCGTCAAGGGGCACGGTGGCCTCACCAAAGCGGCGGATGCCGGCTTTGTTGCCCAACGCGGTCTTGAGCACTTCGCCCAGGGAAATGGCCACGTCCTCCGCCGTGTGGTGGACATCAATGTGGGTGTCGCCCGTGGCCTTGATGTGCATGTCGATGAGCGAGTGTTTGGACAACGCCGTCAGCATGTGGTCATAGAACGGAACCGAGGTGTCAATGGTGGATACGCCCGTGCCGTCCAAATTGATCTCCACCAGGACGCTTGATTCGCTCGTGGCGCGTTCCAAGCGGGCGGTCCGTGCGGGGCCGGGGGTGGTGTCAGTCATTGCTGCAGTCCTTTGAAGTGGAGCGGGCCGGCCTTACAGCTGCAGGGCAGGGGGATGCTTCTGTGGGGTCCGTCGTGGATGTCACCAGTTTAGGAGGGTTCGGCGTTTATGCCCAACCCGGACTCCGCCTCACCGGCCTTGATCTCCCGCAGGCCGTCAAGGAAGGCAGTGGTCTCGGACTCGGTGCCGGCCGTGACGCGCAAGTGGCCGGTGATGCCCACGTCGCGAATCAGGACGCCCCTGTCCAGAAGGGCCCGCCACAGCTCGTGGGGGTGCTCCACCCCGCCGAAGAAGACGAAGTTGGAGTCCGACGGCGCCGGACTGAAGCCCAGTTCCACCAGGCCGTTGACCATCCGGTCCCGCTGGATCTTGATCTGTTCAACATTTGCCAACAGCGATGCCGAATGGCGCAGGGCCGCCACTGCCGTGGCCTGCGTGATGGCGGAGAGGTGGTAGGGCAAACGGACCAGACGCAGGGCGTCACTGACTTCGGGAGCCGCGGCAAGATAGCCCAGCCGGGCCCCCGCCAAGGCAAAGGCCTTGCTCATGGTGCGCGATACGATCAGCCGCGGGCGCCCGGGCAACAGGGACAGCGCGCTTGGCGTGCCGTCATGGGCAAACTCGGCGTAGGCCTCATCCACAATAATGATGGCCTGCGCGGCTTCACCGGCCTCGTAGACGGCCTTCACCACGTCCGCACCCAGAGCGGTGCCGGTGGGGTTGTTGGGGGAACAAAGGAAAACAATGTTTGGCGCCAGATCACGGACCTGTCGGGCCGCCGATTCCGCGGACAGCTCGTAATTGCCTGCGCGTTCACCGGCAATGTACGCAGTACCTGTCCCGCTGGCCAGCAGCGGGTACATGGAATATGTGGGAGGGAACCCCAGAGCCGAACGTCCCGGACCGCCAAAGGCCTGCAAAATCTGCTGCAGCACCTCATTGGAGCCATTTGCGGCCCACAGGTTCTCCGGCTGGAGTCCATGCCCCAGATAGTTGGCCAACTCCTGACGCAACACCGTGAATTCCCTGTCCGGGTAGCGGTTCAGACCTTCAAGTTCTGCTGCGACAGCGTCCATGATGGCCACCCGCGCATCAGCGGGAACCCCGTGGGTGTTTTCATTGACGTTGAGCAGAATGGGCACGTCCAATTGCGGTGCACCGTAAGGGTGCTGGCCGCGCAGGTCATCGCGGAGCGGCAATTGGGCTAAGCGTTCGAACTGGTCCATGACACCAGCTTATTTGCAGCTGCGGCCAAGACTGAAATGGCGTCGGCATGCGGACACATCCTCATCCTGCCGGCAAGCCGGCGACGGCCTTGTGGAGCCGGCGCTACCTCTGGATGGGGACGTAGAGGCGCTGCCCGGCTTGGACTATGCCCGAACCCAGATCGTTCAGCACCACAATTTCACTGACAACGTCCCGCACGTCCCGGCTCGGATCCGCGGCACTGGCAATGGACCACAGACTTTCCCCCTGCAGCACAGTGACACTGACGGCATAGTCGGCCATGTCAATGGGTTCATGGGCCGCCGACGCCTGGGCCGGCGACGCCAGCGAACCGGCTGCCAGGGCACACAGCGCCAATAACACCAGCGCTGCCGTCAGCAACGCCGGCAGACCCAGCAATATGAACCGGCCACGCCGGGTTAATTCCAGCCCGGAACGCCCCGCACCCTGTGTTGCAGCCGTGCCGGCGCAGCTGCCCGGGCCAGCGGTGCCGGAAGGCACGGCCGCCTGCGGTGCGCCTGCCCGGGTCCTGCCTGTTCCTGCGTTCATGGCTATGACAGTCATGACTTGGTCCTTTCGCCGTGGATCACGATCCTGGCCACCAACACCCAAGCGATCTGTTCCATGCTCTATAACTTCGATAGAACGTATGTTCTATTTCCTTGCTTCTACAGTTTTAGCACCTATTGACGACTCTTGCCAAGAGTCCGTAGAACAAATGTTTGAAATTGCCCCCGTTGTGGCTTAAACTTTCTTTAACAAGGATTGGCCTCATGTACAGTCCACCAGCAGGCACTGACATTGTTCAGGGCAGTCACGAAAGGACCACGGAACCATGGCGCTTCCCGACCCACCGCATCGCATCCCGCAGGCGCCCAGCCGCGCCGGAATGAAGGGATTGACGGTCCGGCAGAAAAAAATCCTTGAGTGCATCCAACGATCGATTGCGGACAAGGGCTATCCGCCGTCCATGCGTGAGATTGGTGACTCGGTGGGGCTCGCGAGCCTCTCCAGCGTCACCCACCAGCTAAGCCAGCTGGAACGCCACGGCTATCTGCGCCGCGACCCCAAACGTCCCCGGGCCATGGAGGTCCTTATCCCCCTGGTGCTGGACAATGGCCAGGTGGAGATCGAGGGTGTGCCAACCCCCAGCAAGCTGCGCAGCTCCAATGGCTTGAATTTCGCGGAGCTCAGCAGCTCCTCGGATACCGCCTTTGTGCCACTGGTGGGGCGCATTGCCGCCGGTGGCCCCATCCTGGCCGACCAGTCTGTTGATGACATCATGCCGCTGCCCCGGCAAATAGTGGGCAGCGGCGAGTTGTTCATGTTGAAGGTCCAAGGGGACTCCATGATTGATGCCGCCATTTGCGATGGGGACTGGGTCGTGGTGCGCCAGCAGAGCAGTGCCGACAACGGCGACATAGTTGCCGCCCTGCTGGAGGACGAAGCGACCGTGAAGACTTTCCGTCAACGCGACGGCCACACCTGGCTGCTGCCGCAAAACACCCGCTATGAGCCAATTCTGGGTGACCATGCCACCATCATGGGCAAAGTGGTGTCGGTGCTGCGGAGTCTTTAGCGGCCGGCTACAGCAACCTGCCAGGCCCGGAAACCCACAGCGGCTTTCCGGGCCTTTACTTTTCCGCCAGCCGCTTCAGCGCCGACAGCGCCACGGCGCGATCCTTGGTGGCCCAGAACGGCGGCAGCGCAGCCCGCAGGAAGCCGCCATAGCTGGCATTGGCCAATCGGGAATCAAGCACTGCCACCACTCCCCGGTCACTGCTGGAACGGATGAGCCTGCCAACACCCTGCGCCAGCCGGACGGCTGCATGTGTGGCGGAAATGGCCAAGAATCCATCTCCCCCATTACGCGCCACGGCGCGGGCCCGCGCGGTGACCAAGGGGTCGTCCGGTCGGGGGAAGGGAATGCGGTCAATGACCACCAGGCGGCAGGAGGCGCCTTGGACATCCACGCCCTGCCAGAGGGACATGGTGCCAAACAGGCAGCTGTCGGGCTCCTCGGCAAATTCCCGGATAAGAGCTGACATGGAGGAGTCCCCCTGGCAAAGGATCTTTGCCGCGAGCTGGGGGCGCAGCTTGGCGGCCGCGTCCTCGGCTGCGCGCCGGGAGGAGAAGAGCGCCAAGGTTCCGCCGCCTGCGGCGTTGATCAGCTCCTTGAGCTCCTCCAGTTGCTCCGGGGAATTGCCAAAGCCGGGCTTTTTCAAATGTGCCGCCACGTAGAGCATGCCCTGGCGGGGATAGTCAAAGGGCGAGCCCACGTCGGCGCCGGTCCACTTTGGCGCACTGGGCCCAAGCAGGCCCAGCCCGCCGGCCGTGGCTTGAAAGGACTGCCCAATGGCCAGCGTTGCCGAGGTCAGCACCACCGTGCGGTCGGCAAAGAGTCCCTCGCGCAGCTTCATAGCCACACTCAGCGGAGCAATGTTCAGCACTGCCGGCTCACTCTGCTCGGCCCGCTGGTAGCCCTGCCCCGGGACGAAGGTACCTGGCCGGGAGGCCCACACAACCTCCCCCTCGTCCTGGGCGGACAGGAGACGTTCACAGAGTTCGAAGATCAGGTTCAGCCGCGAACGGGCTATGGACCGTCCCCCATCCACGGCGGCATTGCCCTCGGGCTTGGAATCGGACAGGGCTGCGCGGCTGGCATCCCGGGCCTGGCCCACGGCTTGGCTTTGGGCCTCGGAGAGTCCCTGGGGCATGAGGCCCTCGGGGGTCCCGGCCAAAGCCAAATCCAAGGCCGCGGCGGCGGCCTGCAGCGCATCGACCGGGACGGCCGTATGCTTGCGGGTGCTGGAGGCCGCGGAGAGCAGCATCTGCACCGAGAGTTGCCCGGAAACGGCACCGGTGACACGGTCCTGCAGTTCATGGGCCTCATCGACCACCACCACGTCATAGTCCGGCAGTACGGCAATGCCTTCAAAGGCGCTGATGGCCAACATGGCGTGGTTGGTGACCACAATGTCCGCCTCAGCACCCTTGGCACGGGCCAGCTCGGAGAAGCATTCAGTGGCCAGCGGACACTTTTGCGCCCCCAGGCACTCCATGGATGTCACGGAAACCTGCCGCCAGGCCCGGTCGGTGACACCGGGAACCAGCTCGTCCCGGTCCCCGGTCTCCGTATCCTGGGCCCAGTCCCTGAGGCGGACCACTTCCTTGCCCAATTGGGATGTCGGACCCGAAGAGCTGCCCGGCAGGTGGGCGACACTGGCATCCTCCCCCAGCGTGAACAAGGCCCCTTCACCTGTGTCTTCGGTGGGAAACCCACCACCGAGCTTTTGTTTGCAGACGTAGTTGCTGCGCCCCTTCACCAACGCCACATCAATGGGCCGTGGGAGGACTGTTTCCAGGGCAGCCAGAAGCCTGGGGACATCGCGGCCCACAATTTGGGCCTGCAGGGCCAAGGTTGCCGTGGCGATCACGGCTGGTTTGTCGCTGCCGAGCGCATTGACAATCAAGGGGATCAAGTACGCCAGGGACTTCCCGGTGCCCGTGCCCGCCTGCACCAGCAAGTGGTCGCCGCTTTCAATGGCCGCCACCACGCGGCGGACCATTTCATGCTGTCCGTCACGCCGCTGCCCGCCCATGGCCTCCACGGCCCGATCCAATAATTCAAGGGCCTGCGTTGAAAGGGCCGTATCAGTCATGATGAATAAACGGCCCAACCTCGGCAGCTAAATCCTCACGGACGCGCACCTGGGCAACGGTGCCCTTTTCGCCATGCTCCAAGCTGATGATTTCCGCGTCGCTGCCGTGGAGTTTGTTCAGCACATCTCCCCGGTCGTAGGGGATCATCAACGTCAGCGGAACGCTGGGATGCGGGATGGCTTCGGCGATGGCCTCCAAAAGCTCCTCAATGCCCTGACCGGTGCGCGCGGAGACCACGACGGTGCGGGGCTCGCGCTGACGCAGGCGCTCCACCACAAAGGGATCGGCAATGTCGGCCTTGTTGAGGATGATGATCTCTGGAATCTGCAGGGCGCCCACTTCCGCAAAGACCGTGCGGACGGCCGCAATCTGCCCTTCAGGGTCGGGGTGGGAGGCGTCAACAATGTGCAGGATCAAATCCGCATCCGCCACCTCTTCCAGCGTTGAGCGGAAGGCCTCCACCAGCTGCGTGGGCAGGGAGCGGACGAAGCCCACCGTGTCCACCAGGGTGTAACCCAGACCGTCGGCGGTCTCGGTTTTGCGCACGGTGGGGTCCAGGGTGGCGAACAGGGCGTTCTCCACCAGCACTCCGGCGTCGGTGAGCCGGTTCAGCAGCGAGGACTTGCCGGCATTGGTGTAGCCGGCAATGGCCACCGAAGGCACCTTGTTCCGCTTGCGGTTGGCCCGCTTCGTTTCCCGGGCCGGTTTCATTGCAGCAATTTCGCGGCGCAGCTTGGCCATCCGGGTGCGGATCTTACGGCGGTCCAGTTCCATCTTGGTTTCACCGGGGCCGCGGGAGCCAATGCCGCCGCCGGCGGCACCCACCCGGCCGCCGGCCTGGCGGGACATGGACTCGCCCCAACCACGCAGGCGCGGGAGCAGGTATTCCATTTGCGCCAGCTCCACCTGCGCCCGGCCCTCCCGGGACTGTGCATGCTGGGCAAAGATGTCCAGGATCAACGCCGTACGGTCAATGACCTTGACCTTGACCACTTCCTCCAAGGTGCGGCGCTGCGACGGTGCCAGATCACCGTCAATAATGACGGTGTCGGCGCCGGTGGCGTGGACGATTTCCTTCAGTTCCTGGGCCTTGCCCTGCCCCAGGTATGTGGCGGGGTCAGGTTTGGCCCGACGCTGGACCAATCCGTCCAACACTTCCGAACCAGCGGTTTCGGCCAGGGCAGCCAACTCCCGCAGGGAGTTCTCGGCGTCGGCCATGGTGCCGTGGGACCACAAGCCGGCCAAAACCACCCGCTCCAGGCGGAGTTGGCGGTACTCGACCTCGGTGACGTCCTCAAGTTCAGTGGACAGGCTTCCCTGTCGGCGCAGGGCGTTTCGTTCGGCGAGCTCGCTCTGGTCGCCATCGAAGCTGCTGTGTTCAAAATCCAGCTCGGACACGGCCTGGGCGGTGCCGGCAAGGGGCCTCGTGGTGGGGGCGCCGCTGTGGGGATCCTGGTCCTCCACGGCGTCGTCGCTGCGTACGGAACGGCCGGCTGCCGCATCCTTGGCCAGAATGCGGTTAATGACTGCCTCGATCTCGGCGGCTGTCAGCTCCGAGCCGTCGGGATTTGATTCAGGTCCAGTTCCAAAGGTGCCGCCTTCGGGCAGCGTGTTGTCATCGGAACCATGGTGAGCGGATGCGTTGGACATATTCTCCTTATTGAGCGCTTGGTTCAATCGTAGTCCGGGGCACCCACACGCACACCTTTTTGCTTCCCGCTGTGGAAAAGCCCGGCAGCTTGAGCCTCGTCACCTTAGGTGTGCCTAGATACACATTGGCGTCCATTCCCACTAATCTGGCAGGACTATGGGTACTCAGGGTGCAGATCATTATTTCAGTTCACAGCCGTCAACGCCAATGAAGCGACGGCCGCTAAAGGTGATGCTGGCTGGCAAGGAACGCCAGCTGCACACGGCCGGCGGCATTTTCAGCCCCGATGGCGTGGACAAGGGAACGGCCATTTTGCTCTCCGCCGCGCCGCCGCCGTCGTCCGTGGGAAATCTGCTGGACATTGGCTGCGGCTGGGGACCGATCGCGCTCACGCTGGCCCTGCGCTCCCCCGAGGCAACTGTCCATGCCGTGGACGTCAACGAACGCTCCCTTGAACTGACGCGGGACAATGCCGCCGCCCTGGGCTTGGACAATGTGCTGGCTGCCACCCCCGACGCGGTCGACCCGGCGCTGCGTTTCAACACCATCTGGTCCAACCCGCCCATCCGGGTGGGCAAAGCCGAACTGCACTCGATCCTGCTGCAGTGGCTGCCCCGTCTGGCCCAGCACGGCAACGCCTACCTGGTGGTGCAGAAAAACCTTGGTTCCGATTCCCTCCAGCGTTGGCTGGCGGCCGAACTGGCCCAACAGTTCCCCGAGGCGGGCTTTCGGGTAAGCCGCGACTCCACGCAAAAGGCCTTCCGCGTCCTGCGCATCACGCGCACCGCACCCTAGGAAGCGAAGCCTGCGGCCAGGACGCCCTCGGCGACCACCACGGCCGGACCACTGAGCTCCACGTGTTCGCGGCCCCCGGGTCCGGTGAAGAAACGCACACCCACCACGCCGCCGGGAACAGCCACTGCCCACAGCTCCGGGGCGCCGGCGCCGGCCCAGAACCGGGTGGCGGCCGCAGCCGCGCAGGCACCCGTGCCGCAGGAGAGCGTCTCCCCCACCCCGCGTTCGTGCACGCGCATGCTGATGTGGCCGATCCCCTCCATGACAAGCGGTTCCGCCGGCACGGTGAACTCCACATTGCTGCCGTTCGATGGAACGGGCGTGACGGCCGGGGCCGTGGTGAGGGGAAGTGCAGCCAGCTCCTCCAGGTCAGCCAACGCCACGACAGTGTGCGGGTTGCCCATGGTGATGGACAGGGCCGGGCGCGCCACGTCCAGGCCCACGGCCTCCACGAGCGAGTCGCTGCCGCGCGCCTGGACCTGTGCGGGTTCCAAAAATCCCCACGGACCCATGTCCACACGGTAGCCGTCGGCGGTGCGTGCCACGACCTTGACGCCGGCCCGGGTGCCAATGGGCAGCTGCTCGCCGTCGGCCAAGGAGGCCAGTCCTTCGCTGATCAGAAAGTGGACAAAGACCCGCACCCCATTGCCGCACATTTCAGAGAGCGAGCCATCGGAATTGTAGTAGTCCATGAACCACTGGGCCGCCGGGTTCTCTTCCAGGATGGCAGTTCCTTCAAGAATGTTTTCCGACCGGACAGCCCGGATCAAGCCATCGCCGCCAAGTCCGCGCCGCCTGTCGCACAGGGCCGCGACCTGCTCGGCCGTCAAGCTCCGCACCCCTTCCGGATCGGCCAGCAGGACAAAATCGTTGCCGGTGCCGTGGCCTTTGGAAAAGCGCATGCCTGTCAGGGGATTGTTGGCGTTTGTCATGGTTTCAGACTAGGCCATGCCATGCACGGCGCCGGAATGCCGCTGCGGCGCCTGCTTCAGCCATGGCCGCCGCGGGCTGCAAGCACCAGCTTCGCCGCCGCGCAGTGCAGCTCCGGCTGCGCCCAGTCCAGCCACTGCACCCGCGGGTCGGCCCGGAACCACGTCAGCTGGCGGCGGGCAAACTGCCGGGTCGCCACAATGGTTTGTTCACTGGCCTCGGCAACCGAGGATTCGCCGTCCACCACGCGCAGGAACTGCGCATAGCCCAGCGCCTTCCGGGCCGTGCGCCCCGCACGCAGGCCCTCGGGAATCAAAGCTGCCACCTCCTCCAACAGCCCGCGTTCAACCATGGCGTGCACGCGGGCCGCGAGGCGGCCATGCAGTTCGGCGCGGTCGCCATTGAGTCCAATTTGCACAGTTGGCTGGACATAGCTGCGGTTCGGCATGAAGGAGCTGAAGGGCCGCCCTGTGAGCTCGTGGACCTCCAAGGCCCGCACGGCGCGTTTTCCATCACCAATGCGGTCGGCGGATACCGGGTCCACGGTGCGCAGCCGCGCCAGCAGGGCCGGGAGCCCGTGGCTGTCCAGCTCGGCCTCCAATGCGGCACGCAGCTGCGCATCGGTGCCGGGGAACTCCAGCACGTCAATGGCGGCCCGGTTGTAGAGCCCGGAGCCGCCCACCAGCAGCGGCAGCTTTCCGCGGGAGCGGATGTCGGCCATGGCCGCGCGGGCCTCCTGTTGAAAGGCCGCGACGGTGGTGTCCTCGCGCACGCTGAGGAAGTCCATCAGGTGGTGGCTGATGCCGCGCCGCTGGCCAGGCATCAGTTTTGCCGTGCCAATGTCCATGCCACGGTAGAACTGCATGGAGTCGGCGTTGATGATTTCACCGTCAAAGCGCTCAGCCAGCTCCAAGGCAAGCTCCGATTTGCCCGAACCGGTGGGACCCACCACCGCCACCAGCGGCAGCTCCGCCAAGGACCCTGCTGCCCGCGGCCCGGCGGCAGGGCTCATGCCGACCGCACCGGCAGCGTGGGCATGCCCAGGTTCACCGCCGGCCGGACCCCGCCGGCTCCCGCCGGGGTGGGGACGCCGCAGGAATCGGCCTGCGCCAGATCCCACGCGTCCCCGGCCCTGGAGCGGCGCAGCTGGTAGTCCGCAGCGCTGGCCGGATCGGCTATGAGGTGGAAGGCTGCCGCTTCGGTCACCGTCACTGTCACCAGGTCTCCGGGGCGGGGCGCCTGTGCACCCTCGGGAACGCTGAAATGGACCAGGCGCTGGTCCTGGGCCCGGCCCGAGAGGCGGTTGGTTTCGGCGGCCTTTCGGCCCGAACCCGAGGTGACCATGACCTCCACTTGGCGGCCCACCTGCTTGGCGTTCTCCTCGGCGGCAATCTTGTCCTGCAGGGCCGTCAGGCGCAGGAAACGTTCCTGCACCACTTCCTTGGGCAGCTGGTCCGGCAGATCGGCCGCAGGCGTGCCGGGACGTTTGGAGTACTGGAAGGTGAAGGCCGTGGCAAAGCGCGACTTTTCCACCACGTCCAAGGTGGCCTGGAAATCCTCTTCCGTCTCTCCGGGAAAGCCCACAATGATGTCGGTGGAAATGGCCGCATGCGGCATGTGTGCGCGCACCTTGTCCAGAATGCCTAAAAATTTTGCCGAACGATAGGAGCGGCGCATGTCCCGCAGGACCTTGTCCGAACCGGACTGCAGCGGCATGTGCAGTTGCGGCATGACATTGGGGGTTTCCGCCATCGCCGCAATGACATCGTCGGTGAAGGCCGCCGGGTGCGGGCTGGTGAAGCGCACCCGTTCCAAGCCCTTGATCTCACCGCAGGCGCGCAGCAGCTTGCCAAAGGCCAGCCGGTCCCCGAACTCAATGCCGTAGGAGTTGACGTTTTGCCCCAGCAAGGTCACTTCAATGGCGCCGTCGTCGACCAGCGCCTGGATTTCGGCCAAAATCTCTCCCGGGCGCCTGTCACGTTCCTTGCCCCGCAGGGAAGGCACAATGCAGAAGGTGCAGGTGTTGTTGCAGCCCACGGAGATGCTGACCCAGCCCGAGTACACCGAGTCGCGGCGGGTGGGCAGTGTGGAGGGGAAGACGTCCAGGGATTCCAGGATTTCCAGCTGGGCATCGGCATTGTGCCGGGCCCGCTCCAGGAGCACGGGCAGGGCACCAACATTGTGGGTGCCGAACACCACATCGACCCAGGGCGCCCGCCTTTGTATGGTGTCCCTGTCCTTTTGCGCCAGGCAGCCGCCCACGGCAATCTGCATGCCCGGGTTGGATTCCTTGATGTGCGCCAGCATGCCCAAATTGCCGTAGAGCTTGTTGTCGGCGTTCTCACGTACAGCGCAGGTGTTGAACACCACCACATCCGGCACTGCCTCACCCTTGGCGTCCACCACGCGGGCCGGACCGGCGTCGGCCAAGGCCACCATGCCGGCACCCTCCAACAGTCCGGCCATGCGCTCGGAGTCGTGGACATTCATTTGGCAGCCATAGGTGCGCACCTGGTAGGTGCGCGGCGCGGCGGCTTCAGCGGCGGCCGCCGAAGCAGGTGCGGGGGCGGAACTGGGTGCGGGTGCGGAAAAATCAACGCTCTTTTGGATCAGGCTCACCCAACAAGCTTAAGACCTGTTTGGCCCCTGGCCGCACAGCATGGCCCGGGACGGGGGCAACACGCCGACGGACGGGACGCAAAACCCAGCCGGCGTCAGTACCAGCCCACGCTTTGGGAGTGCTGCCAGGCCCCGCAGGGCGAACCGTAACGGTTTTGAATGTAACCCAAGCCCCACTCAATTTGGGTGCGGTAGTTGCTGAGCCAGTCACTTCCCGCCACGGCATATTTGCTGGGCGGCAGGGCCTGGGCAATGCCATATGCCCCGCTGTACGGATTGGTGGCATTGGTCCGCCAATTTGATTCGCGCTCCCAGAGCTGGTTCAGGCAGGAGAACTCACCGGCGGCCCAGCCGTAAGCCGGCAGCCGTGACTGGGCATGGTTTTTTGCACCGGCAGGGTCATTGACGGCGCCTCCGGGAATGTTGGGCAGCAGCACATCCACGGGGATGTAGCCGCCGCCGGGGGCGGGGTCCACCGGGGCAGGGGCGGGGGCCGGGTTGGGCAGCACGGGCGCCACGGGCGCAGCTGTCCCGGGTTTGGGAGCGGCGGTGGCCGCAGCCACCGGTGCCGCTGGTTCGACGGCCCGGCGGGCGTTCTCCTCGGCCGCCCGGCGCTTGGCTTCCTGTCCCTGGTTGTAGGCCGCGATGGCTTCCTTGCCCGCACGGTACTGGGCCTCCACGGCCGCCGAGGTGTTGTTCAGCACCGCGAACTGGGCGAGCAGGGTGGAGCTTTGTTTTTGTTGGGCGGCCAACTGCCCCGTCACTGCCTGCTGCGCGGCGACGGCTGCATCACGGCCGGCCTGGGCGGCCAGCGTCAATTCCGTTTGCGCGGCCAGCGCCTTCCCTCGGCTTTCCTCCAGCGCCGCAGAGGCTGTCATGGCTTCGGTGGCGCGGGACTGCTTGAGAGCTGCCTGCTCCCCCAACTGCTGCAGCAGGAACATGGCATTGATGTTCTCCGGAGACTCCAGCGCAGCAACTGCCGTAAAGACTCCCAGACCGGCACCGCCGGCCTTGTAGTTTTGCACGGCGGCGGCCACGGCCTCCTTTTTATGGCCTGCGGCCGCATCGGCGGCCTGTCGCGTCTGGGCATTGAGCAGCTCCACCTCGGCGGTGGCGGCAACAAGCTTTGCCTCGGTCAGCGCATAGTCGGCACCGGCGGCAACAGCCGCGGTGCCCAATTTCTCGGCATCGTTGTCCAGGGAGTTCAAAAGTGCCGTGATCTTCTCCACGCCGGCCGCCGTGGCGCCGGCGTCCCCCTTGGCCCGTTCCACGTCGCTCCAGGACGGAAAGCCCGACGGCGGCTCCTCCAGGGCTGCCGCGGGCGGGCCCGCCAGGGCGGCGCACAGCAGCAGACCGGCAGTGAGGGCCGGGAGATGGCGAAGGGACGGTCGTTGCGTGCGCATATGCCGCCAGCATAGCGTTTTTTGTCAGCTGAGGGTGCATTGTCCCGCCCGGGCGCAGCGCACCGCCCGGTTGAAACGGGCCCGGCTTCGGATCTGTCAGCTGCTGCCGGCCTGCTGGTCGATCACTTCAGCCACAATGCCATAGGCCAGGGAGGGGTTGAAGCCCTTGCGCGCCAGCATGGCCACCCAGCGGCGCGTGTATTTGTCCCGCTCGGCCCGGTCGGTGAGGTCCATGGCCGGGCGGATCTTGCGCTCCACCAGTTCTTGGGCCTGCGCACGTTCAAGGTCGTCGCTGACTTGTTCAAGGGCTGCCTCCGCCACCTCAGCGGCAATGCCCTTCTCGGCCAGTTCCCGTCGGAGCGCCCCGCGGGCCAGGGACTTGTACAGCGAGCGGGTCCTGACCCATTCCTGGGCAAATTCGGCATCGTCCACCAGCTTGACCAGCTCAAACCGGTCCAGGACCGCCTGCGCCACATCCGCGGGGATGTGGCGCTCGCTGAGTTTCTGCTCCAGCTGGTGGCGGCTCTTGGGCGCATGGGTGAGCTGTGCCAGCACAATGGAGCGTGCCACTGCCGCCGGGTTCGCGTCAGGGTCCAGTTCCGGTGCCGGCCGTCCCGATCTCATGCCGGCCGCCTCAGAAGCCGTCGACGGTCTTGAGCTTGGGCGCTTCCTCGCTCGCCTCCTCAGGAGCTGCCCCGACTCCCAGTTTTTCCTTGATGAGGCGTTCGAGCTCTTCGGCCAGCTCCGGATTGTCCTTCAGGAAACGGCGTGAATTCTCCATGCCCTGACCCAGCTGGTCCCCGTCGTAGGTGTACCAGGAACCGGACTTGCGGATGATGCCGTGCTCCACACCCATGTCGATGATGCCGCCTTCACGGGAAATGCCAACACCGTAAATGATGTCGAACTCAGCAATCTTGAACGGCGGCGCCATCTTGTTTTTGACCACCTTTGCCTTGGTGCGGTTACCTACGGCATCCGCACCCTCCTTCAGCGTCTGAATGCGGCGCACATCAATGCGGACGGAGGCGTAGAACTTCAGCGCCTTGCCACCGGTGGTTGTTTCGGGGCTGCCGAAGAACACGCCGATCTTTTCACGCAGCTGGTTGATGAAGATGGCTGTGGTCTTGGTCTGGCTCAACCGGCCCGTGATCTTGCGCAGCGCCTGGCTCATCAGACGTGCCTGCAGGCCCACGTGGGAGTCACCCATGTCACCTTCAATTTCCGCACGCGGCACAAGCGCTGCAACGGAGTCAATGACAATGACGTCCAAGGAGCCGGAACCAATGAGCATGTCCATGATTTCCAGGGCCTGCTCGCCGGTGTCGGGCTGGGAGACCAGCAGGGCGTCAACGTCCACGCCCAGCTTGCCCGCGTAGTCGGGATCCAAGGCGTGCTCGGCATCGATAAAGGCCGCAAGGCCGCCCAGCTTCTGGGCGCTGGCCACTGCGTGCAGGGCCAGGGTGGTCTTGCCGGAGGACTCAGGTCCATAAATCTCCACCACGCGGCCGCGGGGCAGGCCACCTATGCCCAGGGCCACATCCAGGGCAATGGAGCCGGTGGGGATTACTTCGATGGGGGCCCGGATGTCGTCACCCAGGCGCATGACTGAGCCTTTGCCGAACTGCTTGTCAATTTGCGCCAGTGCTGCTGCCAGCGCTTTTTCACGGTCTGCGGGAGCGGCCATGGTTCACCTCGGTCTTTCCATTGTGCCGTTTCCAGCCATCGCCCGGATGCGGGCGGCTGTGACGCGGCAATTGTCGGTGTTGCTTTACTTGCTACCTCAAACGCTAGTTCAAGGGTCTGACAAAGTCGCCGGCTGCGGCACTGCCAGGGGGAAACTGTGGAGAACTTCCTTGACCGCCTGCTTGGACCATCAGTCAAAGTATAGTACGGATCGAACAAATATTCGAACCATTAAATTGGCAACCGCGCGGCGGCTAGCCCTTGGGGGCAATGTCACGTCCCAACCACCGCTCCGGCGGCACGTCCTGGACCCGGCAGACCTCCAGCCAAATCTCCTTGGGGTCGTATCCCGCGCGCAACGCATCGCTGGCGGTGTTCCCGCCCACGCCCGTCAGCACCAGCCCGCGGGCCAACACCCGGGAATAGGAGGGGCTGAACTCATCGTCCATCAATCGCCAAAATTCACTGGTTCGCACTTGTTTATTCTCGCACGCCCGCCCGGGGACGCGCCTTCGGCGGCCGGTGCAGGATTAAAAAATGCACGGGCCCCCTTGTCACAACGGGACCCGTGCATGCCCGGGGAACACACCCCTGGAGCGGAAGTTAGAAGGCGTTGGACATTAAGCCCTTGTTTAGTTCATCGGAGAGCTCCACTGAAATGTCACGGCCATAGCGGGCTGAGAATTCATGCGGAACCGTGTCCGGGACGGCCACGCCTTCGGCGACGGCCAGACGGTCGCTCACCTCACGGAGCATGAGCGACAACGGTACATCCAGGGCCGAGCAGATGGAGGAGAGCAGTTCTGAAGAAGCTTCCTTCTGCCCACGTTCCACCTCACTCAAATAACCCAGTGAGACACGTGCATTGTGGGAGACTTCGCGGAGCGTGCGGCCTTGACGTTGACGAACATCACGAAGAACATCACCAATTTCGTGACGGAGCACCACCATTTTGCGCTCCTTGGGCTGATGGGGTTGTTCGTCTGCCAAACCCACATCCCGCCAGCGCACTACGCCGTTTACGGATACGGGTTGTTTCACCATCGGATTTCGCCTTACTCCTCGTTCAATCACTGTCGGAACGGCCCATTGTCCGGAAAATGCCTTCATCCCGGAGCAGCCTTGCCCGCTTGGTGTTCCCATCCTAAAGGGATGGAAGCACTTTGCGTTCACTATGACTAACTAACTCGCTACAAGTTTTGTTCCCCGGCGGCTTTTATGACCTGCTCCAGCAGCGAGATGGCCTCCTGCGCGGCCTGCAGACGGATCATTTCCCGGTCGCCGCCAAAATGGTATTCGTAGGCCTGCGCCTCGCCGTCCAGGGCGACGCCAATGAAGACGGTGCCCACCTGCTTGCCCTGGTGCGGTTCCGGGCCGGCCACACCGGTGGTCGAGATGCCCACCCTGGAGCCGACGGCGTTGCACACGCCCAAAGCCATGGCGGAGGCAACGGCCGGATCCACTGCGCCCCGGGTGCGCAGCAGTTCCGCCGGGACCCCCAGCAGTTGGGCCTTGACTGAATTCTGATAGGCCACCACGCCGCCCTGGAGCATGCCCGAGGCGCCGGGCACCTGGGCCAGGCTCGCCGAGACCATGCCGGCTGTCAACGATTCGGCCACTGAAACGGTGATGTTGGCTTCGACGGCGGCCGCGACAAGGGCGGCCAAGGCAGGTTCAGCCCACATGATGGTTCCTCAACTTTCCTGGGTCCGGCGTGCAGCCACTCCGGCATTGCGCAGCGCCACGGCCTTGATGACATAGTCAGCACCCGTGACCAGCGTGACGGCCAGCGCCAGCAGCATCAGAGCCAGCGCCACCACCGACAGCCAGGGCAGGGCCGGGGTGACGGGCAGCAGGAACACAAAGATGGCCAGCGTCTGCAGCACGGTTTTCAACTTCCCTCCCTTGGAAGCGGCCATCACGCCGTAGCGGATCACCACAAAGCGCATCAGTGTAATGCCCACCTCGCGCACCAGCATCAGGATGGTCACCCACCACCAGAGTTCGCCCACGGCCGAGAGCAGAATCAAGGCCGAACCAATGAGCAGCTTGTCCGCTATGGGATCGGCGATCTTGCCGAAGTTGGTGACAATGCCGCGCGCACGGGCAATGTCGCCGTCGAGCTTGTCGGTGTAGATGGCCACCACAAAGAGGGCCACCGCCAGCCAGCGCAGCGGGCCGTACGCGCCGCCGTCGGCAAGGAAGGACCAGATGAAGAAGGGGACCAGCACAATGCGCAAAAGCGTCAGGGCGTTGGGCAGGTTCCAATTGGACGGGCGCGGCGCCACCATTTCACTCACTTTTCTAGGCTAGCGGCAAAATGGCCCGCAGCTGCACAGCCCGGCGTCCGCCCTAGCGTCCGGTCAACGACCATGCGTCCTCACCGCCGGCATCGTCGTCGTCGTCGTGGTACTGCACGGCTTCGGGACGGGCGGCCAGGTCCTCGGCCACCGCGTCACCGCCCCAGCCGTGGTTGGCATTGGCGTTTTCGGCCAGCGCCTCGGTGAGGGGATCGAAGGCGGGGGCAGCCGGCGCGCCCGCGGCAGGGGCGGCACCGGGGCCCGCCGGCGCCGCTCCGTCGCCCCGGATCGCGGCCAGTGTTTCGGCCAGGTCGTCAGGCTTGACCAGCACATCGCGGGCCTTGGAACCCTCCGAGGGACCCACCACGCCGCGGGACTCGAGCAGGTCCATCAAACGCCCGGCCTTGGCAAACCCCACCCGCAGCTTGCGTTGGAGCATGGAGGTGGAACCGAATTGCGTGGTGACCACCAGCTCCGTGGCCTGCAACAACACATCCATGTCATCGCCAATGTCATCCTCGAGGACCTTCTTGGGCGCCTCGGCCGCCACATCGTCCCGGTAGCTGGCCTTGAGCTGGCCCTTGACGTGATCCACCACCGCCTTGATTTCAGCTTCCGTCACCCAGGCGCCCTGCACACGCACCGGCTTGGACTTGCCCATCGGCAAAAACAGGGCGTCGCCCTGGCCCAGCAGCTTCTCGGCCCCGGGCTGGTCCAGGACCACGCGCGAATCCGTGACGGAGGAGGTGGCAAACGCCATGCGTGAGGGCACATTGGCCTTGATCAGGCCCGTGACCACATCCACGGAGGGGCGCTGGGTGGCCAGCACCAGGTGGATGCCGGCGGCACGGGCCAGCTGGGTGATGCGGACAATGGAATCCTCCACATCGCGCGGGGCCACCATCATCAGGTCGGCCAGCTCGTCCACAATGACCAGCAAATAGGGATACGGCTTCATGACCCGCTTGGAATCCACCGGCGGGTGCACGCTGCCGGCCTTCACGGCCTTGTTGAATTCATCAATGTGCTTGAAGCCAAAGTTGGCCAGATCGTCATAGCGGGTGTCCATTTCCCGCACCACCCATTGCAGCGCCTCGGCGGCCTTCTTCGGGTTGGTGATGATGGGGGTGATCAGGTGCGGCACGCCTTCGTAGGCGGTCAATTCCACCCGTTTGGGGTCCACCATGACCATGCGCACCTCGTCCGGGGTGGCGCGCATCAGGATCGAAACAATCATGGAGTTCACAAAGGAGGACTTGCCGGCTCCCGTGGCGCCTGCCACCAAAAGGTGCGGCATCTTGGCCAGGTTCGCCACCACGAAGCCGCCTTCGACGTCCTTGCCCACGCCCATGACCATGGGGTGCTCGGTGCGTCGGGCGTTGGCCGAACGCAGCACGTCCCCCAGGACCACAATCTCCTTGTCGGCATTGGGAATTTCAATGCCAATGGCGCTCTTGCCGGGAATGGGGCTGAGGATGCGCACATCCGAGGACGCCACGGCGTAGGAGATGTTCTTGCTCAGGGCCGTGACCCGCTCCACCTTCGTTCCGGGCGCCAGCTCAATTTCATAGCGCGTCACGGTGGGGCCGCGGCTGAAGCCCGTCACTGCGGCATCCACATTGAACTGCTGCAGGGTGTCGGTCAGTGCGGCCACCACTGAATCATTGGCGGCCGTGGCGTCCTTGCCGGGCGGACCGGCGGGCAGGTACTCCGAATCCGGCAGGGTGTAGGTCACGTCCCCGGAGAGCTGCAGCTGCTCCGAGCGGGCCGGGATGGGCGGCGGCGGGGTCATGGGCGGGGCCGGAATGTTCCGGGCCACAGCCAGGCTCCTGGCCGCGGCGCCCAGCATGTGGGGGGTCACCACACCAATGGCCTCCGTGGCGGCTTCCTGCCCCCCTGCGGCCTCGTCGTCGTAGACGGTGGTGGGCAGCCCCTGCCGGGCCTTGATTTTGTCAGCCGCCAGTTCATCGCGGGTGGGCCGGCGGGTTCCGGGACGCAGCGCGGGGGCGTTCGACGCCGCCAGGGGCGTGCCGTCGTCGTCCAACTCCACGAGCGGGGTGGCGAAGGCCTCGGTTCCCGGCCCGTCCTCATACTCAAGCGCCTCCCGGGCGGCCTCCTCACGGGCCGCCTTTTGCCGGGCCCGCAGGCTGCGGGGCTTTTTCGCCGGGGCCGGCTCCCCGTACAGGTAGCTTTGGTCATGGTCCTGCGGGGAGTCCTGGTCCAGGGGGGCCGCCTGTGTGCCGGGGGCACCCATGAGCTGCTCGTAAATGCCGCGCAGCCGGCTGGGAATGTGGCGCACGGGCGTGTTGCTGAGCACCAGCACACTGGCGAAGGCCATGAGGGAGAAGAACAGCATGGCCACCACGGTGCCAAGTTTGGCCACCAGGCTGCCGCTGAGGGCACCCACCATGCCGCCGGCCACGCTGAGGCCGGCAAAACCGTCGGATATGTTGGGGTTGCCGGCAGCCACATGGGCCAGGGAGCAGCCGGCCAGCGTCATGATGGCAAAGCCCAGTGCCACCCGGTTGTTGCTGGACATGTTGCTGGGCTGGCGGAAGACCAAAACGGAGAACACCAGCAGCATGGGCGGCAGCAGCGCCGCAAACCAGCCAAAGGTTCCCTGCACCACGCCCTGCACGGCATCGGCGGCGGGGCCGCTCAGACCCCACCACTGGAAGGTGGCAATGACAAAGGCCAAGGCAATAAAAAGCAGCCCGGCGCCGTCGCGGCGCTCCTGGGCGGGCATGTGGCTTTTATCGGTGCCCATGCGCCGCACGGCTGCGCCCACCAGGTGCGCCAACCCCTGCCAAAAGGCCACCGCCATGCGGGCAGGCCAAACAAGCACCGGCTCCGGCGCCACCGGGGCGGATTTAGTGCGCGGGGCCGGCAGCTTGGCAGTCTTGGGGGCGCGCGCGGTGGCGGCGCCCTTTTGACTGGCGGACTGACGGGCGGGAGAAGTACGAGTCGCCATGCTTCAACGGTACCGCCCGGGCCGCCCTAATGGGCGGATTTGCCGTCCCAAGCGGCCGTGGTGGAGCGCACCGGCGAAGCTGCAGGCCCGCGGCGCCCGCTGCGGGGGCCGGCCCTAGGCCTCCAACACCACCGGGATGATCATGGGTTTGCGGCGCAGGGTGCGGTTGGCCCAGGTGCCCACCACGCGGCGGACCACCTGCTGCAGCTGGCCGGTGGTGTGCCCGGGGTTGGCCACGAGGGCCTCCTGCAGGGCAGCGGCGACGGGCGGCAGTATTTGGTTGAAAACGTCCTCCCCCTCGGCCACCCCGCGGGCGTGGATGTCGGGACCGGTGACGATTTGGCCCGTGGCGCGGTTGACCACCGTGATGACGGAAATGAAGCCCTCCCCGGCGAGCACCCGCCGGTCCTTGAGGTCGTCCTCGGTGACTTGGCCCACGCTTTGCCCGTCAACGTACACCAGCGCGCATTCCACCTGCCCGGTGATCCGGGCCACGCCGCCGGCAAGATCAATGACCGAGCCGTCCTCGCTGAGGATCACCCGTTCGGCAGGCACCCCCGAGGCCATGGCAAGTTCGGCGTTTGCCAGCAGGTGCCGGGTCTCGCCGTGGACGGGCATGACATTGCGGGGCTTGAGGATGTTGTAGCAGTACAGGAGTTCCCCGGCTGCCGCATGGCCGGAGACATGGACCTTGGCCGTGCCCTTGTGAATGACCTGGGCGCCGCGCTTGAGCAAGCCGTTGATGATTTTATAGACCGCGTTTTCATTCCCCGGGATCAGGGAGGAAGCCAAAATGACCGTGTCTTGGGGACCTACGGAAATCTTGTGCGCGCCGGTGGCCATGCGGGACAGCGCGGCCATGGGCTCGCCCTGCGAACCGGTGCTCATGAGCACCAGCTGCTCATCGGGCAGCCCGGCGGCGTCCTTCACATCCACCACCACGCCCCCGGGCACGTGCAGGTAGCCCAGCCGGTCCGCAATCTCCATGTTGCGCACCATGGAGCGGCCCACATACGCCACCTTGCGCCCGTGGGCGGCCGCGGCGTTGAGGACCTGCTGGACGCGGTGGATGTGGGAGGAAAAGCTGGCCACAATGATGCGGCGCCCGGCTTTGGCAAACAAGGCCTCCAGGGTGGGCCCGATCTCGGACTCGCTGGTGGTGAAACCGGGAACGTCGGCGTTGGTGGAGTCGACGAGGAAAAGGTCCACCCCTTCCTCGCCCAGGCGGGCCAGGTGGCGCAGGTCGGTGAGGCGGCCGTCAAGGGGCAGCTGATCCATTTTAAAGTCGCCCGTGTGGAGCACCGTGCCGGCGGCAGTGCGCAGGAAGACGGCCAGCGCGTCCGGAATCGAGTGGTTCACTGCCACAAATTCACACTCGAAGGGGCCCAGCTGCGCCACCTGGCCCTCGGTAACGGTGCGCAGCACCGGGGCGATGCCGTGCTCGGCCAGTTTCGCCTCCACCAGCGCCAAGGTCAGGCGCGAGCCTATCAGCGGCAGCTCCGGGCGCAGCCGCAGCAAATAGGGCACGGCCCCAATGTGGTCCTCGTGGCCGTGGGTGAGGACCACCCCCACCACGTCCTGGAGCCGGTGCGCCAGGTAGGAGAAGTCCGGCAGGATGACGTCGACGCCGGGCTGGTCCTCTTCCGGGAACAGGACCCCGCAGTCCACGATCAGCAGCTTCCGGTCAATTTCAAAAACCGTCATGTTGCGGCCAATTTCACCAATGCCGCCCAGCGGCACAATGCGCAGGGTGCCAGGGGCCAGCGGCACAGGCGTGCGCAGACCGGATGCCGCGTCAAAGGTCATGCGGAGAAGTCCAGGCCAGCTTCCGCCAGATCGGCCCGGATCAGGGCAAGCTCGGCCTCCCCGGCCTCCACCAGCGGCAGGCGCACAGCCGGGTTGGACAGCACGCCCTGCCAGTTGAGGATTTGTTTCACGGCAACTGCCCCCTGCACGTGGCCCATGGTGGCGCGGATGATGGGGTCAAGTTCAAAGTGGATGCGGCGGGCGGCGGCAAAGTCACCGGCGGCTGCGGCGTCAATGAGGGCCCGGAATGCCGGCGCCGCGACGTGGGCACTGACACTGACCAGGCCCACGGCACCGGCTGCCATCAGCGGCAGCGTCAATCCGTCGTCGCCGGAATAGACGTCCAGATCCGTATTGGCCATGACGCGGGTGGTTGCAGCGAAGTCGGCCTTGGCGTCCTTCAGGGCCACAATGCGCGGATGGTCGGCGAGGCGGATGATGGTCTCGGTGCTGATGGGCACACCGGCGCGGCCGGGAATGTCATAGAGCATCACCGGCAGCCCGGTGGAGTCCGCAATGGCCTCGAAGTGGGCGGCAATGCCTGCCTGGCTGGGCTTGTTGTAGTACGGGGTGACAATCAGCAGACCGTCAATGTCCAGCTTGGCCGCCCGTTGGGACAGGCTGATGGAGTGGGCCGTGTCATTGGTTCCGGTGCCGGCAATGACGCGTGCCCGCCCGCCCACGGCATCCACCACGGCGGCAAACATGCCAAGGTTTTCCGCATCCGTCAAGGTGGAGGTTTCCCCCGTGGTCCCGGTCACCAAGATGCCGTCGCAGCCGTCATCGACGAGTTTATTGGCCAGTTCCCCCGCGGCCTGGTAGTCCACTGCCCCGTCGGCAGTGAAGGGCGTGACCATTGCAGGGGTCAGGGTTCCAAAGGGGCGGGGGGAAAGTTCAGTGGCAGACATGCTTAAAACGTTACCCGTTGTTGGCGCAATTTTTGCAACCGCGGGTGCCCGGTGCCCGCCGGCCGCCGTCAACTCACGTCTCACACCGCTGCAGAAACGGCAGCCACCGGGCCAACACCGGCTCCGGCGGCACCAGGGTGCTGCCGTGGCTGCGGCCGGGCAGTGCCACAAACCGGGCCCGGGGCATGATGGCTGCGGCACGGCGCGAGTCTTCCCAGCAGCGCAGGTCCCGCGAACCTGCCATCAGCAGCGCCGGCACGTCCATCCTGGCCAGGGCGTCCTCGGACACGGCCGGATCGCTTTGTGTCTGGGCCATGTAGGCGCGCAGGGCGGCGGCGTCATTGGCCAAAAACGCCGCCCGGGTGTTGCCGTCGAGCGCCTGCCCCAGCCGGGCCTCCCAGCCGGCCACAAAGGCGGGCATCCCCCCGCTTGCCAGCGCCTGGTCGTACCCGGGGAAAAACAAGGCCGCCAGGCTGCCGGGCTCAATCCGGTAGCTGCCGCCGAGGGAAGTGAAGGAGCGGATCCGCTCCGGTGCCGCCGCAGCGAGGGCGAACCCCAGCCTGGCCCCCACCGAATAGCCGCCGTAATGCACCACCGGAGCCTGCGCCGCGTCCAGCACGGCCAGGACGTCCGCGGCCAGCGTGTCCATGGTGTAGCTGGCGGCGTGGTGGGGTTTGCCGCTGCGGCCGTGGCCGCGCAGGTCCATGGTGATCACGCGGTGGCTGTGCTGGAAGGCGCGGGTGTAGCCAAAGCCGCGCCAAATGGCCTTGCTCAGGGCGCTGCCGTGGACCAGCAGCAGGGGTGTGCCCTCCCCCACCGCGTCCCAGCGCAGTTCCACCCCGTCGCGGGGGTTCGTGGCCACGGGCATCGGCTCAGCCGCCGGCGCGGAACAGTGCGACGGCGTCGCGCATGGCCTTGCGGGCCCGGCTGCGGTCACCTGCCGCGTCGTAGGCGCAGGAGAGCCGGAACCAGGAACGCCAGTCCTGGGGCGCCGCTTCGGCCTCCACCTTGTACTTCTCAAAGGCCGCATCGGCGGCGGCGCGTACGATCCGCCCGCCGGGGGTCCGTGGCAGGTCATCGACGGGCAGGCCGCCCTCGGACGCCAGGATCCCTGCCATCTTTTCGGTTCTGGCACCAAAGAGCAGCTCGCTGACCAGGGCCCAGGCCGCCACCAGGGGAATGAGCAGGTACGCGGCACCCAAAAGCTTCGCCACCGGGTCCGCATCGCCGAGCAGCAGCACGGCACGCTGCATCATGACCACCAGGTAAAACACCAGCAACAAGGTGATCAGGGCCACCCACAGCTTGGTTTTGGAGAACTTTCTGTCCTTGCCTGCGGCAGTTGACATCCCCTCAGCCCTCCAGGTCAAGGTAGCCGTCCAGGCCCACCGTGAGTCCGGGCCTGCCGGTGACTGTCCGCACGCCCAGCAGCACCCCGGGCATGAAGGATTCGTGGTTGAAGGAGTCGTGGCGGATGGTCAGGGCCTCCCCGTGGCTGCCCAGCAGCACTTCCTGGTGGGCCACGAGGCCGGCCAGGCGGACGCTGTGCACGGGGATGCCGTGGACGTTGGCTCCGCGGGCGCCGTCGAGCCCGCCCTCGGTGGCGTCCGGGGCTGCGGGCACGCCGGCGTCCTGGCGGGCGGCGGCGAGCAGTTCCGCGGTGCGCAGGGCCGTGCCGGAAGGCGCGTCCACCTTGCGCGGGTGGTGCAGTTCCACAATTTCCACTGATTCAAAGTAGCGTGCGGCCTGGGCGGCGAAACGTGTGGCCAGCACGGAGCCGAGGGCGAAGTTGGGGGCTATGAGCACCCCGGATTTGGGCGTGTGCGTCAAAAGTTCCGCCAGCGCCGCCAGCCGGGACGCGTCCCAGCCGGTGGTGCCCACCACCGCGTGCATGCCGTGGCGGAGGGCAAAGTGGACGTTTGCTTCGGTGGCGTCGGGAACCGTGAGGTCAACCACCACGTCCACCTGCCGTTGGATCAAAATGTCCAGGGAATCGTGGCGCCCCAGCGCGGCGACCAGCTCCAGGTCATCCGCGGCGTCAAGGGCCGCGGTGGCGGCCGTTCCCATTCGTCCCTTGGCGCCCAAAACGGCGACCCTCAGCTTTTCACTCATGCCTTTTAGCCTACTGGTTTTCCAGCCCGCCGATGGCTCCGGGCAGCTCTTGGGGTACGGCGCCGGCACCCACCCACTCGACGCTGCCGTCGGAAAAGAACTGCTCCTTCCAAATCGGCACCTCGGCCTTGATCCGTTCGACCAGGGCGGAGCACAGTTCAAAGGCTTCGGCCCGGTGGGAGGAGGACACGGCGCAGACCAGGGCCGCTTCGCCCACCTCAAGGGGCCCCACCCGGTGGGCCACCCACACGCGCACGGGGTGGCCGTCCGGGTCGCGGATGTCCCCGGCAAGCTGCTCCACCACCGCCCGCAGCACCCGGGATGCCAGCGGGTGGGCGCTGTAGCTCAGCCGCAGCACCGGCTGGCCGCCGTCGTGGTTGCGCACTATGCCGGCAAAACTCACCACGGCACCGGCCGCGCTGGAGTCCACCGCCGCCAGGGCCATGTCAACGCTGATGGTTTCAGGGCTCAACAAGGCCGCCACCACCTGGACATTAGTGCCCATGGCGGCCTCCGGCCTGTTCGCACAGGTGCTTGATGATGGGGTCCAGAACCTGCAGGCCGTCCCTGACCGCCGACGGCGATCCGGGCAGATTAATGATGATGGTGCCCCCGGCCAGGCCCGCGTGGCCGCGGCTCAGGGCGGCCATGGGTGTCTTGGCCAGTCCGGCGGCGCGGAGGGCTTCCATGATGCCGGGGATTTCACGGTCCAGCAGCGGCCGCGTCATTTCAGGGGTCTGGTCATCCGGGCTCAGCCCCGTTCCGCCGCTGGTGATGACCAGCGCCTGCCGTTGCTCCAGCGCGGTCCGCAGGGCTGCGCCCACGGCGGCACCGTCCGGGACCACCACGGGGGCATGCACGGCAAAGCCGTGGCCGCGCAGCCACTGGACAATGACGTCCCCGGTCAAATCGGCATAAATCCCCTGCGCAGCCCGGGTGGAGGCGATGACCACTGCCGCCCCGCCCGGCGGGCGCCCGGGGACCGAAGCGCTCATGCCGTGCCCCGTTCCGGGGCCGGCGCCGGTGCTGCACCATGCCCGCCCGCGGGGTCCACGGCCCAGTCCCCGCTTTTGCCCCCGGACTTCGCCAGCACCTGAATGCCTGAGATGACTGCGTGCTTGTCCACGGCCTTGATCATGTCGTACACATTCAAGGACGCCACGGAAACGGCCGTCAGCGCCTCCATTTCCACCCCCGTCACGCCCAAGGTCTTCACGGTGGCCAGCACCGTCACGGCACCGGCGCCCAATTCAAAGTCCACCGTGACCTTCGACAACGGCAGGGGGTGGCACAGGGCAACGAGTTCCGGGGTCTTCTTCGCCGCCATGATCCCCGCCACCCGGGCCACGGCCAGGGCATCGCCCTTGGGCAGGCCGCCGGAGCCCAGCAGCGCCATCACCTCCGCCGTGGTGTGCACAGTGCCGACGGCCGTGGCCTGGCGGGTGGTCACGGCCTTGTGCGAAACATCCACCATGACGGCAGTGCCGTCGTCGCGCAGGTGGGTCAGGGCCGCTTTGCCGGGCGTTGCATCGCCGGCGGAAAGCTCATCAGGGACGGGTTCTTCGGATGTAGTCACAGCAGCAATACTTCCACTTTTGCCCCCGGCTGCAATTTCGTGACCCCCGCGGGGATCTCCAGCAGGGCATTGGCCTGCGCCAGGGCACCCAGCAGGTGGGAGGATTCCCCGCCCACCTCACGCACGGATGCGGCAACCTCAAAGTCCGGGCCCTCGTAGCGGGCACGCCGGATCTGGTGTTTGCCCGCCGGGGACGTCAGGGCGTGCGCCAGGACCGCCACCACCCGGTGGCGGGGGGCAGGTGCGCCCAGCAGCGCCGTCAGGGCGGGCCGCAGGAACATCTCCACGGAAACGTAGGCGCTGACGGGGTTTCCGGGAAAAGCCACAAAGGGCACCCCACGGTACGTGCCCAGGCCCTGTGGCCCGCCCGGCTGCAAAGCCACCTGGACAAAATCCATCTCGGCATGCGCCAGCCCGCTCCCCAGCGCCTGGCGCACCACTTCAAAGGCACCGGCGCTGATCCCGCCCACGGACAGCACCAGCTCCACGCCGGCCCCGGCCGGGCCACCGCCAAGCCGGGAGTCCAGCACCTGCAGCAGTGCCGCCGGCTCGTCACTGACCATGTGCGCATGCACCACTTCAAGGCCCGCCTGCGCCAGCGCCGCAGCCAACAGCATCCCATTGGCGTCATATATTTTTCCCGCCGGCAGCCCGGCGGCCGCTTCGGGGCCGCCGGGGGCCACCACCTCGTCCCCGGTGGTCAGCAGCAGCACCCGGGGCCTGCGCCGCAGCTGCACTGCAGTGCACCCCAGGGCCGCAGCCAACCCCAAATGGGCGGCGTTGAGCACCGTGCCGGCGGCAATGGCCACGGCCCCGGCCGGCACGTCGGAGCCGGCCGGACGGACAAAACGCCCGGCCGTGGTGGCCGGCAGCTCCACCGTGCCGCCGGGGGCCAAAAATTGGGCCGGTGCAGCCAATTCCACCGGCACCACGGCGTTGGCGCCGTCCGGGACCATGGCTCCGGTCATGATGGGTGCGGCGGTGCCGACGGGCAACGCCGCCGGCACCGCCCCGGCCGCAATGGTCTCTCCCACCACAAAGGTGGTTGATTCCGTCGAATCACTGTTTTCCGGTTGATCAATGGCCACGCTGATGGCGTAGCCATCCATTTGTGAGTTGCTGAACGGCGGCAGGGCCACGCCAGCCACCAGATCCTGCGCCAGGACCCGCCCGAGCGCCTGGTCCAGCGCAACCAAAGCACCGGCGTCGTTCAGCACCGAGTCGGGGAACCGCGTCCAGCCGGTCCGCAGCAGTGTTTCAATGGCCTGTTGGTGTTCCACAACTGTTCTGCGCATGGCGTCCTTCACCCGGGGGCACCTGGCGGCGCCGTTGTCCCCATCCTAAGTGTTTAATGCACCTGGGCCGGCGGCGAACAAGGCAGACGCGAAACCCGTCATGGCGTAGCGTTGAGGCATGGAAAGCAATCATGTGGCCTTGGGCATGCCCGTAGTGCGCCCGGACGTCCCGTCCACGGGTGGGCACGGCGGCGGGCTGCTGGACCAGTTTGGCCGCCGAGCCACCGACATGCGCCTGTCCCTGACGGACAAGTGCAATTTGCGCTGCACCTACTGCATGCCCGAGGCCGGGCTGGACTGGCTGAAGAAGGACAAGGTGCTCACCGCCGCTGAAATTGTGCGCCTGGTGGGCCTGGGGGTGGACCGCCTGGGTGTGCGCGAGCTGCGGTTGACCGGCGGCGAGCCGCTGGTGCGCGCGGACCTGGTGCCCATCATTGCCGCGCTGCGCCGCAACCACCCGGAGCTGCCCATTTCGCTGACCACCAATGGCGTGGGCCTGGCCAAGAAGGCGCAGGCACTCGCCGACGCCGGCCTCACCCGGCTGAACGTATCCATGGACACGCTCCACCACGACGCCTTCCTCCAGCTCACCCGCCGCCCCTTCCTGGACCAGGTGCTGGCCGGCATTGAGGCCGCGGCAGCCGCCGGCCTGACGCCGGTGAAGATCAACGCCGTGCTGCTGCGCGGGATCAACGACGGCCATGCCGCGGAACTGCTGCAGTGGAGCCTGGACCGCGGCTTTGAACTGCGCTTCATTGAGCAGATGCCACTGGACGCCGACCACGGCTGGACCCGCGAGGGCATGATCACCGCCGCCGAAATCCGGGCGCTGCTGGCGCCCACGTTTACGCTGGCCCCCGACCCCCGGTCGCGCGACGGGGCGCCTGCGGAGCGCTTTGAGGTCAGGCACCCGGGCAGCGGCACGCTGCTCGGCACGGTGGGCATCATTGCCTCCGTGACGGAGCCCTTTTGCACCGACTGCCGCCGCACCCGCATCACGGCCGAGGGCAAGGTCATGAGCTGCCTGTTCTCCCTGACGGAGGTGGACCTGCTGGGGCTGCTGCGTGCCGGCACCACGGAGGCCGACGACGACGCCGTCGCCGCACGCTGGCAGGAGGCCATGTGGGCCAAGCCCCGGGCCCACGGCATGGGCCACCCGGGCCTGGGCGATGCGGACTTCGTCCAGCCGGACCGAAGCATGAGCGCGATCGGAGGATAGAAAAATGCAGATCCGGTATTTCGCTGCGGCAGCGGCCGCGACGGGCCTTGAGGAGCAGCACCTTGATTTGGCAGCCCACAGGGGCGCCGGTGATTTCACGCTGGCTGATCTTTCGGCGCATTTGGTGGCCGAGCATCCGGTGTCGGCTTCCGCCCACGTTCCGGCGCTGGCCGAGGTCTTGACCCGCTGCAGCTTTTTACTGAACGAGGCCGCCGCCGGCGGACCGGATACGGTGCTGGCCCAGGACGACGTGGTGGACGTGCTGCCACCCTTTGCCGGCGGCTAAGGGCGGCAGCACGGCGTTAGAGGCCGAAGGTCTCGGTTTCGGCAAAGGGGCCCACCACCGTGATGGTGCGGGGCGCGGCGGCCAGTTCGCGCGCCAGCTCCTGCACCTGGGTGGCCGTGACCGAACGGATGCGGCCCAGGGTCTCGTCAATGTCCAGGAATTCCCCGGACACCAGTTCCGAGCGTCCCAGCCGGGACATGCGCGAGCCGCTGTCCTCCATGCCCAGGACAATGCCGCCACACAGCTGGCCCAGGGCCTTTTCCAGCTCGCCGGCGCTGACGCCCCCGCCGGCCAGCTTCTCCAGTTCCGCCGTGAGCAGCCCAATGACCTGGCCCACCTTTTGCGGGGAGCAGCCAGCGTAGAGGCCAAAGTAGCCGGCGTCGGCGTAGGCCGAGGAGAAGGAATAGGTCGAATACACCAGGCCACGCTTTTCCCGGATTTCCTGGAACAGGCGTGAGGACATGCCGCCGCCCAAGATGGCGTTCAGCACGCTCATGACGTAGCGGCGCCCATCCGTGGCCGTGATGGCGGGGCAGCCCACAATGATGTTGGCCTGCTCCACCTGGCGCGTCACCACATGCAGCCCGGCGGTGCCGGTGATCTGCACGGCTGCGGGGCTGCGGCGCGCCACGGGGGCAACGTCGGCGTCCAGGGACCAGCCGGCGGCCGTCAGCGCGGACAGCACCTGCCGGCACACCTGCTCGTGGTCCAGGCCGCCGGCGGCGGTGATGACCAGGGTTTCGGGCCGGTAGTGTTTTTGGTAGTGTTCCCACACCGAGGCGCGGGGAACGGCCTTGATGGCCTCGGGGGTCCCGCCAATGGGGCGGCCCAAGGCGTGGCTGCCCAGCACCGCCTGCACAAATTTTTCATGCGCAACGTCGGTGGGGTCGTCGCCGTCCATGGCGATTTCCTCCAGGATGACGTCGCGTTCCTGCTCCAGCTCGGCCGGATCAATGACCGCGGAGGTGACCATGTCGGCAATGACGTCAATGGCCATGGGCAGGTCGGTGTCCAGCACGCGGGCGTAGTAGCAGGTGCTTTCCTTGGCCGTGGCGGCGTTGGATTCACCGCCCACCTCGTCAAAGGCCGACGCTATGTCCAGCGCCGTCCGGCGCCTGGTGCCCTTGAACAACAGGTGCTCCAGGAAGTGGGTTGAGCCGTGTTGGCCCTCGGCTTCATCCCGAGAGCCAACACCAACCCAGAACCCAATTGACGCACTGCGCTGCCCCGGCATGGCCTCGGTGAGCACCCGCACTCCCCCGGGCAGGACCGAACGGCGCACGGCGGCGCCGTCGGCCGTGCCCGAAATGAGGGTTGAGGTGTTCTCCGCCAGGCCGTCGGCAGCGCTGTGAAGCGGCAAAAGGGTCATCGCCATGAACTACTCGGCAACGCTTTCGGCAATTGCCTCTTCGGCGCTTTCGCCTTCCTCGGCAACCACCGGGGAGAGGGAGAGCTTGCCGCGGTCGTCGATCTTGGTGATTTCCACCTGGATCTTCTGGCCCACGGACACCACGTCATCGACATTGTCCACACGCTTGCCGCCGGCCAGCTTGCGCAGCTCGGAGATGTGCAGCAGGCCGTCCTTGCCCGGGGTCAGCGAAATGAAGGCACCAAAGGTGGTGGTCTTCACAACCGTGCCAAGGTACCGTTCGCCGGTTTCGGGAACCTGGGGGTTGGCAATGGCATTGATGGCCGAACGGGCCGCGTCGGCAGAGGGGCCGTTGGTGGCGCCAATGTACACGGTGCCGTCATCTTCAATGGAGATGTCCGCGCCGGTGTCCTCCTGGATCTGGTTGATCATCTTGCCCTTGGGCCCAATGACCTCGCCGATCTTGTCCACCGGGATCTTCACGGCAATGACGCGGGGGGCGAACTCGGAGAGCTCGTCCGGAACGTCAATGGCGCTGGTGAGGACACTGAGGATGTGCAGGCGGGCTTCGCGTGCCTGCTTCAGCGCGGCGGCCAGCACGGAGGCCGGGATGCCGTCCAGCTTGGTGTCCAGCTGGATGGCCGTGACGAACTCGGCGGTGCCGGCAACCTTGAAGTCCATGTCGCCGAAGGCATCTTCGGCACCGAGGATGTCGGTCAGGGCCGCGTAGCGGGTCTGGCCGTCCACCTGGTCGGAGACCAGGCCCATGGCGATGCCTGCAACGGGTGCCTTCAAGGGCACGCCGGCGTTGAGCAGCGACAGGGTCGAGGCGCACACCGAACCCATGGAGGTGGAGCCGTTGGAGCTCAGCGCCTCGGAGACCTGGCGGATGGCGTAGGGGAATTCCTCACGCGTGGGCAGCACGGGAACCAGTGCCCGCTCGGCCAGGGCGCCGTGGCCGATTTCGCGGCGCTTGGGCGAGCCCACACGGCCGGTCTCACCGGTGGAGTACGGCGGGAAGTTGTAGTTGTGCATGTAGCGCTTGCGCGTCACGGGGCTCAGCGAGTCAATTTGCTGTTCCATCTTGAGCATGTTCAAGGTGGTGACGCCCATGATCTGGGTTTCGCCGCGCTCAAAGATGGCCGAACCATGCACCCGCGGCAGGACCTCGACCTCGGCGGTGAGCTGGCGGATGTCAGTGAGGCCGCGGCCGTCGATGCGGACCTGCTCGGTGAGGATGCGCTGGCGGATGACGTGCTTGGTGACGGCACGGAAGGCTGCGGAGAGTTCCTTTTCCCGGCCGGCAAAGTCCGCTGCCAGGGCGGCAATGGTCTCGTCCTTGAGGGAATCGGAGGCGTTCTCGCGCTCCTGCTTGTCGGCAATGGTGAACACTGCCGCCAGCTTGGTGGCGGCGGCCTTTTCGACGGCGTCGTAGACGTCGTCTTCGAAGTCCAAGAAGACCGGGAATTCAACCGTGGGCTTGGCCGCGCGTGCTGCCAAATCCGCCTGCGCATCGCACAGGGCCTTGATGAAAGGCTTGGCGGCTTCCAGGCCCTCGGAAACAATTTCCTCGGTGGGGGCCTGGTGGCCCTGTTCCTTGATGAGCTTCCAGGAGTTCTCGGTGGCTTCGGCCTCCACCATCATGATGGCAACGTCATCACCGGCAGCCTTGCCGGCCACCACCATGTTGAACACGGCGTTTTCCAGTTCGGAGTGCTTCGGGAAGGCAACCCATTGCGGGCCCGCACCGTCGTCGATCAAGGCCACGCGCACGCCGCCAATGGGGCCGGAGAACGGCAGGCCGGAAAGCTGCGTGGACATGGAGGAGGCGTTGATGGCCACCACGTCGTAGAGCACGTCGGGGTTGATGGCCAAGACCGTCACGACCACCTGGACCTCGTTGCGCAGGCCCTTGACGAAGGCCGGGCGCAGCGGACGGTCCATCAGGCGGCAGGCCAGGATGGCCTCGGTGGAGGGGCGGCCCTCGCGGCGGAAGAAGCTGCCCGGAATGCGGCCGGCAGCGTACATGCGCTCTTCGACGTCGACCGTCAGCGGGAAGAAGTCAAAGCCTTCGCGCGGGTGCTTGCCGGCCGTGGTGGCCGACAGCAGGACAGTGTCCTCGTCAATGTAGACCATGGCCGCACCGGCGGCCTGCTGGGCAAGGCGGCCGGTTTCAAAGCGGACAACGCGTGTGCCGAAACGGCCGTTGTCAATGACGGCCTCTGAATACTGAATCTCGGGACCCTCCATAGAGAGTCACCTCCATTTCCTTTTAAGTGTTCTTCAATGAACCCCTGCTGCAAGGACGCACAGTTCATTCTTTTCACAGACCACCACCGGATGGTGCCGTGGTGCCTGTACTACACCCGGTCTTCGATCGAGGCCCACGGGACGACGGCGCCTGCCAAGGACCTTGGCCAGGTGCGCGTCCCGGAAGCCACTACCGAGGACCGCGAATGCGTGAATGAAAGAACGTGCGCCCTCAAGCGTTGCGGGTTTGGTGCCGACGGAACGGACCGCCGGCCCCTACTTCACAATATATGTTTTACAAACCATGAAAGGCGACCCCCCAGCGTTTCGGAACACAAGGGTGTCCCGTTAGCTGGAAAGCCGCCTTTTATGCGCAAACTAGCGACGCAGGCCGAGGCGCTCGATGAGCGTACGGTAGCGGGTGATGTCAGTGTCCTTCAAGTACCCCAGCAGACGACGACGGCGACCAACCAGGGCCATCAGGCCGCGGCGGGTGTGGTGGTCATGCTTGTGCATCTTCAAGTGCTCGGTCAAATCCAGGATGCGGCGCGAGAGCATCGCAACCTGAACCTCGGGAGAGCCGGTGTCACCTTCGCTGGTGGCGTAAGCCTTCATGATTTCCTGCTTTACAGCGGCTTCAAGTGCCACAACTGACTCCTCTGGTGTGCCGTGAACATGTTGCTTGCGGCCGGGCCCAAAACTGCCCGCACACAAGGGAATCCAGCCACCACGGACTGCAGCCGGACTCCAAAGACCAGTTTAGTCCACCGCCGGCGCTTCTGTCGAAGCGGGGCTGTGGGAGGCGGCGGCGCCACGGGGCGGCGCCGCCAGCACCTGGCGGGCCTGCACCACGTCCAGATGCATTTGCTCAATGAGCGCCGCCGGCCCCGTGTAGGCCACCATCCCGCGCAGATGCCGGACAAATTCCAGCCGGACGCGTTGGCCATACAGGTTGAAGTCCTCCACCGGCTCCTCGGGCCGGTCAATGACATGCGCCTCGACCTGGCGGGACACGCCCACGAAGGTGGGGTTGGAACCGACGGAGATGGCCGCCGGCCAGCGGTGTCCGCGGGAGTCGGTCAACCAGCCGGCATACACGCCGTCGGCAGGGATGATCCCGGTGGATTTGGCCGAGAGGTTCGCGGTGGGGAATCCCAGTTCCCGTCCGCGGGCGGCGCCGTGGACCACCTCGCCACGCACGCTGTGGTGCCGGCCCAGCACCTGCGCCGCCGTGTCCACCTCGCCCTTGTCAAGGGCTTCACGGACCCAGGTGGAGGACCAGCGGCGGTCATGGCCCTCATCATTGACGGTGATGACGTCAAAGCCCAGCTGCCGGCCCAGCTCCTGCATGGTGGACAGTTCCCCCGCGTTGCCCCGGCCAAAGCGGACGTCCTCCCCCACCACCACGGCGCAGGCGCGCAGCCCGCGGACAAAGACGTTTTCAATGAACTCCCGGGGCGTCTGCTGGGCAAACTCCAGGTTGTAGGGCATCACCAGCACCCCGTCGAGCCCCAGCGCCGCCATGGCCGCCAGCTTCTCCTCCAACCCCATGATCTGGGCAGGTGCGGACTCCGGGCGGTGGATCAGCGCCGGGTGCGGATCGAAGGTCAGCGCCACGCTGTGCGCGCCGCGCGCGGCGGCTTCGGCACGCACCTGCCCCAGGACCTCCTGGTGCCCGCGGTGCAAGCCGTCAAAATTTCCCAGAGTGACCACGCAGGGGCCAAAATCCAGGGGAACCTCATCAAGACTGTTCCAAATGTGCACAGCTTTTCCTCATCCGTTGACTCAGTGGTCCGCGGCGGCGCTGCCATTTCAGCGCCGCCGCGGTGGTGGCGGTTTTTCTAGGCTACCGCGTGGCGGGTGCCGGACCGGTCCAGGGCAGCTGCGGTGTGCGCGGCTCCCCGGCCGCCAGTGACAACACCCACTGCCCGCGCGGTGTTCCCCGGTCGTTGTGGCTGCCGCGCAGCTCGCCGTCAAAAGCAAAGCCCAGCTTCCACGCCAGCTTCCGGCTCCCCCAGTTCGGGACCATGGCATGCCAGTGCACAAAGTCCAGCCCCAGCTCCCCGAAGGCGTACTCCAGCAGCACACGCACCGCCGCTTCGGCAATTCCGGTGCCCCGGGCCGTAGGGCCCACGTTGATGCCCACCGCTGCCGCCTTGGGGATCCTGCACTGCAGGTCCACCGTTGCCAGCAGGGCGTTGCTGGCGGGGTCCGCCACGGCGAAGGTCAAAACCTTCCCGGTGCGCCAGCCCTCAGGGACAAGGTGGCCAATGAAGGCTTGGGCGTGGGCCAGGGTGTAGTCCAGCGGGACAGTGGTCCACCGCACGGATTCCGGATCGCGGCAAAACCCAATCAACGCGGGCGCGTCGGCCATGGTCAGGGCCCGCAGCACCACGGTGTCCGCCCGCAGCTCAGGCACCGCGGGGCCGGCAGCCTGCCCGTTCCGGGCCGCCCATTGCGCGGCGTCGAGGCTGAGGATGACGCCGTCCACCACGCGGCCGGCTTCATGGCCCCAGCCGGCGATGGGTGCCCCAGCCACGAAGCCGCAGCGCCGGGCCAGGGCCAGCCCCGGGTAATTTGTTGCGGCGCTGTGCCAGTGCAGGTACTCCAGGCCCAGGCCGTCAAAGGCCCAGCGGCAAAGCAGTTCCACGGCCCGTGCCGCGCTGCCCGTTCCCCGGCCCTGCGGCAGCATCTTAATGCCCACGGCGGCGGAACCGCCGGGCCGGGTGGAAAACACCTCCTGCAGGCTCACGGTCCCCACCACGGTGTCAGCACCGCCAAGGTGTTCAGCCACGGCCAGGCGCAGCTGTTTGCCGCTGTCCCAGCCGGCGGCCAGATTGCCGTCGATGTACGCGGCGGCGGCCTCCGCATCCATGTCCGGCACGGAGCCGGTCCACCGCACGTTCTCCCGGTCCCGGTGAATGGCGGCAAACGCTGCGGCGTCGGAAGTTTCAAAGCGGCGCAGGGTGGTGGTCCCGGCCGTCAGCCGCGGGTGTGCACCGTCCAAGACCCCAGACGTCATGTGGCGTCCCGGTGCCGGTACAGCCAAATGAGTCCCAGCACGGGCAGCAGCAGGGGGATGTAACCGTAGCCGCGGCCAAACATGCTCCACACCGTGGCATGCGGGAAGGCCTGGGCGTCAAAGACGCTCAAGGCCCCCACCACCAGCACGCCCGCCAACTCCACGCAGACGGCCGCGGCGGCAATGCGGGCCCAGCGGACGCCCGGCTTCGCCAGGGCCACCGTGGCCACAATGTAGACCACTGCGGCGAAGCCCGAGAGCAGGTAGGCCACCGGCGCGTCGGCAAAGTGGGTGGCAATTTGGAACGCGGCCCGGGCGGTGGCGGAAATGGCGAAGATCCCGTAGACGGTGATGAGCAGGCGGCCGGCGCCGGAGGTGCGCCCCTGCGGGTTGCGGACGCGCGATGTTGAGGTGTTCATAGTCCAAGTCCTAAATGCAGCGCATTGAGCGCCGCGGGTGCGGCAGTGGTTGTTCCATACCAAATTTGTGCCATGCGGGCCAGCATGACCGCCACCGTGACCCCCACAAAGGCCATCACGAAGTTGGACCAGTGGGTGCGTTCCAGCATGGCCCAGTAAAAGCCCGCCACCGGCAGCATGGCGGCCGTAAAGACGTAGCCCCAGAACTCCCAGGCCTCGCCCACCAGCGCTTCGGAACCGGCCAGGCGGATGGCGGCGGCGACGGCGTAGACCACAATGAAAAGTTCCACGCCGGCCAGGGACAGCAGGGTCAGATCATTGGGTTTCCTTTTCAGGATCCCGGCTAGGAGGCAAATGACGGTGGACGCGCCCCCGACCACGGTCCCGGCTATGAACCAGCCGTCAACGCTCACGGCGCCACGTCCCGGCCCGGAGTGCCGGATGCCGGCGGCGCATCCGCAGGGAACACCAAAACGGGCCTGGCGTGCCGGCCGGCATCGAAAAGCAGCGCCACCAGGGTGCCGTCGGGGGCAAAGGCCGCAGCGGGCGCCTCGGCCGTGTGGGTGCCCTCCGCACTGGCGGGGATGCGCCGGCCAAAGGACAGCTCCACGGCCTCGTGGGCGCTCAGCTCGCGGACGGGCATGAGGGCCCGGGCGGCGTCGGCAATGTCCAAAATCCGCATTTCACTGGCCAGTTCCTCAAGCGTGCTGGCCTGTGCCAAGGTGTAGGGGCCCACCGCACTGCGCCGCAGGGCGGTCAGGTGGCCGCCCACGTTCAGGCCGGCGCCGAGGTCGCGGGCCAGCGCCCGGATGTAGGTTCCGGAGGAGCACTCCACCGTGACGTCCAGGTCAATGAAGCCGTCCACACGGCGGATCTGCGCCACGTCAAAACCGTGGATGGTGACGGGCCGGGCGGCAAGCTTTACATCCTCGCCGGAGCGGACCCGGGCGTAGGCGCGTTCACCGTTGACCTTGATGGCGCTGACGCTGCTGGGCACCTGCATGATGGGACCGCGCAAAGCCGCGATGCCGGCGGCAATGGCCGCATCGGTGACCATCCCGGTGGCGGCGGTGGCAGTGACCTCACCCTCGGCGTCGTCGGTCACGGTGGTGGCGCCGAGCCGGATGGTGGCCTGGTAGCTTTTGCCGGTCCCCACTATGTACGTCAGCAGGCGGGTGGCCTTGTTGATGCCCACCACCAGCACTCCCGTGGCCATGGGGTCAAGGGTGCCGGCATGGCCCACTTTGCGGGTCCCTGCAAGCCTTCGCATCCGGCCCACCACGTCGTGGCTGGTCCATCCCTGCGGTTTGTCTACAATTACCAGTCCAGAAAGCACGCTTTGAAGTATATCCGCACCCGCCGCCCCTCATGGTGAGTTGTCCCCATCGCCGGACGCCGCGCAGTGTTTTAGTCTGTTCAGTGGAGTAAACATTTCGCACCCATCATTGACGGAGAACCATGAAGTCCACAACAAGCCCCGCCCCCAAGCGTTCGCTGGCCGCACTTGGTGCAGGTGCCGCCCTCACCTTGGCGCTCACCGGCTGCCTGCCCAGCCCAGGTGCCGGCAACGACGGCGATTCCAGCCCGGCAGCGCAGGAACAAAGCGCCGCCGCGGCAACGCCTGAGTCCACTTCCGCATCCTCTGACCGCGGCGGGGAAGACTCACCCACCACGGCAGCGGCCACCAAGGCTGCCACCAACGCCCCCGCCGCCGCCGGAAAAATCACCGAGCCCGGCACCGAACTGAAGTTTGGCGAGGTGGCCTACACCCACAGCAACAGCGGCGAGCAGGGCACGGAGAAGTACAAGGAAGCCACGCACGAGACGAAGGTCACAAAGATCGTCAAGGGCAGCGAGGCAGATCTGGCGGCACTGAAGGACGCCTCGAAATTTGCCGGCCAAATCCCGTACTACGTCTTCACCGACGTGACACTGACCTCTCTGAGCAAGCCCTCGGCCGGCATTGGCGATCCGCGCATCCAGGGCCACCTCAAGGACGGCACCGAGGCGCAAAAGCTCATTGTCATGGGGACCATGGGCGAATGCGACTCGGGCAACTTCAAAACGGAGGGCGACGGCGATGCCTTCAGCTACGTGGTGGGCTCCAGCAAGACCATCTGCAGCGTCTTTTTGGCCCCTGCCGGTGATGAAGTGACCACCGCCAGCTACGACGACTCGAACTTCAACTACGAGAACTACAAGGACAACAAGTACCGCGACAACCCCATCACCTGGGGATAGTCCCGGCACCCAAAAAAGCACCTGCCGCACAGTGCGGCAGGTGCTTTTTTGTGCCTGGAGGCCCAGGCGTCCGGATTAGGCGTCGCCGGCGTCTTCCTCGTCCTTCTTATAGGGGTCGGCTTCGCCGGCGAACTGCGCGGTGGCGGAAATTTCCGCCAGTTTCGCGTCCCGCTCCTTGGCCACCCGCAGCAGCGCCTCAAGGTTGGAGGCGTTTTCGGGGATCTCATCGGCCACGAATTCCAGGGTGGGCGTCAGGCGCACGGTGATGTTCCGGCCCACCTCGGCCCGGAGCACACCCTTGGCGCGCTCGAGCCCGATCTTGGCCTCGCTGCCGGCGGTCTCATCACCAAAGACCGTGTAGTAGATGGTGGCGTGCTGCAGGTCGTTGGTCACACGGGCGTCGGTGACGGTGATGCCCTCCACGCGCGGGTCCTTGACCTTGGCCCGCAAGCCTTCGGCCACGACAACCTTGATGCGCTGGGCTAGCTTTGACGCGCGGGCTGAATCAGCCATGATGAACTCCTAAAAATGTTGACGATAGGAAAGGTGTCCACACCATCCTAGGGAAGAAAAAGCCGGCTGGGCGTCCCATGGACACCCAGCCGGCTCACTTGTTGCTAGGCGCGCGGCTTCTCGCGCATTTCGAACGTCTCAATGATGTCCTCGGCCTGGAGGTCGTTGAACGACCCCAAACCAATGCCACACTCGAAGTCCGTGCGGACTTCGGTTGCGTCATCCTTGAAGCGCTTGAGCGAGTCAACGGTGAGGTTGTCACCAATGACCTTGCCGCCACGCAGCACGCGGGCCTTCGTGTTGCGGCGGATGGTGCCGGAACGGACGATGGAACCGGCAATGTTGCCGTGCTTGGAGGAACGGAAGACCTCGCGGATTTCCGCGGTGCCCAGCTGTGCCTCCTCGTACTCGGGCTTGAGCATGCCCTTCAGGGCCAGCTCAATGTCATCAATGGCGCCGTAGATGACCGAGTAGAAGCGCATGTCCACACCTTCGCGGTCGGCCAGTTCGGCCACCCGCTCGGCGGGCTTGACGTTGAAGCCGATGATGATGGCGTTGTCCACGGTGGCCAGGTTCACGTCGTTCTGCGTGATGGCACCGACACCGCGGTGGATGACGCGCAACTGCACGCCTTCGCCGACGTCGATCTTCAGCAGTGAATCCTCCAGCGCCTCAACGGCACCGGAAACGTCACCCTTGAGGATCAGGTTCAGCGTGTCAACCTTGCCATCGGCAACTGCCTGGTCGAAGTCCTCCAGGCTGATGCGCTTGCGACGCTTGGCCAGGGCCGCGTTGCGGTCGGCAGCTTCACGCTTTTCAGCGATCTGGCGGGCCGTGCGCTCGTCGGAGGTCACGAAGAAGGTGTCACCGGCGCGGGGAACGTTGGACAGACCCAGCACCTGGACCGGGCGGGACGGACCCGCCGCGGTGAGCACTTCACCGTTTTCATCGAACATGGCGCGGACACGGCCATGGGCAGTGCCGGCAACAATGGTGTCACCGACGTGCAGGGTGCCGGACTGGACCAGCACGGTTGCAACAGCACCGCGGCCCTTGTCCAGGTTCGCTTCAATGGCAATGCCGCGGGCGTCCTTGTTCGGGTTGGCGCGCATGTCCAGGGCGGCGTCGGCCGTCAACAGCACAGCTTCGAGGAGTTCCTCAATGTTGATGCCGTTGCGGGCGGAGACGTCCACGAACATGGTGTCGCCACCGTATTCCTCCGGAACCAGACCGTACTCGGTCAGCTGGCCACGGATCTTCTCCGGGTTGGCATCGTCCTTGTCGATCTTGTTCACCGCCACCACGATCGGCACATTGGCGGCCTGTGCGTGGTTCAGCGCCTCAATGGTCTGCGGCATCACACCGTCATCGGCGGCAACCACCAGGATGGCAATGTCGGTGACCTTGGCACCCCGGGCACGCATGGCGGTGAACGCCTCGTGGCCGGGAGTGTCAATGAAGGTGATGGAGCGTTCGTTGCCGTCGTGCTCATGCACGATCTGGTACGCACCAATGTGCTGCGTGATGCCACCGTGCTCGTCGGCGACGACGTCGGACTTGCGGATAGCATCCAACAGGCGCGTCTTACCGTGGTCAACGTGACCCATGACCGTGACCACCGGCGGGCGGACCTCAAGGTCCTCGTCGCCTTCGGCTTCAAGCTCGGCGTCGAAGTCAATGTCGAAGCTGCTGAGCAGTTCGCGCTCCTCGTCCTCCGGGGAAACGACCTGGACCTTGTAGCCCAGCTCGGCACCCAACAGGGCAAAGGTGTCTTCATCCAGGGACTGGGTGGCGGTTGCCATTTCGCCCAGGTGGAAGAGCACCGTCACCAGCGCTGCCGGGTTTGCCTCGATCTTGTCGGCGAAGTCCGAGATGGACGAGCCGCGACGCAGACGGATGACGCTGTTGCCGTCTCCACGGGGCACGCTCACGCCGCCCAGTGAAGGAGCACTCATCTGCTCAAGTTCCTGGCGCTTGGCGCGCTTGGACTTGCGCTGCTTGCCACGGCCTGCGCCGCCCTTGCCGAAGGCACCCTGGGTGCCACCGCGGCCGCGGCCACCCTTGCCGAAGCCACCACCGGCGGGAGCTCCACCCGGAGCGCCGCCTGGCGTTGCGCCGGGAGCACCCGGACGGCCACGGCCCGGAGCACCGGGACGGTCATTGCCGCGGCCGGGAGCCGCGGGGCGCTCGGTGCGGTTGGGCATCATGCCGGGTGTGGGACGTGCCGCACCTCCAGGACGGGGTGCGCCGGGACGGGGTCCACCGGCACCCGGGGCGCCGGCCGGACGCGGGGCACCCGGACGGGGACCACCGGCACCTGCTGCGGGACGGGGGCCACCGGCACCTGCCGCGGGGCGGGGACCACCCGGGCGGGGGCCGCCTGCTCCAGCTTCAGGCGTGCGTGGGCCACCCGGACGCGGCATGCCCTGGGAGGTGGCAAAGGGATTGTTCCCCGGACGGGGGCCTGCGCCACCGGCTGCGCCGGCCGCGGGACGGGGCGCGCGGCTGTCGCTGCGGTTCTCGTTGCGGGTTTCATTCCGGGTCTCATTGCGTGTCTCGGACCGCGCGCCGGAGCGCGGCATGCCCTGGGACGTTGCGAAGGGGTTGTTGCCGGGGCGCGGGGCTCCGGGTGCACCAGCCTTGCCGGCAGGTGCGGCCGGGGCAGCGGGCTCGGCGGCTGCCGGGGCAGCTGCCTCTGCGGGAGCCGGTGCTGCCGGAGCGGCGGGAGCCGGTGCTGCGGGTGCCTCAGCGGCGGGGGCTGCCGGGGCGGCTTTCACCGGGGCAGCCTTGGCGCCGGGCTTGGCAGCCGATGCTGCCGCCTTGGGTCCGGGCACTGCCGAAGGGGCTGCCGGGGCAGACGCCTCCGCGGGAGCCGGTGCTGCCGCCTTGGGGGCGGCTGCGGCCGGTGCGGGCGAAGCCGCAGGCTTGGATTCGGCAGCCTTGGATTCGGCAGCCTTGGGTGCTGCCGGGAATGCGTCGCGAAGCTTCTTCACGACGGGGGCCTCAATGGTGGAGGATGCCGAACGAACGAATTCGCCGAGTTCCTGCAGTTTGCTTACTGCTTCTTTTGAGGTGATGCCGAGCTCTTTTGCAAGCTCGTGTACGCGGGCCTTGGCCACATTTCTCCTGTCTCAGCCCGCACCGGACAGGTACGGGCTGTTTAATTCTTACTGCACCATTCCATGTCGGAAAGGGCGGCGTGAGAGCACATGAAATTGCTCATTTTTGGGCACTCATCGCTGGGTACTCATCGGGTTTCCATCGGTTTTCTGACCCGCTTTCACAAAAGGGACAATTAGGTTCGTGCTTCGGGTTTTGCCACAAGGGCCAATTCGTTGGCTGCAAACGATTCGGCGGCTGCCACCGCAGTGACCCCGGGAAGGGCCCTGCCGATGGCGCGTCGCTTCAACGCTTTTGACCAACATGCCGGATCGGGGTGAAGCCATGCTCCCCGGCCAGGCAGACGGCGTCGGAGATCAACAGCCACTTCCATGTCACCGGAAGCGGTGCTTGTCCTCACCAGCCGCACCAACTCGCTCCGGTCCCCCACCTTCCTGCACCCCACACACGTTCGAACAGCACCTCTGGCAACATTCGCTGGGCGCTGCGGCTGATTGCTCTGCGCTGCGACTGCTTGTATTGCCAAGTGTGCTGTTACCTTCGGTGCTAAGGGTTCAGGGCATTCGGAATCCCGGTGAGATCCATTCTACCGCCCAGTTATGGTGCAGACCTATTCCGCCGCGGCATCGGAGACGATGTCTATGCGCCAACCGGTGAGCTTTGCGGCCAGGCGGGCGTTCTGACCCTCCTTGCCAATGGCCAAAGACAACTGATAATCAGGGACAACCACACGGGCGGAACGGGCAGCCTCATCGACAATGGTGACTGAAATCACCTTCGACGGTGAGAGTGAATTGGCAATGAAAATGGCTGGATCCTCGTGAAAATCAATGATGTCGATTTTCTCGTCGTTCAGCTCTGCCATGACCGCGCGGACGCGGGAACCCATTTCCCCAATGCATGAACCCTTGGCATTGACCCCGGCCTTGTTCGCCTGCACTGCCATTTTGGTGCGGTGGCCGGCTTCGCGTGCCAGTGAAACGATCTCCACAGTGTTGTCGGCAATTTCCGGCACTTCCATTTCAAAGAGCTTGCGCACCAGGCCCGGGTGTGAGCGCGAGAGCGTAATGGCGGGGCCCTTGGTGCCCCGGCGGACGTCCACCACAAAGGACCGGATCCGGCTTCCGTGGCGGTAGCTTTCACCGGGAACCTGCTCATTGGGAGGCAGCACGCCTTCAACGGCTCCAAGATTGACCTGGATCATGTTGGGGTTGTTGCCCTGTTGGATCTGGCCGGAGACCAGCTCGCCTTCCTTGCCGCGGAATTCACCCACCACTGCGTCGTCTTCCTCGTCGCGCAGGCGCTGCAGGATGATCTGGCGTGCGGTGCTGGCAGCAATGCGGCCAAAACCCTTGGGGGTGTCGTCGAACTCGCCGATGGGGGCGCCGTCGTCGTCAAGTTCCGCCGCCCAAATGGTCACATGTCCACTCTTGCGGTCCAGCTCGGCGCGCGCAATCTCGTGGCAGCCAGGCGACTTGTGATAAGCCATCAACAAGGCCTGTTCAATGGTGGGGATGAGCTTGTCCAGGGGAAATTCCCGCTGACGCTCCAACTCCCGCAGTGCGCTCATATCAATGTTCAAGGTCAGCTTCCCTCTCCGTCGACCGCGCCATTGGCGGCCGGTTCAAATTCCAAATCGAGCTCCGCCTCATCAAGGCGGGCAAATTCCAACTCCACAACACCACGGCGGATCACTGCAAACGGCACCTTTTCAGGTTCCCCCTGCTTGGCCTTCATGCCCTTCTTCACGGGAAGTTCGGGCAGGAACAGCACGCCGTCGTCCTCCACGGCCAACACGCGGCCCATGAAGTTCTCCCGGTCCGAGGCGTTGATTTTGACCATCCGGCCCAAGGCCCGGCGCCAATGGCGCGGCTCGGTCAAGGGACGGGTTGCACCCGGGGAGGAGATTTCCAAATCGTAGGCACTGCCGTCGTCGTCCGGGTCGGCATCCATGGCTTCCGAAAGTTCACGTGAAATGGCGGAGATGGCATCAAGGCCAACGCCGCCCTGCTGATCATCGGCCAGATCCACGATGACCGATACGGTGCGGTGGGAGCCGGCGAAGTGCACCTTGACTTCCTCCAGGAACAAGTCGGCGGCAGCCACCGTGGGAGCCAGTAATGCATGAAGCCTCGCAGCTTCCAATGCCGGATCCATGCCCGCGGGCCGGTTTCCTGAGCGTGCGGCCGATTGCGGCCTGGCTGGCTTGGTCATGAAAACGCACGCCTCCCTATTGATGATGTTGTAGGTATCTACAGTACCGAGTTTCCCCCGATGCCGCCGACTACTTTTCGTGTGAGTATGGACGCACACGGTGTGCCGCCAGGGCGTCCTCCTCCGCAGTACGCAGGATGAAGCGCCACCGTGAGATGATCAACAGTTGTGACCAACCCTTCATCCCCTTCCGGGGCCGAGCGCCCAGGAGCCAAGCACCCCGGCGCCGCGCAGACAGACGCCGGGCAGGCCGAGCCTCTTCGCAGGCCGTCCGCCAAGCGCAAGGGCCCACGCCGCGCCACGGCTCCGGCCGGGGCCCCCGTGACCGCTGAGCCGGCGGGAGCTGCAGTGCTGCTCATTGGCGCCAAGGGGGAACTGCTCCCACCCGCCACCGAACAGCTCAAACAATCCCCTCCCGCCGCTGCCAACCCCGGCCAGGTGCCCGCCGCTGCCAACCCCGGCCAGGTGCCGGCCGCTGCCAAGACACCGGTTGGCACGGTTCCGGAAACTTCCGCGCCGGCGGGTCCGACGCCTGGAGCCGGGCATGAGGTGACAACTGGTGGCGTCCCCGCGGCGGAATTGCGCGGTGACGGCGCCAACGACACGGTGCAGCCGGCAAGCGGAGGTGCTGTGGATTCCGCCAGCAAGGCCTTCCCCAAAGACAGCGCGTCAGCACCGAGCAAGGCCGTCGATGCCGGTGCGCCGGCAAAATCATCCACGGCCGCTGCCACCTCGGACAAAACCGCACCGGACCCTGTGCAGGAGACCGGAAAAGGCCTTGCCGGCAATCCGGGGGAACCTCTCGCCCCGCTTGCGCCCGGGGTGGCAGCGCCCGGGCCGGCGGCGCCCGGGGTGGCACAGGCAGCCGGCGTCGCATCCGCTGCCCAGTCAACAGAGCAAGCGACAGTCGATTCGGCCCACCAATCCCGCCGCGAAAGACGCTTGGCTGAGCAAAACCCGGCCGCCGACGTTGACATCAACACAGGCGCGTCCGGGGCGGGCAATGCCAAATCCGCTGCGGCATCCGAGCCCGTCACCGCGGCGTTGGAGGAAACCACTGCCGAGGCCCGATTCCAACAATCCGTGCCACAGGATCCCGGAAGGAGGCGCAGCCGCCTCGCCCTGTTCCTGCGCGGCGCGTTGTCCCTGCTGCTGATCTCAATTTTCGTAGCCGCCTTGGGTACTGCGCTGGTGAGGCAGGACAATTCAGCAGCCGGACCAGCCGATACCGAGGTGAACCGCCAGTCCGCGTGGGAGCGCACCACTGCCCTCTCTGCGGCCGCCTCGCTTTTAAGTGATGGAGGCGGCACACCCACCTTGGCGAAGGTGCTGGCCCGCACGGCGGAAAACCTGGAGATGCAGGCTGCCGCACTGGACGATGGTTTGCCCGTGACGACGGATGAAGCCACGGACAGTGCCACCACGGCAACAGCGACCTTGACCTCCTTGTTGACCGGGTTGACCGGCAGCGGTGAGAAGTTGATGCAGGACGCATTGACTGCCGAGCGGGCCATGGGCAGGGTCTTTGCCGCGGTGGGCACCAGCCAACTGTTGGAAGCCCAGGAACTGGGGGCCGCGGCCGGGGTCACAGTGCCTGCGTCAGCCTTCCTTTCCGCCCAGCACGACTTTGCCATGCCCCAGGGGCCACAGTGCAGCTCAACACTGGAACCGCGTTCGGGTGTCACTGTGGATTCAGCGCTGCGCGCGGCAGCTTTGGGAGAACAGCAAGCCGTCTACGGCTATCAAGTGGCAGCCAGCCGGCTGGATGAACCGCAGCAGGCCATGGCCATCAACTTCCTGGCCCGGCATCAGAAAAAGTTGGACCTCCTTAACGCCGAACTCACGGTCCGCTGTCTGCAAGCGGCGCTTCCCGTGGCTGGATTTGAATTGGATCCCTCGTTTACCACCACACCCCTTGACGCCCTGGCCCGGCTGGAATCCGAGCTGGCCGCCATCCATGCGGGGTTGGTGGCGTTAAGCACGCCTGCGGCGGAAACCGGGCTGCCCGGCAGCACCCACCCGACCTCCGATGGGCCTGATTCCTCGGCTGGGGTTGCGACGGATGCGGCGCCCTCCGCCGACGTCTCCTCGATCCAGCCTGCCAACAATGGCTTGTTGCGTGAAATGTCAGTGGCCTGGCTGCTTGATTCAGCCATTGCCCAGCAGTACTGGGGTGGCACCGTGGGAGCGCTGGCTGGCATGGAACCCTAGCGGGCTTCAACACAAAAGGGTCCAAGCCGCGCTCATTCGCACTGCACTGCCACTTTTGGGGCGTGGGCGTGGTGGTAGTCGTTGGCGCGTGGCGTCTGGGACGGGTCCAGGTACCAGGGCGGCGTGAACTGGGGTGTGCCGTGGTCAATGCTGGCACTCCATTGACTGTTGTGGATCAATGTGTGGTGGTAGGAACAAAGCAGGCAGGCGTTGCTGAGGTTGGTGGGCCCGCCAGCTTGCCAAGGGATGATGTGGTGCGCCTCGGTCCACGGCGCGGGCGCCGTGCAGTCAGGGAAAGTACAGCCGAGGTCCCGGGCGAAAAGAAGTTTGCGTTGTCCCGCCGTGAAGAGGCGCTGGCTGCGGCCGGCATTAATAATGGTTTGCCCCTGCGAGTAGACCAGACGGGTGATTTCGGGGTCGCACAGGCTCGTATCAAAAAGGTGCAGGGGCACGGGCCCGTTGTAGGCGGTCTGGATCGTGCCGGCGCGGGTGGCCGCAGCGCTGCTGATGTTGGCGGATCCCTGGTAGGCGCGGCGCAGCTCCTCTTCCGTGCAGCTGAGGATAAGTTGCGCCTTGAGTCCGCCATTGATGGGAAGGGCGCCGGTGCGGGCAGCCAGTTTGAGGCAGGAGACGAGCCCGTCAAGAAGTTTCTGTCCGTGGGTGCGGGTGTCTTTTACGGCCATGTCGGTGCTGTTGGGGTCAATGGGGTCCAGCCCGGGAAGGGTTTCGGTGCTGCCGGGTGCCGGAATCCTGACACCATCGACGGTTTTGGCTGTCCAAGGTGCAGTGCCGGCGGTCCCGGGACCGGCATCTGGCGTGTAACCGCCCCAATCCCGACCTTCGCCAGGGCCCTCGGTGCCGCTTGCGGCCCCACCGTTGCCGGGATTGTTCCCGGACGCACCCGGAAGTCCCTCGCGGGACTCCAGTGGCGGTGCGTTTGTGGCTGGAAGCGGTGTTGGCTCGGGTCCGGCACCACAGTTGCCGTTGCCGCCAGGATGGCCTCCGCTGGTGGCCTCGGCAGGAAAGTCAAAGAAACCGTGCTGCGCGAAGTCACCATCCGCTGCACCGGGCATCACCCCGGCACCGCCGCCGGCACCATTGTGACTCCCCTGGCCGCTGGCGCTTTCGGGGCCTGCCTCGGTGGTGGCTGTGTTGCGGTGTTTATTGGGGTTGGTGGCATGGCCAATGGCTGCCATGAGTTGTTCGTGCTGCTCAATGGTGAGGTGGCCGTGGAAGCTGATCAGTCCGCGGCGGGGTTGGCGGAAGAAGAGTCCCTGTTTGGCGGCCAGGTCCGAGGCGCTGGGTTTTTGTCCGTCCGGATCCAGATGGCCAAGGATGCGGTGGGCGAGGCGGCGGATGAAGTCCGGGCCATGGTCCTTGGCCGTATCAACGAGTGTGCTTTCAACCATGGCGTGCTCGTCTGCTGTGATCCGTCCGTTGCCTGCCAAACGGTCCGCTTCTGCCAAATACCGGCCCACGGTGCTGGCGCAGTCCTGGGAGACCGCACCGGTGAAGAACGCCTTTGAAAGGTGGGGATGTGCGGTGTCGGCAACAGCGCCTGTCATCGTGTCCATGACGGGCAGGACCTGGGCGGCAAGTTTCAGCCGCCGGGCCGCCTCTTCGGTGCTCAGTTGCAGGGTTTGGACGAGCAATCCACTTTGGCCACGCGCTCCGGAGTCCGCGAACCGGCCGGCAGCGTATCGCTGGCCAAGTTCACCGCTGATCTGCACCGCCAGGGCCTGTCCGTAGTGCAGCAGATGTTCCAGGTCCCGGGCCCACCGCAGGCATTGCTGGTCGGTGAGGCCGGCAACGTCCACCCCGACAGGGGCCGTTTCATGTACGGGGTCATCGGCCAGGGAAGCGACACTGGAACGGGTCAGCGCGTGGGCGAGGTGGAGGAGCTGGTGGACATGTGCCCCAGCGTCCAGTGCTCCCGGAAAGGAGGCCGGCCGAACCGGCTGCTCCGCCTCTGTTCTCATATATATATTCTAGAACAGGGCACTGACACTCACCGTGAAGATCTTAAAAACGTCCACCAATACCCAACAAAGATCGCCTGTGGAGGAACAAAAGCAGGCTGCGTGCACGGGAATGCCGCTACACTCGGACTGTGTCCATGTCAGTTGAAATTCCCGATGGCCTGCGACTGAAATACCGTCGTTCCGTTGAAGGCAGGGCCTGGTTGGGTCGGCTTCCCCATTTAATTGAAAGCACTTTGTGGAACTGGCAGTTGCGGGTGGATTTGCCCGCAGGTGCGGATCCCTGGCACGGCACCTCCGGCATGGTCATCCCCGTCACCACCAGCGGCGGGGAGCCCGCAGCGTTGAAGATCGCCTTTCCACACGAGGAAGCACTGACGGAGCCACTGGCATTGCGGCTCTGGGCCGGCCATGGCGCCGTCCGTTTGCTGCGCAGTGACGAGTCCAGCGGGGCCCTGTTGCTTGAACGCCTCGACAGTGGCCGCACCCTGCAGCAGCTGCCCATGGAGGAAGCAACGGTGATCTGGGGGAACGTGCTGCAACAACTGAGCATCCGTCCCGCAACAGCGGCCGAATGGCAAAAAATACCCCGCATTGCCGCAACGGCCGAGCGCTACTGCGATGAACTCCCCCAACGCTGGGGCGAGTTGAATGAGCCGTTCGGACGCTGGCTTCTGGAGGCGGCCTTGGAGGTGTGCCAGACCCGCGGAGTCCTCACCCCGCAGAGCAGCGCCAGCGAGGTGCTGGTCCACACCGATCTGCACTTCATGAACATCCTGGCCCGGCCCAACCAAGACATGGACGCAGTGGACACCCCAGCCGGGCAGTCAAGGCACTATGTGGCCATAGATCCGCAGGTACAGCTGGGGGAAGCCGAATTTGCCCTGGCCCCGTGCCTGTGGAACAGGCTTCACGAGCTCCCGCGGCGCGGTGCCGAAGCTGCGCTCCGCCGTCGTGCCTGCGCTCTGGCCGATGCCGCAGGACTCGACGGGGAACTGGCCACGCAGTGGGCCATTGTGCGCGAAGTCGAGAATGCCCTGTGCTATCTGGAGCGCTCTGGACACGGCGGGGATGCGCAGCGTTCGCTGTGGGTGGCGAGCACCCTGGCAGGTAAAACACTGCCGGGACTTCCCGGCGCCCATGATCTTCCCATGTTGTGCTGATCCCAGCCTGACGCCGCCCCTGACGCCGCACGTGGCAAAAGGCTGGGGGCCACACCGGACCATATGCTGCCGGCGGGCGCCGAAGCTGTCAGCCGGCCAGGGCTACAAGCACGTTTTCATTCCAGACGTCGACGCCGAGCTTGATGATGAGGGCGCAGACCACCACCAGAAACACCACGCGGATGAATTTGCTGCCTTGGGCCACCGCCGTCCGTGCGCCCAAATATCCGCCAGCCATGTTCGCCAGCCCCAAAACCAGCCCAATCCCCCACAGCAGTGAACCGTGCGGCAGGAAGAACATGAGCGCCCCGGCGTTGGTGGCGAAGTTGACGATCTTGGCTTTGGCGCTGGCCTCCAGGAAGGCGTACCCCATCAGGCTCACCATCGCTATGACGAGGAAGGAACCTGTTCCGGGACCAATCATGCCGTCATAAAAGCCAATGACGGCGCCAATGCACATTGCCAGCGCGTAGTGCTTGTGGCCGGAATGGCGCAGGGCCGTCAGTGTTCCCATGCCTGGTTTGAAGGCGGTGAACAGCAGCACCGCCACCAGGGCAACAACAATGATGGGCTTAAAAACCGATCCGGGGAGGCTGGCCGCCACCACGGCGCCGGCGACGCTGCCCAGCAGCGCCACCCCTGCCATGGGCAGGGCAGTGCGCAGATCGGGTTTCACCCGCCGGTAATAGGTGATGGAGCTGGTGGTGGTCCCAAAGATTGAACCCATTTTATTGGTCGCCAGCGCCTGCACGGGTGTAATGCCCGGGATCATCAACATCACCGGCAGCTGCAGCAAACCACCGCCACCAACGACGGCGTCAATCCAGCCGGCGGCAAAGCCTGCCACCACAATGAGCAGGATGGTGGCCATGGTGATGTCTTCAAACCCGGAAATCATGCGTTCCTTAAATATGCGCCCAAACGGATCCAGTCAGGGCGTGGCCGCTGGTGCCGCACGGGCGGCTTCGGCGCAGGGTCCCGGTGTGCGGACCCTGCGCCGGACAACGGCTACTGCTGGTCGAGGATGTGCTGCACGGCCTCCGCCACTGCCACGTTCTGGGCCACGCCCGTGGTGCGGTTCTTGATTTCGACGACGCCGTCCACCAGTCCGCGGCCCACGGCCAGGATGGTGGGCACGCCAATGAGTTCGGCATCACCGAACTTTACGCCGGGGGAAACCTTGGGACGGTCATCGTAAATGACTTCCAGTCCCGCTGCCTCCAGTTCGGCCGTCAGGGTTGCCGCCGTGGTGAAGATCTCCTCGCCACGGCCCACTGCCACCACGTGCACGTGGGCGGGGGCCACCTGTGCAGGCCACATCAGGCCCTTTTCGTCATGGTTGGACTCGGCCAGGGCCGCCACGGCACGGGTCACGCCAATGCCGTAGGAGCCCATGGTGACCACCTTGAGCTTGCCATTTTGATCCAGCACCTTCAGATCCAGGGCTTCGGCGTACTTGCGGCCCAGCGCAAAGATGTGGCCCATCTCAATGCCACGGGCGGCTTCCAAGGGACCTGAGCCGTCGGGTGCCGGGTCTCCTTCGCGGACCTGGGCCGCTTCAATGGTGCCGTCCCAGCTGAAGTCCCGTCCGGCAACGAGTCCAAAGACGTGTTTGCCCGCTTCATTGGCGCCGGTGATCCAGCGGCTGCCGGAAACCACGCGCGGATCCACGAGGTACAGGATTCCGGTAGCGGCTTCGGCCCCCAGGACGGCGGCATCCAGCGCCAGGCCCGGACCGATGTAACCCTTGACCAGGCCCGGGTGCTTCTTCAGGTCCGCTTCGCCGGCAGCTTCAACAGCCACTTCACCGCCCACTTCAAGGTGGACGCCAATGTTCGCTTCAATGCGCTTGAGGTCGACGTCCCGGTCCCCGGGCAGCCCCACCACGACCATCCGGCGTTCGCCTGTGGGCAGGTCGATGGCCAGGACAACGTTCTTGAGCGTGTCGGCCGCGGTCCACGGGCCCTGTGCGCGTGGCGCCAGCTGGTTGGCTGCAGCGACCAGGGTGTCGATGGTGGGCGTGTTGGGGGTGTCAATGACCTGCGCGGCGGGGGCGTCGCTGAAGTCAATGTCCGCGGGCACCACGGTGGTCACTGCCTCCACATTGGCTGCATAGCCGCCGGCGGAGCGCACAAAGGTGTCCTCGCCAATGGCCACCGGGTGCAGGAATTCCTCGCTCCGGGAACCGCCCATGGCGCCGGCGGTGGCGGCCACGGGGATGACTTCCAAGCCCAGGCGTTCAAAGATGCGCAGGTAGGCGCCGCGGTGGGCCAGGTAGCTGGCTTCCAGGCCGGCGTCGTCAATGTCAAAGGAGTAGGAGTCCTTCATGATGAACTCACGCCCGCGGAGCAGGCCGGCGCGGGGCCGGGCCTCATCGCGGTACTTGTTCTGGATCTGGTACAGGCTCAACGGCAGATCCTTGTAGGAGGAGTACAGGTCCTTGACCAGCAGCGTGAACATTTCCTCATGGGTGGGGGCCAGCAGGTAGTCGGCGCCCTTGCGGTCCTGGAGGCGGAACAAACCCTCGCCGTACTCCAGCCAGCGATTGGTCTGCTCGTAGGGTTCGCGGGGCAGCAGTGCCGGGAAGTGCACCTCCTGGGCGCCAATGGCATCCATTTCCTCCCGGACAATGGCCTCCACCTTGCGCAGCACGCGCAGGCCCAGGGGCAGCCAGGTGTAAATCCCCGGGGCCGCACGGCGGATGTAACCGGCACGCAGCAACAGCTTGTGGCTGTCCACCTCGGCATCGACGGGGTCTTCACGCAGGGTGCGGAGAAAGAGTGTGGAGAGGCGAAGTGCCACGGGTGGATTTTCCATTTCTTCAAGTGGTGTGCACCGCCCCTGATCTGGACGGACAGGTACCAATCTACCGGGTCAACCCACCCCGTGGCACATGCACCGGCAGCCGGACGGCACGCCGCGGGCCGGGGTGCGGAAGCCCGCTGGGAAGCCAGGGGGATGCAGGAACCCTCCCCACAGCCCTGGTGCTGGACAGCATCTTTCGGCGGGTCTAGTTTGAAGTGAAACGACCCTGCACCGGCAGCCTTGGAGTCCTGATGTCCCACAGAGCAGCGATGCCTTCCCCGGGGCCGGGCCAGGTCCCCGGCCCGGCAGGGGACCTGCAAATGCATCCACCGGCCAGCGTCAGCGTTGAGGAGCTGCGCGTGCGCCGCGGAAAAGCCACTGCCCTGGACGGCATTTCCTGCAGCATTGCCCAGGGCCGCGTCACCGGACTGCTGGGACCCTCCGGCAGCGGCAAAACCACCTTTCTGCGTGCCTTGGTGGGCGTGCAGAAGATCAGCGCCGGAACCGTCACGGTCCTGGGCCGGCCCGCCGGGGACCCCCGGAACCGGCACGAAGTCGGCTACCTCACCCAGGCGCCCAGCGTGTACCGGGATCTGAGCATCATGGACAATGTGCGCTACTTCGCAGCCGTGCATGGCGGCGGCCGGGGGGACGCGCAGGAGGCGCTGGCCGCCGTCGGACTGTCACAACTGGCCAGACGCAGGGCCGGCAGTTTGTCCGGAGGACAATTGGGCCGCGTTTCCCTGGCCTGCGCGCTGGTGGGCAAGCCGCGGCTGTTGATCCTGGACGAACCGACGGTGGGTCTGGATCCCGTGCTCCGGGCGGAGCTTTGGCAGCACTTTGCCGCCATGGCCGCCGCAGGGACCACGCTGCTTGTTTCCAGCCACGTCATGGAGGAGGCCGGCCGCTGCCATTCCCTGCTGCTGCTGCGCGCCGGCGTGCTGCTCGCAGCGCTCACGCCGGCGCAATTGCGTGAACGCGGACGGACCGGGGACCTGGAACTGGCCTTTTTGCGGCTGATCCGGGAGTCGATGGCGGCCGGGGACGGCCCTTTGGACTCCGGCCACCGGAGGGCGGCATCATGAAGGCCGCAATGATGTGGGCCACCTGCGCCCGCGTGCTGCGCCAGCTCAAGGGCGATCCCCGCAGCATTGGCATGATCCTGGTGGTCCCCGCGGTGCTGCTGGCCCTGGTGTATTGGCTGTACCAAAATGAAACGCTGCCCCCGGGCCTGCCGCGCACCTTCGATGCGGTGGGTTTGATGATGCTGGGCATTTTCCCGTTTGTGGTGATGTTCCTGGTCACCTCCATCACCATGCTGCGGGAGCGTACCTCGGGCACGCTGGAACGCCTGCTGACCACCCCCATCCACAAGGCCGAGCTGCTTTTCGGCTACGCCCTGGCGTTTTCCATCATGGCCGCGCTGCAGGCGCTGGTGGCCACGGGCACGGCGTATTGGGCATTTGAGCTGAGGATTGCTGGAAACGCCGGCTGGGTGGTGCTGATATCGGTGTTGACGGCAGTGTTGGGCGTGGCCCTGGGACTCTTGTGCTCGGCTTTTGCCGCCACCGAATTCCAGGCCGTGCAGTTCATGCCGGTGGTGGTGATTCCCCAGATCCTGCTGTGCGGGCTGTTTGTGGCCAGGGATCAAATGAACCCGGTCCTGACGGCGGTCTCCAACGTCCTGCCGCTCAGTTACGCCGTGGACGGGCTGCAGGAAGTGGCCGCACACACCGGGCCGACCCCGGCCCTGGCCCAGGCTTTGGCAGTGGTCGCGGGCTTTGCCGTGGCAGTGCTGCTGCTGGCGGCCTTGACCCTGCGGCGGCGGACGCCGTGATCATGGGTAGCTCTACCCATGGCACGCCGACGGCGGGAAGTCCTAGTGTTGAGGTTCAATGATCGGGCTAGCGCGGGAGACCTTGTGAGCATTGGCCTGTACGGTGCCGACCCCCAGGAGCTGCGCGCGTTCGCGGCCGAACTTGACCATGCCCGGCAGGTGCTCATTTCAGTGCGCGATGAGCTGGGCAACCGCATTACCAACGATCTTCGCTGGGAAGGCCCCGACGCCTTCGTGTTCAGGCACGCCTGGCAGTCCTCCTACGCCCCGGTCATCACCCGCACGGCGGCCCAACTTCAGGACACGGCGCAACTGCTCAGACAGCAGGCCATGCGGCAGGACCAGGCCAGCAGTTAGCCTGCAGCATCCGGCTGCAGCGTGGGCAGGGCATTCTCACACCACGCCAGCCAGGAGCTTTCATAGGCGATCCCTGCCTGAAGCACGGCCGCCTGCAGCTCCTGGGACCGGGAACGCGCCGCGCCCGGCGGGAAATCACGGGCCATCATCTCAACATAGCCTTGCAGTGTGCGCGCATGGATCATCCGGTGGCTGCCCATCTGCGCCGTCACCGCAGCCCCCGCCCCGGCCGTTCCCAGCACGGCAGCCGCCCGCAGGCGCACCAGCAGTGCGTCCCGGATGGGACGCGGCTGTCCCTCTTCGGCGCACCAGCGCGCCAGCTCGGTGTGCCCGGCGGGGAGGACCTCAAAGTGGCGCTGGCGTCCGCGCGTGGACGGCAGACCGTGGCTGCACACCAACCCGGCTTTTTCCATGGCAGCCAGTTCGCGGTAAATCTGCTGGTGGCTGGCCTGCCAAAAATGGCCCAGTGATTTATCAAAGCGCCGCGCCAGCTCGGCGCCGGTGCAGGCCTTTTCCAGCAGCGAGGTCAAAATGGCATGCGTGAGCGACATTAGAGCCGGGCCGCCAACCGCGTGCCCTGGTCAATGGCGCGTTTGGCGTCGAGTTCGGCGGCCACGTCGGCGCCGCCAATCACATGCACCACGGCAGCCGCAGCGGCGAGCTCGTTGTAGAGGTCACGGCGCGGGAGCTGCCCGGTGCATAAAATGACATTGTCAACCTCCACCACGGAATCGGCGCCGTTGACGCGGATGTGCAGGCCGGCGTCGTCAATTTTGCGGTATTCCACCCCGGCAACCATCTGCACACCCTTGGCCTTGAGTTCGGTGCGGTGGATCCATCCGGTGGTCTTGCCCAGGCCCGCGCCCACCTTGGATTCCTTGCGTTGAAACAGGCCCACCCGCCGGGCAGGCTCTGGCGGCTCCGGGGTGGTGAGCCCGCCGGGACGGGTGTACCCGGGATCGATTCCCCATTCGCGGTAGAACTTCTCCGGAACCAGGGTGGCGCTGCTGCCGTGTGCTGTCAGGTAGGCCGCCACATCAAAGCCAATGCCGCCGGCACCAAGAATGGCCACCCTGGCGCCCACCTCCCTCTTGTCCCGCAGCACCTGAAGATAGCTCAGGACGCTGTGATGGTCGACGCCGGAAATCTGCGGTGTCCGCGGGTTGACGCCGGTGGCCAGCACAATCTCATCAAAACCCTCCGCGAGCAGGCCGCCGGCGTTGGCCAGGGTGTTCAGGCGCAGCTCAATGCCCCGCAGCTGGATTTGGCGGCTGAAGTAGCGGATGGTTTCGTGGAATTCCTCCTTGCCGGGGATTTGCTTGGCAAGGTTGAACTGGCCGCCGATTTCACCGGCCGCGTCGATCAACGTCACCGCATGGCCGCGTTCGGCTGCCGTGACGGCGAAGGCCAGGCCCGCCGGGCCCGCACCCACCACGGCAAAACGCTTGGCCTGGGTGACCGGTGCAATGATGATTTCCGTTTCATGGCAGGCCCGGGGATTGACCAGGCAGGAGGAGGTTTTGCCCACGAAGGTGTGGTCCAAACAGGCCTGGTTGCAGGCTATGCAGCTGTTGATTTCATCGCTGCGGCCCTCGGCGGCCTTGCGCAGGAAGAGCGGATCGGCCAAAAAGGGCCGGGCCATGGACACCATGTCGGCGGTCCCCTGCGCCAGCAGCCCCTCCGCCACCTGGGGGGTGTTGATGCGGTTGGTGGTGATCAGTGGAATGCCCACCTGCCCCATGATCTTCTGTGTCACCCAGGCGTAGCCGGCCCGCGGCACGGAAGTGGCAATGGTGGGTACCCGGGCCTCATGCCAGCCGATGCCGGTGTTGATCATGGTGGCCCCGGCCGCTTCCACGGCCTGGGCCAGTTCAATGACTTCCGCCAGGCTGGAGCCGTCCTCCACCAGGTCCAGCATGGACAGGCGGTAGATGATGATGAAGTTTTTTCCCACCCGCTCCCTGGTGCGCCGCACTATTTCCACCGCAAACCGCATGCGGTTTTGGTGGCTCCCGCCCCACTGGTCGTTGCGGTGGTTGGTGCGTGCGGCCACAAATTCGTTGATCAGGTACCCTTCCGAACCCATGATCTCCACGCCGTCGTAACCGGCGGACTGTGCCAAATGCGCGGCGTGGACGTAGTCGTCAATGGTTTCCTGCACCTGCGCGTCGGTCAACGCGTGCGGGGTCAGCGCGTTGATGGGTGCCTGCACGGCGCTGGGCGCCACCAGATCCGGGTGGGCGGCGTAACGGCCAAAATGCAGCAGCTGCAAGGCAATTTTTCCGCCCTCCGCGTGGACGGCGGCGGTCACGATCCGGTGTTGCCGGGCCTCTTGGGTGGTGCTGAGCTTGGCGCCGTGCGGGCTGGGCCGGCCCGCGGCGTTGGGGGCGAAGCCGCCGGTGACCATCAGCGCCACGCCTCCGCGGGCCCGCTCGGCATAAAAGGCCGCCATGCGTTCGAAACCACCGGCCTGCTCCTCCAGGCCCACATGCATTGAACCCATCAAGGCCCTGTTGGGCAAGGTGGTGAAACCCAGATCCAGGGGGGTGAACAGCAGGGGGAATTGCTCGGCGTTCATTCAGGCACTCCTTTGCGCAACAAGTTGCATAATGGTAGCGCAGAAAGTGAGGCCAGTTACATTCTGCCCGGTGCCCCCACGCCCATGCCACGGCCGGACGCGGTGCGGGGCCAGCCGGCAGGGACTGCCTTAGAACAGTGCCGTGGCGAAGGTGCCCACTTGCTCAAATCCCACACGTTCGTAGGCAACGCGGGCCCGGGTGTTGTAATCGTTGACGTACAGGCTGGTGATGGGCGCATGCTGTTGGGCCAAAACCACCACGGCGGCCATGTATGCGGCACTGAGGCCACGGCCCCGGTAGCGGGGGTTCATCCACACCCCTTGGATTTGGGTGGCATGGGCGGTCAGCGCACCCACATCCGCTTTAAAGATCACTTCCCCGCCGGCCTCATTGTGGCTGAAGGAATAACCGTGGCCAATCAGCCAAGCCACCCGCCGCCGGTAGTTGGCCTCGCCGCCGAGGAAGGGGGAATACCCCACCTCCTCTTCAAACATGGCGGCGGCGGCCAACAAAACCTCATTGAATTGACTGCTTTCACTGAGCTGCAGCTGCGGATCTGGAGCCACGCGGGGTGGTCCCGTGATGCTCATCAACGGCTGGTTGGCCCGCACCTCCTGCGGTTCAATCCCGGACCCGCGCAGCACCTGAACCAGGGCCAGGGTGGGCTCAGCCGGACCAAAGATGGACGCATGCGGTTGCCAGTGATCCACTATCCAGCGGCCAAACAGCCGGGCCTGGGCCGCCGTCGACTCAATGGGAACCACATTGGAGCCCACCCAACAAGCCGCGGCGAGGGATCCGGCGTCGTCAAAGCAGCCCAGGATCACAGCGCCGGGAAAGGCCGGGACGGCACTGCGGTACTGGATCACCAGGGATTCGACAAAAACATTGGCCACGTGGTCGCGGGCCAGAAGTGAGCGCAGCGCGTCCGTGTCCGAATGGATCAGCACGCGCACCCCCTGGGGGCGTTTAGGAAACGCTAACCACGGGGCCACCTTGGAGAGTCGCGTCATCGTCGTCAGACTCCATCCCTTCGGCAATTCTCATGGCTTCCTCAATGAGTGTCTCAACAATTTGGTCCTCAGGAACAGTCTTTATGATTTCCCCCTTCACAAAGATCTGCCCCTTGCCGTTGCCCGAAGCCACTCCCAGGTCGGCTTCACGGGCTTCACCGGGTCCATTGACCACACAGCCCATGACGGCCACGCGCAGGGGAACCTCCATGCCTTCCAGGCCCGCGGTCACTTCCTCGGCAAGTTTGTACACGTCAACCTGGGCCCGCCCGCAGGAGGGGCAGGAAACAATTTCCAGCTTGCGCGGCCGCAGGTTCAACGACTGCAGAATCTGGTTGCCCACCTTGATTTCCTCCACCGGCGGGGCGGAAAGGGAAACGCGGATGGTGTCGCCAATGCCCCTGGACAGCAGTGCCCCAAAGGCGGTGGCGGACTTGATGGTGCCCTGGAACGCGGGTCCGGCCTCGGTCACACCCAGGTGCAGGGGCCAGTCACCCTTTTCGGCAAGCATTTCATAGGCCGCCACCATGATGACGGGATCGTTGTGCTTGACGGAGATCTTAAAGTCATGGAAGCCGTGCTCCTCAAACAGGGACGCCTCCCACACCGCCGACTCCACCAGCGCCTCAGGGGTGGCCTTGCCGTATTTTTTCATGATGCCCGGCTCCAGTGAACCGGCATTGACGCCAATGCGGATCGACGTGCCGTGGTCCTTGGCCGCCCGGGCAATTTCCTTCACCTGGTCGTCGAACTTCCGGATGTTTCCAGGGTTCACACGCACGGCGGCACAGCCGGCCTCGATGGCGGCAAAAACATACTTGGGCTGAAAATGAATGTCCGCAATGACGGGGATCTGGGATTTCTTGGCAATGATGGGCAGGGCCTCCGCGTCGTCCTGCGTAGGGCACGCCACCCTGACAATGTCGCAACCGGAAGCCGTCAATTCAGCAATCTGCTGCAGCGTTGCATTGATGTCAGTGGTCTGCGTTGTGGTCATGGACTGCACGCTGATGGGCGAGTCCGAACCAACACCCACTGAACCGACCTTGATTTGCCGGGTTTTGCGCCGGGGAGCAAGAACGGGCGGGGGCAGAGGCGGCATGCCGAGACTGACGGAGGTCAAAATGTGCTCCTTGAAGTTCGTGTATCAAACAGTGCGGCAGTGCTGCCCCTAAAGCGGCGGCACCGAGTAACCGCATCTATCAATGATTGTAGGCTTGATTCTTGGCCCGCGCGGACTTGTGAGTTCTATCCCACGTAGCGGTTAAATTGGCCAATCACGGGGGTCCAGCCGGAAATTTTCATGCCCGTGACCCCGCCGCCGCGGGTCATGGGGTCCTGTGACACCAACTCCTGCACGGCGGCTTCGCTTTCCGCACGGAAAATCAGCAGCGCCCCGGCGCCGTCGGCGTAGGGGCCGGAGGCGAGCACCACTTCCGCGTCGGCCAGGGCAGCCAGCCATTCCCGGTGCCGGGGGCGGTGCTCCACCCGTGCAGCTTCAGCTTCAGGACCATAAATGTACTCAACAGCAAAAATAGACATGCCTTCAGCCTATATCCAGGAAAATCTTTGTCAGGACGGCAACGCCGGCGGACCACAGCATGGAGGCGAGGGTGCCTATGATGAAACGCTCACTGGCCGCCGGTGTGTCCTTCAGTTCCGGATACCTCCCCAGCCCCTTGATGGCCACCACATAGGCAATGGCTATGGGTTGTCCGGCAAGAATGGCGACAGCCACGGCAGCCCGTTCCAGGAAGCCAATCAACAGCCCTCCGCGCAGCACCTCGGTGCGGGGGGCCGACGCCGGGGCGGGGCCGGTGGGGCCGGTGGGGGCGGCATCGGGCGCAGCATCGGCCGGGTCGGCATCGGTGGGGCCGGCATCCGCCGGCGCGGCATCGGCCGGGTCGGCATCGGTGGGGGCCGGTGGCCCGGTGCGTTCGGCCACCTCGGCCGCATCCACGGCGCGGACGGTCTTGGATTTGGCAATCCTTAGAATTCCGGCAGTCATGGGCCATCCGCCGAAAACCGAGACCACCAATGCCAGGCCAATCCAGATGGCTTCCATGCAACTCCCTGTTTCGGATGAACCTGCCACTGACAATCTAGCCGGTGGCTCCCACATGAAGCTTGTCGGAGGTGCTTAAAAGTAGCACCGCCGCCTGGCGGCCCTGGGTCTCCTCGAGCCTGCCGGCCCGAAAAAGGGCCTTGCTGACGGCTTGGGGAGTAATTTTCAGCTGCGCAGCAACCTCCTTTTGACTGGCTGCGGGGGCAGCGTCCAGGGCGTCCAGGATCCGCCATTCAGCAGCCGAGCGGCGCCGGACCACGTCGCCGAGGAGCACCAGCACGGCCTCCGCCGCGGCAATCCAACCATCGCTGTCGGGGCCAACGGTCCGCACGCGCAGGGGCACCCGCTCCCCCGTCTTTTTTGCCGCCTCCACCGCCGCCCGTGCGGCAACAAAGGCGTCACCGGCAGCCTCGCGCGGGCTTGCCGGCAAGGGCAGCCCAACGCCGCCAATGCCAATGCCCAGGTACCAGTTCCTTTCCCGCAGCAGCCGGGCCGCGACCGCCACCACCGCGGCCGGGTCCGCCAGCACGCCCTGAACCTCATCACCGACTGAACGCTCGAACGGCAGCACGGTGTCAAAGGGTGCCAAAATTTCCAACAGCCGCGGGACCTGGTCCCCGTGGGTCCGGCTGCCGCGCTGGTCCATGGTGAGTACAAACATGGTTCAACCATAAACGATTGATCTTAGTTAATCAACCATTATTAATTGTTGGTGGGAAACTGTACTCCAGGTGGGCAGGACGGGGCGGGCTCAGCCAAAAATGTTGACAGGCTTCACAATGTCCGCGTAAATCAACAGTGCCCCCATCGCCATCAGAGCCACCGCTGCCACATAGGTCAAGGGCAACAGCCTGGCAATGTCGAAAGGTCCGGGATCCTTGCGCTTGAACAGCTTGGCCAGCTGGCGCCGGGCCCCCTCGTACAGGGCGCCCAGGACATGGCCGCCGTCCAGCGGCAGCAGCGGGATCAAATTGAAGACGAACAAGGCCAGGTTCACGCCGGCCAGCAAGCCCGTCAGGGTTGCCACCTTCGAAGCCACCGGGATCTCCTCCATGGCCGCAACCTCGCCTGCCACCCGCCCCACCCCCACCACGGAAATGGGGCCATTGGGGTCACGCGGTTCGGAACTGAACGCGGCCTGGGCCACGCCCACCAGTTTTTGGGGAAGCTGAAACACCACCGAGCCGATTTGGACAATGTTGTTGCCCACCGCCGGCAGTACCGCCGACGCCGGTTGCGGCACCAAAGCCGTTGCCGGCCCCACACCGAGGAACCCAGCCTGGACGGTGACGGCGTTCCCGGCCTCATCGACCTCCGCCAGCCCGTTGGCATCGACCACCGGCCTGGCGGTGAGCACCGGAGTGATGGAGGTGGTGAGGGTCCGGCCCTGGCGTTCGTAGACCAACGGCACGGTGATGCCCGCACTGGCGCGCACGCGTTCGGTGAAGGCTGCCCAATCCGTGACGTCCACACCATCAAAATTCCTTAGGGTGTCCCCCGGCTGCAGGCCCGCTGCGGCCGCGGGCGTGGGGGTGCAGTTGCTTAGATCCTCCGGAACATCCTCACCGTAGGCCAGCTGGCAGGCATTGACCTCGCTAAGGGTGGTGGTGGCCTGGACCGAGCCGAATCCCATCAACAGCACCGCTGTCAGCACCACGCCAATGAGCAGGTTCATGAACGGCCCGCCCAGCATGATGATGATTTTTTTCCCCACGGGCAATTTGTAAAAGACCCTGTCCACGTCCTCCGGGCCCACCTCCTCGTGCGCGGCGCTGCGGGCCTCGCTGGCGAGTGTTTCAAACATGCCGGTGCTGGAGGGGCGCACGCTGCCGTCGGTGGCATTGGGCGGGTACATGCCCACCATGGCCACGTAGCCGCCGGCCGGTATGGCCTTGATGCCGTATTCCGTTTCACCCTTGGTGCGGGACCACACGGTGGGGCCAAAGCCGATCATGTACCGGGTGACCCGCACCCGGAACAGTTTGGCGGGCAGCAGGTGGCCCACCTCGTGCAGGGCGATGGACAAGGCAATGCCCACAGCCACGAAGGCCACCCCGCCAATGAAAAGCGAAACGGTCACAATGTACTTCCTGCATCTACGGCTGCAATGCCCTTGGCGGCCAACAGTTCCCGGGTCCGGGCCCGGGCCCACCTTTCAGCCTCCAGCACGCCCTCGAGCGTGAGCTGGGTTGCAGCTGTGTGTTCACTGAGCACCTCGGCAATGGTGTCCACAATGTCCAGGAAGCCAATCCTTCCTTCGTGGAAGGCATGCACGGCCTCTTCATTGGCCGCGTTGTACACCGCCGGGCAGGTGCTGCCGCGGCGTGCGGCGTCCTTGGCAAGTTCGACGGCGGGGAACGCGGCGTCATCCAGCGGCTCGAACGTCCAGGTGGCGGCCTGGGTCCAGTCACAGGGCGCGGCGGCGCCTGGAACCCTTTCGGGCCAGCCCAGTCCCAGCGCAATGGGCAGGCGCATGTCCGGTGGGGAGGCCTGGGCAATGGTGGAGCCGTCGCTGAACTGCACCATGGAGTGGATGACGGACTGCGGATGCACCACGGCTTCAATGCGTTCAAGCGGTATGTCGAACAGCAGGTGCGCCTCAATGACTTCAAGGCCCTTGTTGACCAGGGTGGCGGAGTTGGTGGTCACCATGGGCCCCATATCCCAGGTGGGGTGCTTGAGCGCCTGGGCTGGTGTGACATGGGCCAGTTCCGCCCGGCCCAATCCCCTGAAGGGCCCGCCGGAGGCTGTGATGACCAGCTTGTCCACTTCTTCGAAGCTGCCTGAGCGCAGGGCCTGGGCCAGCGCTGAATGTTCGGAATCCACCGGCACCAGCTGTCCCGGTGACGCGGCGGCCTTGACCAGTTCGCCGCCCACAATGAGGGATTCCTTGTTGGCCAGGGCCAACAGGGCCGGGGTGCCCAGGGCTGCGAGGGTCGGTGCCAGACCAATGGAACCGGTGATGCCATTGAGCACCACGTCCGCGGCCTGCGCGGTCCCGGCGCCCCAGGCGGCAATGACGGTTGAGGCGTCCGGGCCGCTGATGATCTCCGGGGAGAAGTCCGCCAGGCCGGCGGCTGCGGCCGCGGCGGCAATGAGCGTGCGCAGGGTGCCGGCGTCGCCGGCGGCCAGGCCCACTGCCGCGACCTGCAGTTGGACCGCCTGTTGGGCGAGCAGTTCCAGCTTGCCGCCGCCGGCACTGATGGCGGTGACGGTAAAGCGGGGCGTGCCGTCGGGGAGGACGGCCTGCGCCACCACGTCAAGGGCCTGGGTGCCAATGGATCCTGTGGAACCGAGAATGATCACTTTGCGATGAGCCATGGTTACCAGTATTCCGCACTTGTCCCGGCGTCGGCACCGGCGTCGGCACCGACGTGGGCACCGGGTCCGGCCTAGCCCGCGTTCCCTGCCCGGCGCAGGGTTTCCCGGGCGTGGAGCAGGATGGGGCCGTCGACCATATTGCCCTGGTGGGCGAAGACCCCTGTTCCGGCGGCGCTGGCCGCCGCCAACAGTTCCTTCGCCGCGTCCACCTCGGCCTGGCTGGGTTGGAATGCCCCGCGGACCACCGCAATCTGCGCCGGATGGATGCAGGCCTTTGCGCCAAAGCCGCTGGCCACGGCATCCTCGGCTTCCTCTGCCAGGCCGGCCAGGTCGGCAAAGTCGGCGTAGATGGAATCGATGGCGGCCTTCCCTGCGGCGCCGGCGGCGAGCAGCAGCTGCGAGCGCGCCTGCATGGCCACGGCCCGGTATTGGCCCGCACGCGTTCCGGAGACAAAACGGCTCGAGGTGCCGCCCAGGGAGGCCACCAGATCTTCAGCCCCCCACATCAGCGCCACCACATTGGGGGTTCTGGCCAGTTCCGGGGCGGCAAGGATGCCCGCTGCACTTTCACACAAGGCCACCACCTGGAATTCCGTCAGCGCAGCAATGGCCCGGGGGTCCGCTGCCTTGGCCACCATGATGGTGGTGTACGGGCTTTGGGCCACGGCGGCCAAATCCAGGGCGGCCTCGGCGGTTTCCAGGGCATTGATGCGCACCACTGTGGTGGCGGGGTCAAGGGCGGAGGCGCGCATGTTCTCCCGCGCCCCTGCCTTGGCCTGCGGTGCCACGGCATCCTCCAGGTCAAGGATGACGGCGTCGGCCCGTTGGACGGCCTTGGCGAACCTTTCGGGCCTGTCCGCCGGGGCAAAAAGCAGTGCCGGTCCCAGGGTGAAGGCTGCTGCGGGGAAGGTTGAGGGGGAAATAATGGGCTCCTTTATGGACGTTCCGGGCTGTCGCTGGCGCTTTTAAGCCTAAACAATGCCGTCCGGCCCGCTGTTGCCACGATCATCCCGTCCTGGTTGCGCCCGGTATGCTCCAGCACCACTATGCCCTGGCCCGGCCGGGACGCGGAAAGCCGCTTGCTGCGCACCGTGGTCTCGGTATAGAGGGTATCGCCGTGGAACAGCGGATGGGGAAAGGAAATGCCGCTCATGCCCAGCTGCGCCACAATGGTTCCCTGCGTCAACTGCGCCACGGACTGTCCCACCATCGTAGCGAGGGTGAACATGGAATTGACAACACGCTGGCCAAAGGGCTGTCCCGCGCTCCAGGCCGCATCCAGGTGCAGGGACTGGGTGTTCATGGTCAAGGTGGTGAACAGGACATTGTCCGCTTCCGTCACGGTGCGGCCGGGGCGGTGCTGGTACAGCACACCCGGTTCCAGCTCCTCAAAGTACAAGCCCCGCTGTGTCACCACTGCCGGGGCGGCTGCGTTGTCATGGTGCGTTGTCATGGCCTTTTCCCTTTCGGGGCAGTCTTCGTGGCAGTCTTCGTGGCAGTCACAGTCCAAGTTCCCTGGCTATGAGCATCAATTGGACCTCCGAGGTGCCTTCCCCAATTTCAAGGATCTTCGAGTCCCGGTAGTGGCGGGCCACCGGAAATTCATTGATGAAGCCATAACCGCCAAAGACCTGGGTCGCGTCCCGGGCGTTGTCCATGGCGGCCTCGCTGGCCACCAGTTTGGCCATGGCCGCCTGGGTCTTGAAGGGTTTGCCGGCCAGCATCCGGGCGGCGGCGTCGTAGTAGGCCAGCCGGGCCGTGTGCGCGCGGGCCTGCATCCGGGCAATTTTAAAGGAAATGCCCTGGTAGTGGCCAATGTTGTGCCCGAAGGCGCTGCGTTCCTTCGCATAGCGCAGCGCCTCGTCAACGCAGCCCTGCGCCGATCCGGTGGCCAGCGCGGCAATGGCAATGCGCCCCTCATCCAAAATGGACAGGAAGTTCGCGTATCCGCGGCCCCGCTCCCCCAGCAGGTTGCCGCCGGGCACCTTGGCCTGCGTGAAGCTCAGTGGATGGGTGTCGGAGGCATTCCACCCCACCTTGTTGTAGGCCTTTTCCACCGTGAACCCGGGGGTTCCGTTGGGGACAATGATGGTGGAGATCTCCTTTTTCACCGAACCGTCGGCCAATTCGGAGGTGCCCGTGACGGCCGTGACTATGACGAAGGCGGTGATGGAGGTGCCGGAGTTGGTGATGAACTGCTTGGAGCCGTCAATGACCCACTGGTCATTTTCCAGGCGCGCCCGGGTGGCTGTTCCGCCCGCATCCGTGCCGGCGTCGGGCTCGGTGAGGCCAAAACCGGCCAGGGCCGTGCCGCTGGTCAAAGCCGGCAGCCACTGTTGCTGCTGGGCCTGCGTGCCGAAGCGGTAAATGGGCATGGCGCCCAGGGAGACCCCCGCCTCGAGGGTGATGGCCACCGACTGGTCCACCCGGCCCAGCTGCTCCAGTGCCAGGGACAGGGCAAAGTAGTCTCCCCCCATGCCGCCCACCTCCTCCGGGAACGGCAGGCCAAAGAGTCCAAGTTCACCCATCTGCGCCACCACTGCGTAGGGAAAGCTGTGCTCGGCGTCGTGCTGCGCGGCGACGGGGGCCACGACGGTGTCGGCAAAGTCCCGCACCATGTCGCTGAGGTCCTGGTAATCGTCATTGAGTTCAAAGTTGGGCATTGCGCTCTTCCTCCTGCTGGGGCGTGACGGTGGCAACCGTTTGTTGGGCCTTGACCTGGTTTCCCACGGCCACGCCCATGTGCACCGTGCCGTTTGCGGGTGCCGTGAGCTGGTGTTCCATCTTCATGGCTTCGACCGCCAACAGCGTCTGGCCCTTGCGGACGGTGTCCCCCGTGGCCACATGGACAGCTGTGACGGTGCCGGGCATGGGGGTGCGAACCTGGGGATCGACGGCGGCATCCACGGTGTCCAGGCCGGCCAGCATGCGTGCGGTGGCGGCCTGGCGGTCCAGCGCCTGCACAGCCGCACTCCACCCGCCGGATCCCAAAAAGCACGTCCGGCCCTGGGCCCCGTCCCGCCAGGCGAGGTGGTACTGGCGCACTTCCTGGCCCCACAGCAGGGTGAAGGCGGTGCCGTTGCCGTTCGGTGCCAGTCGGGCGGCCGTGGGCGCGCGCTGTCCGCAACCGGTGACCTGGACGACACCGTCGTCCGGGCCCGCGCCGTCGTCCGGACCTGGACCAACCGTCACCACCCCTGTCCGGCCGGGGGCTGCAAAGACCATCCGCCACGGCGCAGCGCCGCCCAGGCGCCATCCGTCCCTGCGTTGCCACGGCGGCAGGGCGGCGCCGGCAGCCGGCAACGCCGTTGCCCGGGCGGCGAGGGCGGCGGCGGCGTAATCCCCGGCGTCCAGGGCCCTGAAGCTCATGGCGGGCAGTTCGCGTTCAATGAGGTTGGTGTCCAGCCGTCCGGCCTGCACCTCGGGGACGGCCAGCAGCAGGCGCAAATATTCAATATTGGTGGGAACCCCCAGCACCACATAGTCCCGCAGGGCGTCATCGAGGCGCTCCAGTGCCTGCGCCCGGTCCACCCCGTGGGCAACCACCTTCGCCAACAGCGGATCGTAGTGGGCCGTGACCACCAGCTCCGGCACGAGCGAGCTGTCCACGCGGACGCCTTCGCGCAGCGCCACCGATTCATCCAGCGCCACCACCGCACCACCTGCCGGCAGGAAACCGGCTGCCGGGTCCTCGGCGTACACGCGGGCCTCCAGGGCATGGCCTTGGAGGCCCACCTGCTGTTGGCCAAAGGAAAGCGCCTCCCCGGCGGCAATGCGCAGCTGCCACTGCACCAGATCCACAGGTCCGCCCTGGACGCGCGCCACCATTTCCGTCACCGGGTGCTCCACCTGCAGGCGCGTGTTCATTTCCATGAAAAAGAACTCTTCGGGATGGTCATTGGACACCAGGAACTCCACGGTGCCCGCCCCCGTGTAGTGGACACTGGCAGCGGCGGCACAGGCCGCGGCACCAATGCGCTCCCGGGTGGCGGCGCCGTTCGCCAAGGATTCCAGCAGCGGTGAGGGCGCCTCCTCAATGACTTTTTGGTGCCGCCGCTGCAGGGAGCACTCGCGTTCGCCCAAGTGGACCACATGGCCCTGTTGATCGGCCAGGATCTGCACCTCAATGTGCCGGGGGTTGGTGACCAGCCGCTCCAAGAAGAGCGTGTCATCCCCAAAGGATGCCGCCGCCACCCGGCGGGCCGAGGCAAGTGCCGCCGGGAGCTCCTGCGCGGCATGGACGGCCTGCATCCCTTTCCCGCCCCCGCCGGCGGAGGGCTTGATCAGCAGCGGAAAACCAATGGTGGCGGCCGCGGCCAAAAGCGCAGCGTCGTCCAGTCCCGGCTCGGCCACCCCGGGAACCACGGGAACGCCGGCGGCGGCCACATGGTTCTTGGCCCGGATCTTGTCCCCCATGACGTTCAGCGCGGCCACCGGCGGCCCAATGAAGGTGATGCCCGCAGCCGCCAGTTCCTGGGCGAACTGCACATTCTCCGATAAAAAGCCGTAGCCGGGGTGGACCGCCTGGGCCCCGGAATCCCGGCAGGCGGCAATGATGGCGGCACTGTTCAAATAGCTGGCCGCGGCTTCGGCCGGGCCAATGCACAGCGCAAGATCGGCCTCGCGCACGTGGCGGGCATCGGCGTCGGCCGTGGAATACACGGCCACGGCACGGATGCCCTGGGCCTTCAGGGTGCGTATGATGCGGCAGGCAATTTCACCGCGGTTGGCCACCAGGACCGTATGGAAAAGTGCGCTCATGTCCCCCCCTCACATCCTGAACAGGCCGAAGGCCGGCTCGGCCAGGGGGGTGCGGGCGCAGACATCCAGGGCCAGCCCCAGGACCGTGCGCGTGTCCGCGGGGTCAATGATGCCATCGTCCCACACCCTGGCGGTGGCGTAATAGGGGCTGCCCTGCTCTTCGAACTGCGCCGCAATGGGTGCCTTGAACGCGGCTTCCGCGGCCGCCGGCCATTGTTCACCGCCGCCTTCAATCTGCTCGCGTTTGACGGTGGCCAGCACCGAGGAGGCCTGGCTGCCACCCATCACTGAAATGCGCGACGCCGGCCACGTCCACAAAAACCGCGGCGAGTAGGCCCGGCCGCACATGGAATAGTTTCCTGCCCCAAAGGAGCCGCCCACAATGACCGTGAGCTTGGGCACGCGGGCGGTGGCGACGGCGGTGACCATCTTGGCACCGTGTTTGGCAATCCCTGCATGCTCATAGTCCTTGCCCACCATAAAGCCGCTGAGGTTTTGCAGGAAGATCAGGGGCACCCCGCGTTGGTCGCACAGCTCAATGAAGTGCGCGCCCTTGAGCGCGGATTCGCTGAACAGCACCCCGTTGTTGGCCACTATCCCCACCGGGTGCCCGTGCAGGGTGGCGAAGCCGGTGACCAGGGTGGTGCCATAGCCGTGCTTGAATTCATGGAATTTGCTGCCGTCCACCAGCCGTCCAATGATCTCCCGAACGTCGTAGGGGGAGTTTAAATCGGTGGGGACGGCGCCGTAGAGCTGCTGCGGATCCGCCAGTGGCGCCGTGGACTTCCCCACGGACCAGGCAGGCTCGGGATTCTGCGGCAGTGTGGCCACAATGTCCCGGACAATGGCCAGGGCATGTTCATCATTTTCGGCCAAATGGTCCACGACGCCTGAAATTTCAGCATGCACCTGGCCGCCGCCCAGCTCCTCCGCGGTGACCACTTCCCCAATGGCCGCCTTCACCAGCGGCGGGCCGCCAAGAAAGATGGTGCCTTGATTGCGCACAATCACGCTCTCATCACTCATGGCCGGCATATAGGCGCCCCCTGCGGTGCAGGAACCCAGCACCGCGGCAATTTGCGGGATCCGCCGCGCCGACATTTGGGCCTGGTTGAAAAAGATCCGGCCAAAATGCTCCTTGTCGGGAAACACCTCGTCCTGCCGGGGCAGATAGGCGCCGCCGGAGTCGACCAGGTATAGGCAGGGCAGCCGGTTTTCCAAGGCAATTTCCTGCGCCCGCAAATGCTTTTTCACACTCAGCGGATAGTAGCTGCCGCCTTTGACGGTGGCGTCATTGCACACCACCATGACGTGCCGCCCGCACACCAGGCCAATGCCGGCAATGACGCCGGCCCCCGGGGACGCGCCGTCGTACAGGTCATAAGCGGCCAGCGGCGCGATCTCCAGAAAGGGGCTGCCGGGATCCAGCAGAAGGTCAATCCGCTCACGCGGCAGCAGCTTCCCCCGGGCCACGTGCCGCGCCCTGGCTTTATCGCTGCCGCCGCGCGCGGTGGCCCGCAGCCGCTGCCGCAGCTGCTCCACCAAGTCCCGCTGCTGCGCGTCGTTGCGCCGGTACGTTTCCCCTGTGGGGTCCACGCGGCTCTGTAAAGTCTCCATTGACCCCTCGCCTGTGCCATACACTAAGTTAATAATCACTAACTGAATTTCAGGTTAGTGCGTAGTCTTGATGATGTCCAGCACAATTTTTCAGCATGGGGGAAACATGGCCGCCGAACCTCTCACAGCCCGCTCCCTGGCCAAGGCCGAGCGCCGGAGCGTGCTGCTCACTGCGGCCGCGGGGCTTTTTGCCGCCCGCGGCTACAACGGGGTGTCCATGGAGGATCTGGGGGCGGCGGCAGGTGTCAGCGGCCCGGCCGTCTACCGGCATTTCCCGGGCAAGCAGGCCCTTCTGGGTGCCCTGCTGGTCGGCGTGAGCGAGGACCTCCTGCACGGCGGCCAGGCAGTGGTGGACGCCAACGCCGATCCCGGCCGGTGCCTGCGGGCGCTCATTGGCTTCCACGTGGATTTTGCCGTGAAAAAACCCGATGTCATCCGCGTCCAGGACAGGGATTTTGACAGTTTGGGCACCGCGGACCGGGCCGCGGTGCGGCAACTTCAACGCCGGTACGTGGAGCTGTGGGTGCAGGTGTTGGGCAGGCTGTTCCCGGACCGCCCGGCGGCTGTGCGCAGGCTTCAGGCGCAGGCGACCTTTGGGCTCATCAACTCCACCCCCCACAGTGCCCCCCTGCACCGGCAACAGCCCGCCGCCGCCCGTGAGGTGCTGGCGTCCATGGCGTGGGCGGGCCTGACGTCCCTGGAGTCACTCCAGGGCCAGGACCATCGCCGGGTCGGCCAGCACGGCACCGACCTCGGCCAGGAAGAGTGAACCTGCCCGCCCATCCACGAGCCGGTGGTCGAAGGACAAGCTCAAGGTCATCACCTGCCGCAGTGCCACGGCGCCCTTGTGCTCCCAGGGAATGCGCCGGACGGCACCCAGGGCCAGGATGCCGGCCTCCCCGGGATTGAGCAGCGGGGTGCCGGCGTCAATGCCAAACACCCCAATGTTGGTGATGGAAAAGGTGCCCCCGCTCAGCTCCGCCGGGGACATCTTCCCGGCCCTGGCACGGTCGGCCAGGGCGTTGAGCGCGCCGGCGAGCGCGCGGAGCCCCATGTCCTGGGCGTCCGCAATGACCGGGACCACCAGCCCCCGGGGGGTGGCGGCGGCAATGCCCAGGTTGACGTAGTGGTGGCGCACTATTTCCTGTGCCTGCCCATCCCAGCTGGAGTTCAGCTCCGGGTGGCGCAGCAGCGCCCCCGTTACGGCTTTGGCCGCCAACGCCAGGGGCGTGAGCTTGATGCCGGCAAAGTCGCGGTGTGCCCGGAGCCGGGAAAGAAAGGCCATGCCGCGGGTGACGTCCACAGTGAGGAATTCCGTGACATGCGGTGCTGTAAATGCGCTGTGCACCATGGCCTGGGCCATATGTTTTTGCACCCCTTTGATGGGCACGCGCTCCTGCCGCCGGGCCTGCCTTCCGGCAGCCGCCGGCTCGGCGCCGGCCTTTTGCTGCGCGAAGGCATTCACATCCGCCCGGGTAATGAGGCCGTGCTCCCCGGAACCCTGGAGCCGGGTCAAATCGACCCCGAGATCACGCGCCAGCTTGCGCACCGGCGGGGTGGACCGCGGCCGCTGGGCGCCTTGGCCACCGGCCTGCGGCCCGGCGTGGGGCACGGAAGCACCGGACCCGCCGGCCGACGGCGTCGCGGCGGCCGTCGGCGCCGGAGGACCAGTGCCGGCGGACGAGGCGCGGACCCGGCGCACCGGCTGCCGTGCGGATTCCGGATCGGCGCCGTAGCCCACCAGGGTTGGCACACGTTTGGGTTCCCCGGCTGGGGCGTCCGCAGCGACCTCAAAGGCAATGATGACCTCGCCGACCTGCACCACCGTGCCCGCCGGATGCGGGATGGCGGTGACGGTCCCCGCGTGCGGGGAAGGAAGTTCCACCAGGGCCTTGGCCGTTTCCACCTCGCCCAGCACTTGATTCAGCACAACTGTGTCACCGACGGACACCTGCCAACTGACAATTTCCGACTCGGTGAGGCCTTCGCCCAAATCCGGCAGTTTGAACTCTGCAATCATTGCTGGTCCTTTAGGGTGGTTTCCGAGTTGGGGCGGTCCAGGGCACGGTCGACGCCGTCAAGTATGCGGTCCAGATCCGGCAGGTGGTGGTGTTCAAGCTTTGACGGCGGGTAGGGAATGTCAAAACCGGTCACACGCACCGGTGCGCTCTCCAAGTAATTGAAGCACCGCTCAGTCAAGGTTGCGGCAATTTCCGCACCCAGCCCGAGTGTGCGGGAGGCTTCGTGGGCTATGACCACCCGTCCGGTGCGCCGGACCGAGTCCAGCAGGGGTCCGTAGTCAATGGGTGAGAGCGAACGCAGGTCAATGACCTCAATGGACACCCCTTCGGCCGCCGCTGCCGCCGCCGCATCAAGGGCCGTCTTCACCAGCGGCCCGTAGGCCACCAGCGTCACATCCGTCCCCGGTGCCGCGATTCGGGCCGCACCCATGCCGGCGGCGGCATCCAGGGGCGCCTCCAAGTCCACTTCGCCCTTTGCGTGGTAGCGGCGTTTGGGTTCAAAGAACACTACGGGGTCGTCGCTGGCGATGGCCTGGCGCAGCAGCACATAGGCGTCCTGCGGGGTGGCCGGACTGACCACCCGCAGGCCCGAGGTGTGCACAAAATAACTTTCCGGGGATTCCGAATGGTGTTCGGGGGAACCTATGCCGCCGCCAAAGGGTACCCGGATGGTGATGGGCATCCGGACGGCGCCCTGGGTCCGGGCATGGATCTTGGCCACCTGGGCCACAATTTGATCGAAACCGGGGTAGATGAAACCATCGAACTGGATTTCACACACCGGCCGGAAGCCCCTGTAGGCCAGGCCCACGGCGGTGCCAATGATGGCGGCTTCGGCCAGGGGCGTGTCCATGACGCGGTGGCCGCCAAAGTCCTTCTTCAGACCGTCGGTGACACGGAAGACGCCGCCAAGGGTGCCAATGTCCTCGCCGAGCAAAACCACTTTGGGGTCATCCTCCAGGGCCCGGCGCAGGGCTGCATTGATGGACTGGGTCAAACTTAACGAGGTCATGATGCACTCCCGTCACCGGCTGCGGCGAACTGCTCCAAATATTGCTGGTACTGCCTTCGCTGCCTGTCCAGGACCGGATGGTCCGTGACGTACACGTGGTCAAAGACGCTCAGGGGCGCCGGCTCCGGCAAGGCAATGCACGCTTGGCGCAGCTCCGTTGCGGCGGCATCGGCAGTGGCTGACATGCCGGCCTCCATGTCGTCGTCGAATATTCCCTGCGAGCGCAAATAGGCCTGCAGGCGGGCAATGGGGTCCTTCTGCGCCCAATCCTCCAACTCGGTGACGCCACGGTAACGGGTGGGGTCGTCGGCGGTGGTGTGGGGGCCCATCCGGTAGGTGAGGGCCTCAATGAAGGATGGACCGCCGCCGGTGCGGGCCCGCTCGGCAGCCCACCGGGTGGCAGCCAGGACGGCCAGGACGTCATTGCCGTCCACCTGCAGGGTGGGAATGCCGTAGCCGGGACCCCGGGCGGCCAGGGGCAGCGTTGATTGCAGCCCCACCGGTTCCGAAATGGCCCAGTGGTTGTTTTGGCAGAAGAAGATCACCGGGGCCTGGAAGCTGGCGGCAAAAACCATGGATTCATGCACATCACCCTGGCTGGTGGCTCCGTCCCCGAAATAGGCCATGGCCAGCGATCCGCCGCCGTCGAGCACAATGCCCATGCCGTAGCCGGTGGCGTGCAGCGTCTGGGCGCCAATGACAATTTGCGGCGTGGCCATGTTCAAGGTGTAGGGGTCCCAACCCGAGTTGTTGTTCCCGCGCCAAACGCTCATGAGTTCTGCCGGCTTGGCCCCGCGCAGGTAGGCCACGCCGCTTTCCCGGTAGGTGGAAAAAACGAAGTCCGCCGCCTGAAGGGCATGGGCGGAACCTGCCTGCGCGGCTTCCTGCCCCAGCAGCGGCGGCCACAGCGCCAGTTCGCCCTGCCGCTGCAGGGCCGTGGCTTCGGCATCGATCCGGCGCATGCTGACCATGTCCTGCAACAGTTTTTGCAAGGTGCCGGCCGTGACATCGGCGACAAAGCCGTCGAGCAGGCCGTCGGCCATCCGCTCCCCCGTCGCGGTGATGAGCTGATGGCAGGCCACCACCTTACCGTCGGCGGTTTCCTGGTGTACCTTGCCCATCGCTGCACGCCCCTTTGCGTCTTGCCCCTGCTGCATCCACTTCAAGTGTGACCCTACTCACATGCTGCATTTAGGGCAATCGCGGTTCGAAGGATTGATCATTTTGCTCTATCACGGAGGCCTTTGCCGTGCTAACGTGCGCACTATGCCCACTTTGGACGCAAGCGATGCCCGCATCCTGCTGGCCCTCATCCACGATCCCCGGCAGACGGTGGTGGCCATGGCCGCCCGTCTGGGCCTGTCCCGCAACACCGTGCAGGCCAGAATGGCGGCCTTGGAAAAACACCATGCCTTCCTCCCTTTTGACCACCGCATCAGTGCCGAACCACTGGGCTACCCGCTCACAGCGTTCATCTTTGTTCATGTCCAGCAGCAGAAACTGGGTGCCCTGGCGCTGTCCCTGGCCGCCATCCCCGAGGTGCTGGAGGCCCACGGGCTCAGCGGGCGGGCGGACATTTTGGTGCGTGTGGTGTCCACCGGCGCCGAGGACCTGTTCCGCATCAACGGCAAAATCCTGGCCTGTGACGGCGTGGAACGCACTGAAACCTCGCTGGCCATGAACCAGCTGGTGCCGTTCCGCATGACACCGCTGCTGCAGCGCACCTTCGAGAAGTAGCTGGCGCGCAAAAGGCCCCGCCCGGCGTCGTTGCCGACGCGGGCGGGGCCATGTGCCTCACTGCGGCCCCCCGTGGACCGGCCGCCCCCAGCGACCTTGCCACGGGAAACCGCAGGACTAGTGGTTGGTGGCCTTTTCGGCACCAACGCCGGTCAGGGAACGAACTTCCATTTCCGCCTGGACGCGGGGGTTTTCCGAGTTCTTATCCAGCACCGTGCCCAACCAGCCCAGGAAGAAGGCCAGCGGGATGGAGACGATGCCCGGGTTCGCCAGCGGGAACCAGGAGAAGTCCACGTTCTTGATCATGGCCGTGGGGCCGCCGGAAACCACCGGGGAGAAGGCAATGAGCACGATCGCCGAGGCCAGGCCGCCGTACATGCTCCACAGCGCGCCCTGGGTGGTGAACTTCTTCCAGAACAGCGAGTAGATGATGGTGGGCAGGTTGGCCGAGGCTGCGATGGCGAAGGCCAGCGCCACCAGGAACGCAATGTTCTGTCCGTTGGCCAGGATGCCGCCGCCGATGGCGACCAGGCCGATCACGATGACAGTGCGTCGGGCCACCTTGACCTCCATTTCCGGCTTGGGCGCACCCTTGACGATCACGTTGGAGTAGATGTCGTGGGCGAAGGATGCTGCCGCGGTGATGGTCAGGCCGGCCACAACCGCAAGGATGGTGGCGAAGGCGACGGCGGAGATGAAGCCGAGCAGGATGGGCCCGCCCACCACGAATGCCAGCAGCGGGGCGGCGGCATTGACGCCGCCGGGGGCTGCCAGGATGGCTTCCTTGCCGATCAGCGCGCCGGCACCGTAACCCAGCACCAGGGTGAAGATGTAGAAGGCGCCAATGAGCCAAATGGCCCAGACCACCGACTTGCGGGCTTCCTTGGCCGTGGGGACGGTGTAGAAGCGCATGAGCACATGCGGCAGTGCCGCGGTGCCCAGCACCAGGGCCAGCGCCAGGGAAATGAAGTCCAGCGGAGCCTTGCTGTACTGTGCGCCCGGGTTCAGCAGCGCCTCGCCCACACCGCCTTCGTTGATGGAGGTCTGCACCGCCGCGTCCATGAGTGTGGAGAGGTTGAAGCCGTGCATGGCCAAGACAATGATGGTCATGATGGCTGCACCAATGATCAGCAGGAACGCCTTGATGATCTGCACCCAAGTGGTGCCCTTCATGCCGCCAATCAGTACGTACACGATCATGAGCACGCCGACGACGGCAATGACGATGTTCTGGCCGGCCTTGTTGCTGTTGTCCAGGCCAAGCAGCAGCGACACGAGGCCTCCGGCACCGGCCATCTGGGCCAGCAGGTAGAAGAAGCAGACCACCAAGGTGGTGGTGGCTGCGGCAATGCGTACCGGACGCTGCTTCAGGCGGAAGGAGAGGACGTCCGCCATGGTGAACTTGCCGGTGTTGCGCAGCAGTTCAGCCACGAGCAGCAGTGCCACCAGCCAGGCGACGAGGAAGCCAATGGAGTACAGGAAACCGTCGTAGCCATTGACGGCGATGGCGCCGGTGATGCCCAGGAAGGAGGCTGCCGAGAGGTAGTCGCCGGCAATGGCCGTGCCGTTCTGCCCGCCGGAGAAGGAGCGTCCGGCCGCGTAGTAGTCGGCGGCGGTTTTATTGTTGCGGCTGGCCCGGAACACCACAATCATGGTGATGGCAACGAAGCCGACGAAGATCAGGATGTTGATCCAGGAATTTTCCTTGGTCTGTTCACCAAGTGAGGTTTCCAGCGGCAAGGCAGTGGAGAGAACTGAGGACAGGCTCACGGATCAGACCTCTTCCTTGGTGATGGTGGCGTCCGTGATCCGCTTTTCCAGGCGTTCACGGATCACTGCCGCTTGGGGATCAAGCTTGCGGTTGGCGTAGGAGACATACCAGGTGGTGATGCCAAAAGTGGTGACGAACTGCAGCAGGCCCATGACCAGGCCAATATTGAGGCTGCCCCAGACCTTGATGGACATGAAGTCATGGGCATAGGCGGCCAGCAGCACGTACAGGAAGTACCAGAGCAGGAAGCCGATGGCTACGGGAAAAACAAAGTTTCGGTGCGACTTACGGAGTTTCTTGAACTCCGGCGAGGCCTGCTCGGTGACAAAGTCCACCGGACCTTCTTGACTGGCGTGGGCTGAACTACCCATCATTCCTCCTTCAGCTATGTGATCCCTTTCACTATGGAGTGTCGCAGCTCACCTTGGTGGCGCTTTGGGTTGTGCCGCGGTGAACGGCATTGATGCTGCGCCCAATGGCAGGCCGGGCACGAGCTGCGGGTGCTGCAGGTGTTTCCTGGCGCGCAGCGGGCAAAGGCTAGTCTGGACAGCATGCCCTCCCCCGTGCTCAGCGACTCCACGTTAATGCTTGTCACAGCCATTGCCGCCGTGCTGGCAGCCATTGCCATCATGGCCGCCGTGGGCTTCCGCCTCTCTCGCTCCCACCGGGAACTTGGCACGGACGCCGAGCACGCCACCTTTGCCGCCCTGCACTCGGCGGCCGCTGCCGGACAGCAGTTGCGTGAAGGCCTGGAACCGGCGGGGGCGCTGAAGGCCAGCCGCCAGCTCCGTGCCCTGTTAAACTGTGCGGCCTTTGCCATGACGGATGATTCCGCGCTGTTGGCCTGGGACGGCACGGGGGCCGCGGCCAGGCAGCCCAACGCGGACGCCGTCATGGGGATGGCCGCCAAGGCCCTGCGCACGGGGCGCACCCAGGTGGCGACCTTGGATGCGTCCCTGCGCGCGGCCCTGGGTCTGCCGTCCCAGGGCAGCGAGCTGAAGGCAGCCGTCATCTGTCCGCTGAAGGTGGAGTCGCGGGCCGTGGGAACAGTGATCATCTTGTCAAAGTCGCCGTCGGGCGGTCTGGTCCGCGCCACCAGCGAGGTCGCCGCCTGGGTTTCAGCCCAGCTGGAACTGGCCGAACTCGCCTCCTCCCGTTCCTTGCTGGCGGAGGCGGAGGTGCGTGCCCTGCGCGCCCAAATCAGCCCCCATTTCATTTACAACTCCCTGAACGCCATTGCCTCCTTCATCAACACCGACCCCGCGCGCGCCCGGGATCTGGTGGTGGAGTTTGCCGACTTCACCCGCTACTCCTTCCGCCGGCACGGGGATTTCACCACCCTGGCCGAGGAGCTGCGCTGCATTGACAGGTATCTTTTGTTGGAAAACGCCCGTTTTGGTGACAGGCTCCAGGTCAGCCTGCAAATTGCCCCGGAGGTCTTGAGCACGGTCATCCCGTTTTTGAGCCTGCAGCCGCTGGTGGAAAATGCGGTCAGGCACGGCTTGGAGGCCAAGGTGGGCGCGGGGCTGGTGCAGATCACCGCCAGGGATTTGGGTGCCTACGCGCAGGTCACCATTGAGGACGACGGCGTGGGCATGGATCCGCAGCAGCTGGAACTGGTGCTGGCCGGCAAGCACGACGGCGTCCACGTGGGTTTGCGCAATGTCGACGCCCGGCTGCGGCAGGTCTACGGCGACGACCACGGGCTCACAATCGACACCGGCGTGGGCCGTGGCATGCTGATCACCATGACCATTCCCAAAAACCAGCCCGGCCACAGCGCCTAGCGCCTGCCCGCCGTCTTCCACCGGCTTCGCCCCCGCCGGCGCCCCGGCGGATAGGCTTAGCCCCATGATTACTGTCCTTGTCGCCGACGACGAGCTGCCCGCCGTGGACGAATTGGCGTTCCTGCTGGGCAAAGACCCCCGGATTGGGAGAATTTTGCGTGCCACCAGCGGCCCGCAGGCGCTGGAGGTCCTGGCCGCAAACGACGTCGATGCGGCGTTCCTGGATATCCACATGCCGGGCATGTCCGGCCTTGAACTGGCCCGGATTGTGGGCCAAAAAGACAACGCCCCCGTCGTCGTCTTTGTCACGGCCGACGACGACAGGGCCTTGGAGGCGTTCGAGCTCGCCGCCGTCGACTACCTCCTGAAACCCCTGCGCACCGAGCGGCTCACCCGCACCGTGGACCGGGTGGTGGAACTGGTGGCCCACCCGGCGGCGGCTGAAGCGGCGGAGATGATCACTGTCGATCAAGGCGGGACCAGCAAACTGATCCGGCTCGACGAGGTCAAATTTGTCCAGGCCCAGGGCGATTACGCGCGGCTGCACACCGCAGAGGCCAGTTATTTGATCCGGGTTCCGCTGGCGGATCTGGAACAGCGTTGGGCCGCCTCGGGGTTCGTCCGCATCCACCGCTCCTATCTTGTGTGCCTGGGCTTTGTCACCACCATGAGACTCAGTGCCAGCAAACCCACGGTGTCGGTGGAAAAAGCCGTGCTGCCGGTCAGCCGCCGCCACGTCGCGGTGCTGCGGGACCATTTGCAGGCCACCCGGGTACGGCCCCTGCGATGAGCCTGCCCCCCACTGGGCCGCCGGCGGAAGGCCGCATGCGGGTGCGCGCGCCGCGGACCATCCCGCAGCTGGCGCATGAAACCACGGTCCTTGACGAAGTGGCCGAACAATCAGCTGTGGGTGAGGTGATGGTGCGCTCGCTGATCCGGTCCCAGCTGCGCCTGGCGGTGGTGGTGGCCGCGGGGTTCCTGGCGGCGCTGTTTCTGTGCTGGGCCCTCATGGCGTGGTTGCCCAGTTTTTCCCAGTGGCGGATCCTGGGCGTGCCGGCCCCGTGGCTGCTGCTGGGGGTGGGAATCCATCCCTTGATTGCCGTCTGCGCCTGGTTGTATGTGCGTGCAGCGGCGAAAAATGAGAACCGCTACCGGGATTTGGTGGCTGAGGAATGAACCCGGCCATTGGCTACGCGGCCCTGACGGTGGTTTCGCTGGCGACCATGGTCATTGGCGTGTACGGTCTGCGGATTTCACGCACCACCAGCGATTTCTATGTGGCTTCACGCACCGTCAAACCATGGTGGAACGCCTCGGCCATTGGCGGGGAGTACCTTTCCGGCGCCAGTTTCCTCGGCATTGCCGGGCTGGTGGTGATTTCCGGGCTTGATGCCCTCTGGTTTCCCATTGGCTACACGGCCGGATACCTCATGCTGCTTTTCTTTGTGGCCGCGCCGCTGCGCCGCTCGGGTGCCTACACGATCCCGGACTTCGCCGAGGCCCGGCTGGACTCCACCATGGCCCGGCACGTGACCAGCATCCTGGTGGTGCTGGTGGGCTGGTTTTACATTGTGCCGCAGCTCCACGGGGCAGCCCTGACCATTCAAATCACCACGGGGCTGCCTTCCTGGGTGGGTGCGGCAGCGGTGGTGCTGGTGGTGTGCCTGACGGTGGTCACCGGCGGCATGCGTTCCATCACCTTCGTGCAGGCCTTTCAGTACTGGCTCAAGCTCACCGCGCTGGCCGTGCCGGCAGTATTTCTTTTGCTGGTTGTTGCCGGCGGCACGGCCGATCCCCTGGCCGGCTCCGTCCCAGACGCGGACCTTTTTCCCGCCGCCGCCGAAGTCACCGGCAGTTCCATGTACGCCACCTTGTCCCTGATGATGGCCCTGCTGTTCGGCACCTTGGGCCTGCCGCACGTGCTGGTGCGTTTTTACACCAACCCCGACGGCGCCGCGGCCCGCCGCACCACCTTGATAGTTTTGGGGCTGCTGTCGGTGTTTTATCTCTTTCCCACCATTTACGGGGTGCTGGGGCGGGCCTTCCTGCCCGGGGTGGCCGCCAGCGGCCACCCGGACGCCACGGTGCTGTTGCTGCCCGGGGCCCTGGTGGGCGGGCTCGCCGGTGACATGCTCACCGCATTGGTGGTTGCCGGTGCCTTCGCGGCATTTCTATCCACCACCTCGGGGCTCGTTGTCTCTTTGGCCGGCGTCATCAGCCAGGATGTGCTTGGCGGCAGCGTGCGCGGCTTCCGCATTGCGGCGGTGCTGGCGGCAGTGGTGCCCTTCGGCTTTGCGCTGGTGACCGATTCCCTGGCCCTGGCTGGCAGCGTGGGCCTGGTGTTTGCCTTCACCGCCTCCACCATCTGCCCGCTGCTGCTGCTGGGCATCTGGTGGCGCGGACTGACCGATGCCGGTGCAGTGGCCGGCATGGTCACCGGGGGCGCCCTGTGCGGGAGCGCCATTTTGCTCGGCTCCCAGCTTCAGCCCGCGGGGCCGTGGCGGGAGCTGTTGGTGCAGCCTGCGGCGTGGACGGTCCCGGCGGCGTTTTTGGTCACGGTGGTGGTCTCCAAGGCCACCGCACACCGCCGCAGCCACTCCGTGGCGCGCTTCATGACCAAGCTGCACGTGCCGGAACGCCCCCTGGCCGTGGAGGATCCGCGCCACCACGGCGCATAGGAAGCCTTCGCTGCTGCCGGGAGGGGGTCAGCGCGAAGGCTGGGAATCAATGGCCGCCATGAGTTCGACCACGCGGTCCAGGAATGCATCAACCTGGCTTTCCTCATAACCGTCGGCACCCTTTTCCGGGGCAAAAACGGCCCGGCGGACCACGTCCACGCTGAGTTCGCCATTGTCTTCAATGTAGACCAGCAGTTCCCGGCACAGCACATCCACGTCCTTGACGTTGTAGCTGGGGGTGTTTTTCCCGGTGGGGCGGCGGAACCGCTCACCGTCCGGGCGGTGCAGGCGGGCACGCAGCACGGAGGCGGTCTTGCCGATCTTCATCATCCAGGCTTTTTCGCCCTGGGCGGCAATGAGCAGTTCCTTCTCGCGCAGCACGAATTCATCCTCGATCCGGTCCATGGCCGCATCCACCGCCTGCGCGCTGTAGCCGCCCCGGGCGGGGTCAAAAACAGCCGTGCGGACATCGGTGCTGGTGATGGCCGAGCCGTGCGTGTCGGCATTGAGGAAGTAGGCGCGGGCACGCTCAAGGAACACATCCACCTGCTTGATGTTGTAGCCAACTTCCTTGGGCCCAACCAACTTGAACTTGCTGCGGGGTGTCTCTTCCACTGTCACAGTGATTCCTTGAACTTGTGCTCGACGGGTTTGCATGCGGGACCAGGCCCTGACTTCGGGCCTTAGACGCGGCCCACTGCGGTAAAGATTGCGTATGCCACGGGCGCGGCGAACACCAGTGAATCGAGCCTGTCCATGATTCCGCCATGGCCGGGCAATAAATTGCTCATGTCCTTGATCCCCAGCTCGCGTTTGATCATGGACTCGGCAAAGTCACCGCCGGTTGCGGCGCAGACCAGGCCAACGGCCAGGACCAGACCCACCCACCATTGCTGCTCCAGCAGCAGCATGGTGGCCGGGATGGCCACCATGGTTGCGCCCGCCAGGGACCCGGCAAAGCCCTCCCACGATTTTTTGGGACTGATTTTCGGGGCCATGGCGTGCTTGCCAAACAAGACCCCCACCAGATAGCCGCAGGTGTCATTGGCCACCACCAGCAGCAGCATGATCATGACCTGCAGCACTCCGGCGCCCAGGTTGTCCACTTCCAGGGTCAGCCCGGTGGTGGCCCCATTGGACGAGCGCAGCATCAAGAACACAAAGCTGAGCAGAAACGGGATCCACATCAGGGAGAAGACGCCGGCAAAGATGCTTTTGAGCGCGCCGCGGCTGACGTCCATGGAGCGCCACAGCACGGTGGCGGCGGCACTGGCCACCAGGGCGAAGAGCAAACCCTCCGCCCCCGCAAAATAAGCCGACGCCGGCATGGCCAAGGTTCCCACCATGACGGGGGTCAGGGGCGCCTCAATGCCTTTGGACACCAGGGCGCGGTTGACCTCCCACACTCCGACGCAGGCGAAAACCGTGGCCACCACAAGGAAGGCCAGCGGGTAAAACAGCAGTGAGCCGACCACCGCAAGCAGCAGGGCCAAGCCCACGCCAATGGCGGCCGGCAGATCCCGCCCGGCCTTGGGGGTGCGCGTGACCTTGACCGCCGTTGCCTCGGCCGGCATGCCGGCAACCGGTGACAGCAGCTCGGGAACCAGCGGGACGCCGCCGGCGGTCATGGCCGACACGGGAGCGGGTTCGCCCGCGGCGGGCTCCTCCGGCGCTTCCGCCGCCGGCAGATCGTCGTCATCGGCCAGGGGCCGCTGCGCAGTCCGGGCGGATCCGGCGGCTGCGCCCTTCACTGCCGGAGTGCCTGCGGCGACGACGGCGGCGGGCACCGGATCCTGGGCGGACAAGCCGCTCCGGGCCGGCGCCACTGCGGGTGCCGGCGCCCCTTCCGCTGCCGGCGCCAGGGCTACTCCGGTCTGGTTTGTGGCGGGGGCAGGGGCCACTGCAGGGGCCGGCACCGCAGCAGGGGCAGGCTCCACTGCGGGGACAGCACTTTTGGGCACAATGATGGGGATCATGCCCGTCAGCTCGGCTTCGCGGCGTGCCTTCCGGGTGGGGAACTGGTACCCGGGCGGTGCCGGCATCAGTTGCGGCGCAGCATCGTGCTCAAGCTGTTCCCGGGCGGAACCGGCCGGCTTGTTTTGGGGGTCTGACATTAGACCTCGAGAAGCTCGACTTCCTTGCGTTTTAACAACTCGTCAATATTGTCGGTGTGGGACTTGGTCAGGGCATCCAATTCCTTTTCCGCGCGGCTGCCCTCATCTTCACCGGCGTCGCCGTCCTTGACCAGCTTGTCCAACTGCTCCTTGGCCTTGCGGCGCACATTGCGGACGGAAACCTTCGCTTCCTCGCCCTTGGTGCGAACCAGTTTCACGTATTCCTTGCGCCGTTCCTGGGTCAGCTCCGGCATGACGATGCGAATCACATTGCCGTCATTGGACGGGTTGGCACCGACCTCGGAGGAGCTCAGTGCCCGTTCAATCTCATGCATGGACGTCTTGTCAAAGGGGGTGATGAGCAGGGTGCGGGCTTCCGGCACGGCAAAGGCGGCCAGCTGCTGCAGCGGGGTGGGTGAGCCGTAGTAGTCCACCATCACCTTGTGGAACATGGCGGGGTTTGCACGGCCGGTGCGAACCGCGGAGAATTCCTCTTTGGCTACCTCAATGGCCTTGTCCATCTTTTCCTCGGCCTCGAGCAAAGTATCTTCGATCACGCGTCTCTCCCTGAAATTAATGACTGGCTACAGTGTCCACGGGCCGTGCCCGCGGCAATTCTGAACCCATCCTATCGTGAGCTGCACCCCGGCCGGGGCCAGCCACACGGCCACGGCCGCTTACGGCGTGACCATGGTCCCCAGTTCCTCGCCCAGGATGGCCCGGGCCACATTGCCCTCCCCTTCCATGCCAAAAACCAGCATGGAGACATTGTTGTCCCGGCACAGGGCAAATGCCGTCTGGTCCATGACCCTGATGTCGCGGGCCATGGCCTCGTCATAGCTCAAGTGATCAAACTTCACGGCTGCCGGATCCTTTTTCGGGTCGGCAGTGTAGACGCCGTCGACGCCGTTCTTGGCCATGAGCACCACGTCGGCGTGCACCTCCAGGGCCCGCTGGGCGGCCACCGTGTCAGTGGAAAAGTACGGCAGGCCGGCACCGGCGCCAAAAATGACCACACGGCTCTTTTCCATGTGCCGGATCGCGCGCCGGGGAATGTAGGCCTCGGCCACCTGGCCCATGGCAATGGCGCTCTGCACCCGCGTGTCCACGCCGGCCTGCTCCAAAAAGTCCTGCAGGGCCAGGCAGTTCATGACGGTTCCCAGCATGCCCATGTAGTCGGCCCGGGAGCGGTCCATGCCCGAGGCGGACAGCTCCGCGCCGCGGAAGAAGTTGCCGCCGCCGACCACAATGGCCACCTCGACCTGGTCGACAGTGCTGGCAATCTGCTTGGCAATGTTGCGGATGGTGTCCGGATCAACGCCGAGCTTGCCGGCGCCAAAGACCTCCCCGGAAAGCTTCAGCAGCACCCGCCGGCGTTTGCCGGTGCCCGCTGCTGCCAGGGGTGCGTCGCTGTTGGCCGTGTTCTGCGTGTTATTTGTGGTCATGATGCCTTCCGTGGGTGCGTGCTCCGGCGAACCGCGCCCGTGGTGAGGCGGGCGTGCTGATGCCATTGTGCTTTGGTGCTGCTGGGATCCGCTGGGGGATGCCGTGGGTGCCGCGTGTAAAATCCTATCCGACTGCGGGCGCAAAGAAGGGGCAGCCGCATTGGGCGGCCGCCCCTTCCTTTGGATCACAGCTGTTTCAGGCCATGCCTGCGCATGCCTTGTTGCCGTTGTGCCTATGCGCCCACGCGGAAGCGTGCGAAGGCCACGGGCTTGACGGCTGCTTCAGCCAGCACGGCGCCAACGCTCTTCTTGGCGTCCTTCGCGAAGGCCTGGTCCACCAGGACGATCTCCTTGAAGAAGCCGGTCAGGCGGCCTTCGACGATCTTGGTCATGGCCGCTTCCGGCTTGCCTTCGGCCTGCGCGGTTTCGGCGGCGATGCGGCGTTCGCTTTCAACGACGTCGGCAGCAACTTCGTCGCGGGTCAGGAACGTCGGGGACATGGCAGCAATGTGCACGGCCACGTCGTGGGCGACTTCCTGGTTCTCGCCGTCAACAGCGAACAAAACGCCAACCTGGGCCGGCAGGTCCTTGGAGGTCTTGTGCAGGTAGGCGTCAACCGTGGCGCCCTCAACGCGGGCCAGGCGGCGGATGGCCACCTTTTCGCCCAGCAGCGCACCGGCTTCAATGACAACCTCGGACATGGGCTTGCCGTCAACGTCAACGGCCAGCAGCGCCTCAACATCGCTGGCGCCGGAGGAGATGGCCGTGGCCAGAACCTTGTTGGCGAACTCGATGAAGGGGGCGGCCTTGGCTACGAAGTCGGTTTCGCAGTTGACTTCGACCATGACGCCGACGCCGTTTTCAACGGTCGCGGCAACGAGGCCCTCAGCGGTGGAACGGCCTTCACGCTTCGTGGCACCCTTGAGGCCCTTGATGCGGATCAGTTCCATCGCCTTGTCGGCGTCGCCATTTGCCTCGTCGAGAGCCTTCTTGACGTCCATCATGCCAGCGCCCGTGCGCTCGCGCAGAGCCTTGATATCAGCGGCGGTGTAGTTCGCCATGTGAACCCCTCAATGTAGATGTTTAGATATGCAAAATCAGTGACAGGCCAGTTCTGGCAGGACCGCTGTGCCTTGTGGGCGGTGCGATCCTGCCAGCGACTGCGTCCATGTTCGGCAGCGCAGCCGGTGAAAATTAACCGTGGTGCGCTGCTAGGAAGACTTTTTTACTTCTCGGTTGCAGCTTCGGCGGGAGCCTCAACGGCGGCTTCGGCGGGAGCCTCAACAACGGCTTCGGCCGGGGCAGCAGCTGCCTTGTCGCCTTCGAGGAGCTCGCGCTCCCACTCGGCCAAGGGCTCGGCCGGAGCTTCTTCATTGCCGCTGGCCTTGTTGTTGCGGGCCATGAGGCCCTCGGCGACTGCATCTGCAATCACGCGGGTCAGCAAGGCAACGGAGCGGATGGCGTCGTCGTTGCCCGGGATCGGGAAATCAACTTCGTCAGGGTTGCAGTTGGAGTCCAGGATGGCCACAACGGGGATGTTCAGCTTGTGTGCCTCGTCAATGGCGAGGTGTTCCTTCGGTGTGTCAACAACCCAGAGCAGGGACGGAGCCTTGGTCAGGTTGCGGATGCCGCCGAGGTTGTTCTGCAGCTTGGTGAGTTCACGCTTGAGGAGCAGGAGCTCCTTCTTGGTGTGGCCGGAGGAAGCAACATCGTCGAAGTTGATTTCTTCGAGTTCCTTCATGCGGGAGATGCGCTTGGAGACAGTCTGGAAGTTGGTGAGCATGCCACCGAGCCAGCGCTGGTTCACGTAGGGCTGGCCCACGCGGGTTGCCTGCTCGGCAATTGCTTCCTGCGCCTGCTTCTTGGTGCCGACGAAGAGCACGGTGCCGCCGTGTGCAACGGTGGCCTTGACGAACTCGTAGGCGCGGTCAATGAAGGACAGTGACTGCTGCAGGTCGATGATGTAGATGCCGTTGCGCTCGGTGAGGATGAATCGCTTCATCTTCGGGTTCCAACGACGGGTCTGGTGTCCAAAGTGGACGCCGCTGTCAAGCAGCTGGCGCATGGTTACGACGGGCATGCCGGCGCTCCTTCTAGTTAGTTTTACGGTTGTGTCAGCCTTGGTTCCGGCGCGGTTTCCCGTACTGGTTCCTATGCTCCTGGCACCCATCGTGCATTCCATCAACCACCGCAGGGTGGACCGCATGGGCACAATCCCTCAGCAGGATCCTTGGCGTTTTCGCCAAAGCCTCATCGGGGTGGGGTGCGCGTAGTCAGCGCACAAACAGCGCGCTGCTGCCACAATCTTACTACAGCGGGCCCTGTTCCCCTGACCACGGCCGCTCCCCCACAGCCCTGGCCCACCCGCCCCGTTCTCCCCAGCCCGGCCGGCACTGCGGCCACAGCGGCTTCAGGGACGCCAGGATGGGACCATGAGGATCCTTTCGGCGCCGCTGCAGCGATCTGTGGCCCTGGCAGTGGCCATGCTTTTGGCGTTTGTCCCGACGACGGCGGCACCGCTTCCGGCCAACCTCGCCTGGGCGTGGCCATTGGCCGGGGCGCCCACCGTGGTGCGTGGTTTTGACGCACCGGCCAAACCTTGGCTTTCCGGCCACCGCGGCGTTGACCTGCTGGCGGCCCAGGGTACGCCGGTGGTGGCACCGAGCGACGCCGTGGTGTCCTTTTCCGGCGTAGTGGTGGACCGGGCGGTGCTGACCCTGACCCTAAAGGATGGCCTGCGTTTGAGTTTTGAACCAGTGCAGAGTGGACTCCGGGCCGGTGACGCCGTGGTGCGTGGGCAGTTCCTCGGGGTGGTGCAGGGCCCCACCCACTGCCGGGATCCGGCCGCCACTGGCAGTTGTCTGCACTGGGGCGTGCGGCGGGATGGGATGTATCTGGACCCCCTGCAGTTCATCCTGGACCTGCGCCCTTCGGTGCTCCTACCGCTCCGTGGCTGACGGACCGCAGGCTGACGGGCGGCAGGAGGCGGAACCGCAGCGGCCTGACCGCAGGCCGGTGCAGGCCGGTGCAGGCCGGGGTCTAGACGATGGCTGAAATGCCCGTGATGGCCCGTCCCGTGACCAAGGTGTTGATCTCGTAGGTGCCCTCATAGGAGTAGATGGCTTCGGCGTCGGCGAAGATTTTGGCCATTTCAAAGTCGGTGACAATGCCGTTGCCGCCGAGCAGGCTGCGGCCCATGGCCACGGTTTCCCGCATCCTTGCAGTGGTGAAGGCCTTGGCCAGCGCGGATTGTTCGTCCTTGGCCACGCCCAAATCCTCCAGCTGCGAAAGTCTGGCCATCATGCCCATGGAAGCAACAGTGTTGCCGAGCATCTTGACCAACTGGTCCTGCACCATTTGGAAGGAGGCGATGGGGCGGCCAAATTGCTGGCGCTCCACGGCGTACCGGCGCGCCACGTCGAAGGCCGCCATTTGTTGACCCACGGCCTGCCATGCCACGGCAAGGCGCGTGACCTTCAGGACCTTGTTGGTGTCGCGGAAGCTGTTGGCGCCGGCCAATTTATGGTCATGGGAGACCACTACGTTCTCAAGGGTGATGTCTGCGTTTTGAACCGTGCGCAGGGCGGTCTTGTTTTCAATTTTCCTGGCGCTGTAGCCGGGCAGCTTGGTGTCCACCAAAAAGCCCTTGACTTGATTGTCAGCGGTGTCCCTGGCGTAGATGACCACCCAGTCGGAGAATGTGGCGTTGCCGATCCAGCGCTTGGCCCCGTTGAGGGTCCACTGGTCACCCGTGCGCACGGCAGTGGTGCGGGTGCCGCCGGCCACGTCCGATCCCCCCAGGGGTTCGGTCAGGCCAAAGGCCCCGATCTTTTTCATGGCATAAATATCCGGCAGCCATGCCGCCTTTTGCTCCTCGGATGCCAAGGCCTCAATGGATCCTGTGAAAAGGCCGTCGTGGACCCCCATGAAGGTGGCGATGGAGGAATCGGCGCGGGTGAATTCGGCGTGTGCCAGGCCGGCGAAAAGGCTTGAATGGCCTTGGCGGTGCACCGGGCTCATCATGTCCATGGCCGCGAGCTTGGGAATGATCTCCATGGGGAATTCGCCCCGGTTCCAGCAGTCCACGGCAATGGGCCTGACTTCGCGGGCAAGAAAACCGCGCAGTTCGTGCAGGCGGCTGCGCTCGGCATCGGAGAGCATTTGCTCAAATCCGTAAAAGTCGCCGTCGGGGTAGGGAAGATTGTCGGGATCTACAGCAACCTTGGACACGGTGATTCCTTTGCTTGAATTCTTTGTTCAACAGTGAACATGTGCGGCGCAACACTTTGTTACTCACCAGTAACGTACCGTATTCACTGTGTTGCAGGCAACAGAACCGCGGGGGCAAAAAGAAAGCCGCAGTCCAGCAAATTGCTGAACTGCGGCTGTGTACGTAGGGCCACTCGGACTTGAACCGAGGACCTTAGGATTATGAGTCCCGCGCTCTAACCAGCTGAGCTATGGCCCCGTACCGTATGCCTTGGCGGCTGCGCCCCGCTGGGAGGGAGCGCAGTGTCCAAAAAGCACTTTTACCATCCTAAGGGGTCAAGGCCTAAACTGCATGATCCTCGTAGCTGCCGCCACGATAAATGCTTTCAAAGGTGTCCAGTGTCTTCGCCAAACCGTGGCGTGCCACCATGTCGTGGCTGGCCGCGCCCATGGCCAGGCGTTCAGCCTCTTCTGCGGTCATGATGCGAAGGATCTTTTCGGCCAGGTCGTCGCTGTCATTGGGGGTGAAAAGGTAGCCGTTGACGCCGTCGTCCACCAGATGCGGCAGGGCCATGGCGTTGGCCAGCACCACGGGGGTGGAGGCGCTCATGGCTTCCAAGGTCACCAGTGACTGCAGCTCGGCGGTTCCGGGCATGACAAAAAGATCAGCCTTCAAATAGATCCCGCGCAGTTCCGCGTCGCTGATCAGCCCGGTGAATTCCACCCGTTCGGCCAGCCCCAGCCTGGCGGCCTGCGCCTTCAGTGCGGCTTTGACCTCGCCGCCGCCCACCACCACGAGGTGCAGATTCAGCTCCACAGGCGTCTTGGCCAAGGCGTCTATGAGCACGTCAATGTGCTTCTCCTCCGCCAGCCGGCCCACGAAGGCAATGGTGGGATAGGGGTTGCGCGGCGCGGTTTCCCCCTCGTTCAGTTCATAGTTGCCCACCTCGATCCCATTGGAAAGCGGCAGCACCTTGCGCAGGAAGGCATGCTCGTGCATGGCCTTGGCCGCCAGCGGCGTCGGTGTGGTGACCACGTCGGCCCGGCTCATGACCTTGCCCATGTCACGCCAGGAAACCCGGCCCACAATGTTTTTAAACCACTGCGGGAACGGCAGGAAGGGGTTGAGGTTTTCGGGCATGAAGTGGTTGGTCGCCACGATGCGGATGCCGCGCCGCGCCGCCTCGTACACCACGTGTTCGCCAATCATGTAGTGGCTTTGCACGTGCACCACGTCGGGGTTGATGACGTCAAAGAGCGCCGCAATGTCCTTCTTGATTTCCCAGGGCAGTGAAATGCGGAAGTACTCGTGGGTGGGCACCGCCCGCGAACGCAGCCGGTGCACGGTGGCCTCGGGGCGCTGCTCGGTGAACATGGGGCCGCTGCCGGCCCGGCAGGCCATCACATGGACCTGGTGGCCGCGCCCCGTCATGCCCGTGGCCAGCCGCAGACAAAACTGGGCCGCTCCATTGATGTGCGGCGGGTAGGTGTCGGCGGCAATCAAGACGGTGAGCGGCTTTTGGCCACTCGCGCTTGAGGAAGGACTCACGGAATCAGCTCCTGGGTACATGGCTGGCCTGGGGGCCACTGTTGATGCTTAGGCTGCATTCTTTTTTGCAGCGCGCCGCCGCTTCACAACATCAGGGTGGTGCCTTGACAGCGCAATCACCCCAACGATAGCAAGGAACGCGGCCCCGGCCATGGCAATTGCCACCACGGGCGGCACGTCGTCGCGCAGTTCACTCAAAATGGCAATACCGATGGCGATGCCCACTATGGGATCAATCACCGTCAAACCGGCAATGACCAAATCAGGTGGCCCGCTGGCATAGGCGCTCTGGACAAACCAACTGCCCAGACCGCCCGCCGCAGCAATGGCCAGCACTGAATACCACTGCACATTGAGCAGATACAGGCCGTTCGGGTCAAAAATTTGTTTGGAAATGATCCTGGTCAACACCGCCACGAAGCCAAAGAGCACCCCGGAGCCAACAATGTAGAAAAAGGATTTGAGGCGGCGCCTGAACAGCACCAGGATGCCGCTGAAGAAAATCACCACCACAGTCAGCAGCAGCACCACCGTCAGCTCCTGCTCCAGCGTCACATGGGTGCTTTCCCGCACCACGTTCACCGCCATGAGGACAAACAAGGCACTGCCGGCAACACAGGCGGTGATGGAAACCACTGTGGCGCGGTTCATCCTGATGCCTTGATCACGGGAATTGACCACCGTGGTGATGACCAGGGCAATGGCGCCAATGGGTTGCACCACAGTCAACGTGCCCAGGGTCAAAGCCACCACATTCAAAACTGTCCCAAGGCCCAGCAGCAACAGCCCCACCACCCAGCGGGTATTGCTGAACAGGCGCAGGAACCCGGCACCGCCCAAGGCCAGGCCACCGGTGTTGTTGCTGACGGCGCTGCCCTGGCGCTGGGCGCCAAAGGCCAGAAAGAAGGCCCCCGCGATGGCGCACGCGACGGCCAGCCACATCATGCGCCGCCCCGTGCCCCACCGGTCAGGTGAACGGCGCGGTGCTTGGCCAGCAGGGTCACCAGGTATTGGCAAAAGGCAATGACATGCATGACCATGCCTGCGGCCAGAAAAATCCACGCCAGCCAAAAGGTGAAACCGGAGTTCAGGGCCTCGGCCAACAGCAGCATGGGAGTGCCCACCATCAGGGCCGCCGTCCGGGTTTTGCCCAGCATGGTCACCTTGAGGCCAGCGTCGCCGTGGAACAGAAACAAGGTCAGTGCCAGCAGCACGACGTCGAGAACCACCAGCAACAGCAGCAGCCACAAGGGCAGGAATCCGACCAGCACCATGGTGATCACCACTGCGACGAGTGCCACCCGGTCAGCCAACGGATCCATGATGCGTCCGAGGTGGGAGCTTTGCTTGAGCTTGCGGGCCACGAAGCCGTCAATCCAGTCCGTGCACCCCATCATGGCCAAAACGAACACACCCCAGCCATATTCATCACGGGCCAAAACCAGCCAGACAAAGAGCGGTGTGCCCAGAAACCTAAAGACAGTGATGGCGTTGGGGATGGTGAAAACAGCGTTCGAGTAGTCAGTCCGGCCGTCGTGGTCAGTCATCGGCGCTACTTTCCCCCTTTGTGGTGCCGCAAAATTACTTCTGCAACAACTTTCGCAGCAAAACCACCACTGTCGCCGTCGACACGGCAAAAACCGTGGCCGGCTTCCAGCGGTCCTTCACCGTTTCGGTGAAGTCGCTGGCGGCGTCTGCCGCTGCCTGGCCCACGGTATGCCGGGCCTTGTCCTTCGCTGCATCCACCGCGTGGGTGGCCAGCTTCTTCACGTCGGCCTCGATGAGAATTTCTTCACGGAGGTTGAGCAGGTGGTCGCGGCGGGCGGCGGTGCGCTTGACCAGCTCCTCTTCGGTGGGCTTGGGACCCTGCTCGGCTTCCTTGGCTGCGCGCTCGGCGTTGGCCTTCATCTTCTCCTGCGTTTGCTGGACCTTGCGGGCCTTCTTCTCCTCCCGGCTCAATTCCTGCTTCTCCAAGGTTGCGGGGTCAAAGGCCCGGCCTTCCTTGATGATGCCCAGATCATGGCGGACGCCCCGTTTGGCCTGCGGCGGAAGCAAGGGGAGCAGTTTCTGGAATTTCTTGTACGCAATCAGGGCGCTGATGGCCAGCACCAGCAACAGTGCCCCGCAAACCACCAAGGCCGAGAGCCACAGCGGCATCACGGTGGCGAGACCGGCAATGGCCGCCACCACCAGTGCCACCACCAGCAGCGCGGCAAACACCAGGGCCACGGCGGCAAATATGACCACCCCGCCGACCCGGTCCTTTTTATGTTCAAGTTCCAGTTTTGCCAGCGAGATTTCATCATTGAGCTGACGTGGCAGCAGACGGGCGGCGGTCTTGGCCGTTTCCAGCAAGGCACTTGCTCCGGCACCATGATCCTCTGCCACCACAAGCTGCACGTCGTTCTGCTTTTCCGTCACTGTGACCGCCTCCATTGCGAAAGTTCATGCAGCGTACGCAAAAGCGCATGAATTCCTAATCTTTGTGGTGCCCTGGACCAGCGGCACAACCATCATCACAAAATTACCATTCATCGTGCCGGCAGTGGGCTCAGCCCTGCCGTTGTTGCCGGCGGAATAGTAAAGGACCGGCCGGTGTTGCCGCAGCCGTGGGGTGTAGCAACACTCCACTTTTGCATGCGCTCTACATCTTTGAGGATTCTTTAGTTGACCACCACGTCCCACCCCGGCGATGCCTTGTCGCGCCGGCAAAAATTTGTTTATGTCTTAGTGCTGGGGCTGTTGACTGCCCTGGGCCCGTTCACCATTGATTTGTACCTGCCGGCTTTTCCCATCATTGCCCAGCAGCTGGACGTCAGTGCCGCCGCCGTGCAGTTGACGCTCACTGCCACCACCTTGGGCTTTGCCGCCGGGCAGTTGGTGGTGGGGCCATTGAGCGATAAGTTTGGCCGCAAGCTGCCCTTGATTATTGCCACAGCCGTGCATGTGGGGGCATCGCTGGGCGCGGCGCTGTCCACCGACATCACCATGCTGGGAGTGTTCCGGGTGCTGCAGGGCATTGGCGCCGCAGGCGGAAGCGTGGTGGCCATGGCCATGGTCAGGGACCTCTTTGGCGGCTACCGGCTGGTGAAGATGCTCTCCTACATGGCATTGATCAGCGGCATGGCCCCCATTCTGGCCCCCGTCATTGGTTCCCAGCTCCTGGCAGTGGTGGACTGGTCGGGGATTTTTTGGTTCCTGGCCGGCTATGGGGTGCTGGTGGTGGTGGCCTCGGCCGTCTTCCTCATTGAAACCCGCCCGCCGGCGTCGCGCCTGGACGACGGGGTCAGCACCCTGGACCGCTACCGGGCGGTGTTCAGGGACAGGATCTTTGTTGGCACGCTGCTGGTGGCTGGTTTCAATTTTGCCGCCCTCTTCACCTACTTGTCGGCCTCAACGTTCCTGTTCCAAGGGACCTTTGCCTTCAGCGCCCAGGAGTATGGCTTCCTGTTCGCCGTCAACTCCCTGGGCGTGGTGGTTGGTGTGCAGTCGGCCTCACGGATCATGCGCCGCACCGGTCCGCAATGGGTCATTGCTGGAGCCACGGTGGTGCAGGTGCTTATGGCCGGTGCCATGGTCCTGTGTGATCAATTGGGTGCGGGCCTGTGGGGCATCATCATTCCCCTGTGGTTTTTCATTTGCGCCACGGGTTTCATGTTCCCATCCGTGCAGGTCATGGGCTTGACCCGCCACGGCAAGCAGGCAGGCACTGCCGCCTCCCTCCTCGGCGCGGCCAACTTTGGTTTTGCCGGCCTGATGAGCCCCGTGGTGGGCCTCATTGGTGTGGCCACCGCAACACCGATGGCAGTGGTCATGGGCGCCTCCAGCCTGCTGGGCATGGCGGCGCTGTGGTTCATTGTCCGGCCCCGCACGGTTCCCAGCATCTAAAGGATTTGCTTCGCACCCGTCACTGCATGCCCGGGGCAAGCAAGAGCAGTGGTCTTCGCCGCGGCGGAGGCCACTGCTCTTTTCCTTGGTGCCGACCGGTGGCCGACGGCGGTGCCGGCCTGGACTGCGTCGCTTCCGGCCCCGGCCATGGTGGCTCCGCCGCCATGGCCGAGGGGGCCGTCTGGGCTTGGGCGCCTGCAGCGTTGGGTGTTCAGCGCAGCCGATTCACGGCGGTCGGTTCCATAATTGACCTTCAGAACCAGGGCGCAAAGACGCACTCCGCTTCGAGCCTTGACACGGAATCCGGCCGTACCTGCCCGGCAGCTGCGGCCCATGGGAGCAAACATTGTTTGGCGGTACCCAAAACCACCCGCGCTCCCAGGTGCCGTCGTCGACCTCCAAAACAAGATAAAAACGGCCCCCTTGCAATTCATGCAGGCACGCACGGGGGGCCGTTGGTTCCGGGTCCGCAGCCCGGAACAGGATTTAAATCGAGGCTTCCGAGCGTTGCCGGTGGTCCTCAATCGCCGCTTTCTCGTCCTTGTTGATGAGTGCAAAGAAAACGATGGTGATGCCCACGAAGCCAATCATCATTATGAACGCTACGTCCCAGCCAAAGTTTTCGACCACGAGACCAATGCCCGACGAGGCGAGGGTCGCGCCCAGAACGTAGCCAAAGAGGCCGGTGAACCCAGCCGCGGTGCCTGCGACACGGCGCGGCGCAAGGTCGAGGGCCTGCAAGCCAATCAACATGACGGGCCCATAAATGAGTCCGCCGATGAATGTTACAGCGACAAGTGAAACCCACAATGGGGCGGACTGTGGCGTCAGCCAGTACACGGCGACGGCAATGCCGACGGCGGCCATGAATACGATCCCGGTGATCGAGCGGTTGCCCCGGAATATTTTGTCCGAAGCCCAACCGCAAAGCAGCGTTCCACCAATCCCGGCAAGTTCGAACAGCGAGAACCCTGCGATGCCGCCCGTGAGGGAAGCACCCCGCACGGTGGATAGGTAAATCGGTGTCCACGTCAGCACGCCGTAGCGAAGGGCATAGACAAAGACGTTCGCGAGGGCCAAAAGCACCATTGTCCGGTTGCCCAGCACGTGCTTGCGCACGACCGACCACATGCTGAGTTTGGATTCGGCCTCTTCATCCACCTCAACCTTGGCAGGATCATTCCGGAAGGTCTCGATGGGGGGAAGGCCCTGTGACTCGGGAGTGTCCCGAATGAGCACAAAGGCCACAACTGCCACGACGATCGCCACCAAGGCTGGCAGCCAAAACGCCACCTTCCAATCGTTGCCGGTGAGCGATAGACCCAGTGCGGCCAGCGCGCCGACCGCGAAACCACCGACGTTGTGTGCGACATTCCAGATGGAGGTCTTGATGCCGCGCTCGTTCGTGGAAAACCAATGCACCAGAACACGCCCGGAGGGCGGCCAGCCCATGCCTTGGAACCAGCCGTTAATGAACATCACGACCGCGAACAGGGCCAGCGATGCCGAAACTGCCGGAACGAACGCGATGACAAGATTGGCGATCGCGGAGAGAAGCAGTCCAATGGGCAGGAAGTACCGGGCATTGGAACGGTCCGACACCGTCGCGGAGAGGAATTTCGAGAAACCGTATGCGATCAATGCGGCATTGGCGATAATGCCGACACCCACTTTATCCAGGCGTCCATCATCGATGAGCAAGGCGCCTACGAGGGGGATGTTGTTGCGGATGAGGTAGAAGCCTGCGTAACCGATAAAGATGCCAAGGAACACTTGCAGGCGCAAACGCGGGTAGGCGCGTTTGATCTCAGGACCGGTTCGAAGCGGCGCAGGTGGCGGCGCGGCAAGCCACCGGCGGGTTGTGGACGATTGAGACATTTGAGCTCCAAGGTCTAATGCACGCTCCCTGCGTGCTGCTGAAGGTTCGCGAGGGCAAGTCGGGCAGGGATACGCCGTTTGTGTGCACCGCAGGCCGGTTCAGGCGGCCTGCGGTTACGGCGCCTCCCGCCGCTTGGAGAAACACCCATTGGGCGAACCATGATGTGTATCACAACACCATTCCCTTTTTAGTTCCGGTGTTCAAAGAATTGCACAAACGTGCAGGAACCGCCCGCAGGGCTTACGGCTTTGCTGCTTCAATGCCAACTCGGCCAGCTTTCGCCGGCTTGCCCTCAACTCGATCCTGCTCACCGGTGCGGCCAGTGCCAATGCCAAGGCGTCCCGTGGGACATGGTGGGTTAGCTGCGCGACTGAAGGTTTCCGGGACGCGAAAAAACCCCGCACTCAGTACGAGTGCGGGGATTTTGGCAGATGCTCCCCCACCTGGACTTGAACCAGGAACCTTTCGATTAACAGTCGAACGCTCTGCCAATTGAGCTATAGGGGAATGAAGCAAAATAATTCTAGCAGAATTTACGGCCCAGGAATTTACTTCAACACGGGCATAAATTGTCTCCGGCCCAATGACGGGCCGGAGACAAATTCAGCTTTGGCTCCCCCACCTGGACTTGAACCAGGAACCTTTCGATTAACAGTCGAACGCTCTGCCAATTGAGCTATAGGGGATCGTGCAGGAACAACAATAACAAAGGCTTGCCCGGTTGTGAAATCGGTGGATCCTGGGAGAATCAGCCGTCTCCGCGCAACTGCCGGCGGGCTGTTTCCAGCTCCATTAGTTCGCGTTGGAGCAACTGATAATTTTCCGGGTCCACGGCCGGATCCATGCGCTGCAGGGCACCCAGACGCTCCTGCTTGAGCCGGGTGATCTGCAGCTCAAACAACCGCCGCAAAATGTCACGGCAGTACCGTGCCAGCGTGTCCTCCCGCGTGGCCGGCAGCGGACTGAGCGCCAGCTCAGCCACCAGCTGCTCCAATTCCGGGGGAACAGCGGCACGGACGGCTTCAAGCCATTGCACGGAGCTCTGCTGCGCCTGTCCCGCGGCCACGATCCCACCCTGCACGGCCCGGTAGGCGGCATTGACGAACTCGGTTGCGGCAAAATGCTGCCAGTTCCCGGCGCTCAAATAGCCGGGGTGCTGCAAAACCACCTCCAGCGCCTCCCGTTCCATCCGCCCCTGCGGATCGCGCGGATCCGGACGGGCAAAGCCGCTAGGCATTCCAGCCGCAATGTCCCCCTGCGTCGAATCCGCCCTCTCCTGCGCAGCGCCGTGCCCGGCTCCTGGCTGGCCGTTGGGGCCTGCCCCTGTGGCTGCACGGGCGCCGGCGCCAGCCATGGCCTCAGCCGGACGCTGCCGCCCCCGTGTCTCATGCTGGGGGGTGTTGTGGGCCTTGCGGTCGGCGTTTTTCACCGCCCGCAGCACCTCATTGGGATCAGCCAGACCCAGCCAGCCGGCCAGCTCCTGGCTGTAGCCCATGCGGGTGGAGCCGTCACGGATGGCTGCCACCACCGGAGCGGATTCCCGCAGGCCGCTGACACGTCCCTCCACCGTGCTGAGGTCAAACTTGGCCAGGGTGGAACGGATGGCAAATTCAAACAACGGCCTGCGGGAGCGGATCAGGGCGTGCACCGCCTCATCGCCCTTGCGCTGGCGAAGCTCGCAGGGGTCGGCGCCGGAGGGCTCCACGGCCACATAGGTCTGGGCCGTAAAGCGCTGGTCCTCATCAAAGGCCTTCAGTGCAGCCTTTTGCCCGGCCGCGTCGCCGTCGAAGGTGAACACCACTTCCCCGCCGCTGCCGTCGTCGGACAACAGGCGCCTTGCCACTTTAATGTGGTCTGCGCCGAAGGCTGTGCCGCAGGTTGCCACTGCCGTGTCCACCCCGGCCAAGTGGCACGCCATGACGTCGGTGTAGCCCTCCACCACCACCAGCTGGCGTTTGGAGGCAATGCTCCGCTTGGCCAGATCAATCCCGTACAGCACCTGCGATTTCTTGTACAGGGTGGTTTCCGGGGTGTTGAGGTATTTCGGGCCCTGGTCGTCATCGAAGAGTTTTCGGGCGCCAAAACCCACCGTGTCCCCGGCAATGTCGCGGATGGGCCACATGAGCCGCCCCCGGAAACGGTCATAAATGCCCCGGCTGCCCTCGGAGAACATGCCTGTCAGCTTCAATTCCTCGTGGTTGAAGCCCCTGCCGCCGAGGTGTTTAAGCAGCGCATCCCAGCCTTTGGGGGCAAAGCCCACGCCAAAGTGCTCGGCGGCCGCCCGGTCAAAGCCGCGCTCGGCCAGGAACTGCCTGCCTGCCGCCGCGCCGGGATCGAGCAGCTGGGCGCGGAAAAACTCGCCGGCAATTTTATGCGCATCCAGCAAACGCTGGCGGCGGCCAATATCCTCCCGGCGCGGTCCGGTGCCGCCATCTTCATACCGCAATTCATAACCGATTTTGGCGGCAAGTTTTTCCACGGCCTCGGAAAAGGTGATGTGATCCATTTTTTGAATAAAGGAAATGACATCACCACTTTCCTGGCAGCCAAAACAATGGAAATATCCCATTTGCGGGCGCACATGAAAAGAGGGACTGCGTTCATCATGGAAAGGGCATAAACCCTTCCACGAACCAATGCCGGCCGATTTCAACGTCACGTACGCGTCGACCATTTCCTTGAGGTCGGTGCGTGTGCGCACCTCGTCAATGTCTTCACGTCTAATCAGTCCAGCCACCTTGCCAGTTTACGTGAGGAACCCAGCTCCCGGCCCCGTTGTGCACACCTTCGGGCTCCCGGTGCGCGGCCGCTGCGGCCGCCGGGTTACAGCAGCGTGCGTTCGGTGCCCACAAGCCGTTCGTGCAGGGCCAGCGCCGATCCATCGGTGAGCGAGGCGATCTGGTCGATGACCACCCGAAGGCGGGTGCCGTCGTCGTCCGCGTCCCGCCAGTCAGCGGCGAACATGGTTTCCAAATGGGCGTCACCGGTGGCGCTGAGCACTGCCACCAGCTCGCTCAACACGTCCCGCTGGCGCTGGTAAATGGGCTGGCGGTGGTCGGTGGTCATGACAAATGTGGTGGCAAGGCCCTTCATGACGGCTATTTCCGTCAAGGTCTCCTGCGGCACAATCACATCTCCGGCGTAGCGTGAGAGCCGTCCCGTCCCGTGGACCGTGCGGGTGGCAGCAACGGCGCTCTGGCAGAACCGGCCAATGAGCTGGCTCGTCATGTCCTTCAACGCCGCCATGGAGCGCCTGCTGCCGTCGGCATGCCGCACCCACACATCGGTTGCCTCCAGGCGCTGCAGGGCCGCGTCAATTTCCGCCGTGTCGGTGGTGGGCAGGTACCACTGCTGGGTGTAGCCCAAAACCCGTTTCCGCTGGTCTTGGTTCGCCAGCCACTTGAGCTGCACGTGCCCTGCCACGATGGCATCTTCGACGTCGTGCACGGAGTAGGAAATGTCATCGGCGAGGTCCATCACCTGGGCTTCAATGCATGACTTGCCCGTGGGGGCGCCGTCGCGCAGCCAGGTGAAGACGGGCAGATCGTCGGTGTAGGCACCAAACTTGCTGGTCCGCAGCCCCCCGATCACGGGCGCGTCCAAAGCCAGCCAGGGGTACTTGGTGGAGGCATCCAGGCACGCCCGCGTCAGGTTCAGGCCAGCTGAACCCCCGTCGGGCGTGAGCACCTTGGACTCCAACCGGGTCAGCAGCCGCAGGGTCTGGGCATTGCCTTCAAAACCACCAATGTCGTGGGAGAGCTCATTGAGCACCGACTCCCCATTGTGGCCAAAGGGCGGGTGGCCCAGATCATGGGCCAGGCAGGCAGTGTCCACCACATCGGGGTCGCAGCCCAGCGTCCGGCCCAATTCACGGCCAATCTGGGCCACTTCAAGGCTGTGGGTCAGGCGGGTGCGGACAAAGTCGTCGGTGTCCGGGGCCACCACCTGGGTCTTGGCACCCAGGCGGCGCAACGCCGAGGAATGCAGCACCCTTGCCCTGTCCCTTTCAAACACGGTGCGAAGGGAGTTCTTGGGCGTCTCCTGCACCCACCGCTGCTGGTCCTGGGGCAAGTACACCGGATGTGAATCTGTTGACATGTTCCCTAGTTTAGGTCCAACCCCGCACCCCGAGGGGACACTGCCCACAGGCCGGCCCGTCGGCCCAGGAGTCCCCGTTCATTCCGCGAACCCGCAGATAATGTCCCCTTGAGTGCGCCAAAGGGACATGATCTGCGGGTTTGGCGAAGCCGGGAGGAGCGCGAGGGGCGGGGCGGGGCGGCGCAGCGGGGAAAGGGACAATCATCCCCTATTCCGCTCAGGTATCCACGCGAACCCGCACATAACGTCCCCTTGAGTGCGCCAAAGGGACGTTATGTGCGGGTTCGGCGGAGCGCGGCGCAAAGAGCGGAGCGCGGCGCGGAGCACGGCGCCATGCGGGCCCCACACCCCGCACCGCCGCGTCAGCCTCCGGAGACGTCCAGTTCGGCGCCTGCCAGCTCGGCACCCTGGGAGTCGCTGACGGTGCGGCTGTCCAACCAGTTGGCGGGAAGTGCCGTGCGTTTGGGCGTTCCGGCGCGGCCCCGGGGGCCCTCGGCATCCACCCCCGGGTACCCTTCATCCATATCCAGCTGGTCCAAAAGCCCGCGCAGCACTTCCAAGGTGGGCACGCAGGAGAGCTTGGCGCGCAGTTCGCCACCCACCACATACCCCTTGAAATACCAGGCCATGTGCTTGCGGATGTCACGCAAGGCCTTGTTTTCATCGTCAAAGGTGTCCACCAGCAGTTCGGCATGGCGGTACACGGCAGCCGCCACTTCAGCCAACCCTGGCTGGTGCCGGGTGTCGCTGCCTTCAAAGGCCGCCATCAAATCACCAAAGAGCCAGGGGCGGCCCTGGCAGCCGCGGCCAACCACCACACCGTCAACACCCGTCTGGCGCACCATGGCCACGGCGTCCTCGGCGCTCCAGATGTCACCATTGCCCAGCACGGGCACATCCGGCAGGGTCTCCCGGAGCCGGGCAATGGCATCCCAATCGGCTTTGCCCGAGTAGAACTGGTTGGCGGTGCGTCCATGCAGTGCCACGGCCGCCACTCCCGCGTCACGGGCAATGCGGCCCGCCTCCAAATAGGTCAGGTGATCTTCGTCAATGCCCTTGCGCATCTTAATGGTCAGCGGGATCCCGCCGACCGACGCCTCGCGCACCGCCGTCTGGACAATATCGGTGAACAAATCCAGCTTCCATGGCAGGGCCGCGCCCCCGCCGCGCCGGGTGACCTTCGCCACCGGGCAGCCAAAATTCAAGTCGATGTGGTCCGCGTGGTCTTCCTCCACCAGCATCCGCACCGCCTTGCCCACCGTTTCGGGGTCCACGCCGTAGAGCTGGACCGAGCGGACCCGCTCATCCTCATCATGGCTGATCAGGCGCATGGACTCCGGCGTCCGCTCCACAAGGGCCCGGGAGGTCACCATCTCAGAGACAAAGACTCCCCCGCCGTGTTCGCGGCACAGCCGGCGGAACGCCGTGTTGGTGATGCCCGCCATGGGGGCAAGCACCACGGGTGTTTCCACGGTGATGTTGCCTAATTTCAAGGGCGGCAGGTCGAGTTTTGTCTTGCTGGTGGGAAGATCTGTAACAGTCACTGTGCAATTCTCTCAAAGATGGGCAAATCCTGCCCACTCACGATTAAATTGGCGCCCCGGCACCCCCAACGCCGGTTCCGGCGGCGGCCCGCCGCGGGGTGGAGGCATTGTGTTATGAGCTGTGCGCCACTAAGAATGGACTATGACTGTCACACTCAGGGCTTTGGAAACTGCCGTCCCGTCCACCATCTTGATCCAGGAACAGGCCCGGGATGTCTTTGCCGCCCAGCCCGGGTTGACGCGGCTGGGCCAGCGCCTGGTGCGCGCCTGCTTTGACGGCGCCGCCATTGACACCCGGCATACGGCAGTGAGCGAGCTGACCACCTCCTCCCGGAGCGAGGACCCCATGTTTTACGACGCCGGCACCGGGCTGTTGCTCAATCCCACCACCAAGGAACGCAACGACCTCTTTGCCGCCGAGGCGACGCCGCTGTTCATTGAAGCGGCTGCCAAGGCCCTCGCCGCGTGCCCCGAGCTCACAGCCGGCGACGTCACCCACGTGGTCACCGTGTCCTGCACCGGCTTCTTCAACCCCGGCCCGGACTATAAGATTGTCCGTGCCTTGGGCCTGAAGCCCTCGGTGCAGCGCTATCATCTGGGATTCATGGGCTGCTATGCGGCATTCCCGGCGCTGCGGGCCGCCAAGGCTTTTTGCGACGCGGACCCCGACGCAGTGGTGCTGGTCGTGTCGGTGGAACTGTGCTCCCTGCACGTGCGCACCTCCAACGATCCGGACACCATCATGGGGTCCTCGCTGTTTGCCGACGGCGCGGCCGCGGCGGTGGTGAGCGCCCGCGAACTTCCCACAGAGCGTCCGGTCCTGGCCATGGACCATTTTGAAACGGTCCTGACCCCGGTGGGAGAAGATTCCATGGCGTGGAACATTGGTGACCACGGTTTTGAAATGGTGCTGGACAGCTACGTGCCCAAAATCATTGACGAACACATCACCGGCGCCCTTGAACCACTGCTGGCCACCGCCCCCAAGCTGGCGGCCGGCGCCTACAGCGACATCCCGCACTGGGCCATCCACCCCGGCGGCCGCAGCATCCTGGACAAGGTCCAGGCCAAACTGGAGCTCAGTGCCGAACAGCTCATTCCGGCCCGGGAGACCCTGCGCAACTACGGCAACATGAGCAGCGCCACGGTCATGTTCGTGCTCAAACACATTCTGGAACAGCCCGCCAAGCAGGCCAGCGAAGCCATCTGCGCCATGGCCTTTGGCCCGGGCCTGACAGTGGAGACCGCCCTGTTCACCAAACTCTCCACCTTCGACGCCGGCGCACCGGCCACCGGCCGCCCCGCCAGCGCAGCCACCGGACGGACCGGTGACAACGGAGACGGCGGGGACGGCGGAGACAACGGAGACGGCGGGAACCACGCCGGACGCCTCAGCGCCGTTCCCGCAGGCCATGCCTGAAACGCCATTGCGGACGGTGCCCCCGCGCACGGTGCGCCGCTGGCTGCTGGCCGTCCGGGATGTACAGGCACGGGAGGAAATGGACAGCCCCGACTGCGATCCGGCCCAGCTGGAGCGCACCTATGCGCAGTTTCCGCTGATCAACAAGGTGGTGGCCCGTTGGCGGGCGGTGTACCGCAAAAGCATCAGGCCCCTGCTGTCCAACACGCGGGAGACCACCTTGCTGGACATTGGCTGCGGCGGCGGGGACATTGCCGCCGGCCTGGCCCGCTGGGCGGCGCGGGACGGACTGCGGCTGAGCATCACGGCCATTGATCCCGACGTCCGGGCCATTGCCTACGCACGCACCCACAATGTGCTGCCGCGGCTGGAGTTCCGCAGCGTGCACAGCAGTGCCCTGATTGAGGAAGGGGCCGCCTTTGACATCGTCATCTCCAACCACCTGCTGCACCACCTGGGCCAGGAGGAGTTGGCGCTGTTGTTGCAGGATTCGCAGAAAGTGGCCCGGCGCGCCGTCATCCACGGCGACATTGCGCGCAGCCCGGTGGCATACGCCTTGTTTTCCGCCGGGACGCTGCCCTTTTTCCCGGGTTCCTTCATCCGCCGGGACGGGCTGACGTCCATCAGGCGCAGCTACCGGGCAGCTGAACTGCAGGCGGCCGTGCCCCGGGGCTGGCAGGTGGAATCGGCTGCGCCGTGGCGGAACCTGCTGCTGTGGAGCCCCGCGGATGCCCATGCTTGATGTGGCCATTGTGGGCGCCGGGCCGGTGGGCCTGTACCTGGGCGCCCTGCTGCTGCAGGAGGGGTTGAGCGTGCGGATTTTGGAACAGCGCGCGGCGGCCGGCACGCATTCGCGCGCCATTGGCATCCACCCGCCTGGCTTGGACGCCCTGGCCCGCGCCGGAGTGGCGCCGCAGCTGCTGGCCGAGGGGCTGCGCATCACCTCCGGGGCGGGCTACAGCGCCGGAAAACGTGTCACGGAGCTGCGCTTTGACCGGCTGGGCAACGCCTATCCCTTCATCCTGTCACTGCCCCAGGCGCGCACCGAGGCCATCTTGGCGGCCCGGGTGCACGCCTTGGATCCGCACGCCGTGCAGCGGGCCGTGACGGTCACCGCCGCGCACGACGCCGGGGACTCGCTGACGCTGTCCACCGCCCACCACCGGGGGTCGGTGGCCGCCCGCCTGGTGGTGGGCGCCGACGGTGCCCGTTCCACCCTCCGAACACAGCTGGGCATCGCCACCCGGGGACGGGACTATCCGGACAACTTCCTCATGGGTGACTTTGTGGACACCGGTTCCCACGGACCGGCCGCGGTGCTGTACCTGGAACCGGGCGGCATCGTGGAATCGTTCCCCCTCCCCGGCGGGCTGCGCCGCTGGGTGGCCCACACCCCCCGCTTCCACTCCGACGCCGGTGCGGAGTTTTTGACGGCGCTCATTGCCGAACGCACGGCTGTGGCAGTGGATCCGCGCGGCAACAGCATGCTCAGCGCCTTCAAGGTCAGGTCCCGGCACGCCACGCGCATGGTGGCCGGACGGGCGGCCCTCATTGGTGACGCCGCCCATGAGATCAGCCCCATTGGCGGCCAGGGCATGACGCTGGGGTGGCTGGATGCCGCGGCGCTGGCCCCCATCATGGCAGCGGCCCTGCGCGGTGAAGACACCGGGGCGCGCCTGCGGCAGTTTCAGCGCAGCCGTCAAAGGGCGGCTGCCCAGGCCTCGGCCCAGGCATGGCTGAACACGGCGCTGGGCAGGCGGCAGCCGGCGTCGTTGTTGGCGCTCAGGCACCGGCTGGCCGGTGCGGCACTGGACCACCCCCGGATCCACGACGCCGTGGCGCGGCGCTTCAGCATGGCACCGTGGCAGGGGCCCGGGATCCCCTGAGCAGGCGCCCGGCCCGGCGCCTCAGCCGTGGGCCTGCGCCGGCACGCCCTGGGTGCCGGCCGGGGTGCCGGTGGCTTTAACCACTGCCACGGCCACGGCGGTGGTGACCGGAATGGCCAGCACCAGGCCAATGGAGCCCACCAGGATGCGCACAATTTCCTCGGCCAGTTCCACACCCGTCAGGGCGGTGATCAGCTGCTGGTCGTACAGGGAGACCATCAGCAGCACCGGCAAGGCGCTTCCGGCATAGGCGAAGGCAATGGTGTACACGGTGGAGGCAATGTGGTCCCGGCCAATGCGCATGGCGGAGGTGAAAAGTTCCTTCACCGAGGTGTGGGGGGCCAGCTCATGCAGTTCCCACACGGCCGAGGACTGCGTGATGGTGACGTCGTTGAGCACGCCCAGGCCGGAAATGACCAGCCCGCACAGGATCATCCCGGACAGTGACATGCCATTGGTGAGGGTGCTCAGCTGGTAGGCGTTCTCCCCCGTGGTTCCGGTCAAAGCGGCGGCATCCACCGCCCACGCCGCCAGCCCGGCCGTCACTGCCAGACCAAAAAGCGTCCCCAGCAGGGCCGTGGAGGTGCGCACGGAAAAGCCGTGGGCGAAGTACAGCACCCCAAACATGATGGCCGAGGAACCCACCAGGGCAACCAGCAGCGGCGACTGCCCCTGTGACAGGGCCGGGAGCATGAACCAGGCCAGGACCGCAAAGGCCCCGGCCAGACCAACCATGGCCCGCAGCCCGCGCCACCTGGCCACGGCCACCACCACCACGGCATAGACCACTGCCAGCAGCCCCATGGGCACGGTGCGGACAAAGTCCATGAAAACGTACTGCGCCCCGGCCGTTTCCACCCCCGCGACGGCCGCCAGGCCCGTCAGGTCAAGGAAGCTGATGGTGTCGCCGGGTTTCACGCCCCGGGACTGCGCAATGTCCGGGCCCACCACCACGGGCAGCTCCTCTTGGCCGTCCACCGAGGTGTACGCCACATGGCAGTCCATGCCCGCGTTGCCGTCAATGCCGGCGCAATCCTCCGTCACCGCCCGCAGCACCGTCCCGGTCACAATGCTGGCACCGGGGGCCGCCGCCTGCGGATTTCCCGCAGGTGGCGGGCCGGTCTCGGCATTGGGCCACATCAACACCAGAGCCAGCAGCGTCAACACCGCCAATGGTCCCAGCAGCCAGCTGAGCAGCACCACCGCACGGCGACGCACCGCCTTGCGCCGGCGCAGCTCCGGCCGGCTGACAGGGGCCTGCGGAACATGCGAATGTGAGTGGCCCATGGGCTTGAAGGTGTCCTTTGCGTGAAGGGTCCGGGCGTGGAAGTGCTATTCGCCGACGACGAGGGTTTCCGCGCCGCGTTCCTGGGCGGCGGCTACGGAAATCATGGGATCAACCACGGCGCAAAGGGCCTCCATGGAATCATCCAGTTCCAGCAGCACCGGGTACTGGTGCGTAATGAGGGCGAGCAGATCATACACGGCCTGCACGGCCTCATCACGGCCCAGGGCCGGTTCCACGCCGAGGAACACCTCGGAGGCGCCAGCGGCAACGTCCGGGGAAGTGTCGATGCTCCCTCGCGAGTAGCTCAGGGCAAAGGCCTGGATTTTGCCTTTTTTGCTGGGCGCCACGCCGGTGCCAAAGGCGCTGGCGGGCTCCGCCCGCAACACCAGGGCGCCGTGGGCACCTGTGAGGTCGTCAAGGAACATTTGCTGGACCAGGCCCGGGCTCAGCGTGCCGGTGGTATCCCAGCGGTTCACAGATTCGTAGTAGCGGCCCACCACATCCGTCAGTTCCACCGAACCCGTGGCCAGGTCCTGGACGCGGGCGGTGGCCTCTTCCTCGCTCCCGTTGCCGAAGAGGGGCAGCTTCAAGGCGCCGGGCCCCACCTCCACCACCCGGTTGCGCTGCAGCACGTCCAGGCCCATGGCCTGGGCAAAGGCCGCCCCCGGGGTGCCCGGGGCAACCTTGCTGCGCAGCGCCGTGGTGCCCACGAGCCCCGCAGCCAGTGCCGCGGCGGCTTCGGCACGCAGCATGGTCACCAAGGTGGCGCCCACGCCGGCGCGCCGGTGGTCCTTGGCCACCTCCACATAGGTCCACAGCCGTGTGGGGTGCAGCTTCGTGGAGTAGACCACCCCGGCCGCGACCGGGATGCCCTGATCCTGGGCAACGATGGTCCGCCGCCAGGGATTGGCGTCCTGGGACGGCACCAGGGCCGCCCGGAACTGGCGGGCCGGAGCGGAATCGGCGTCGCCCCAAATCTCCAAGAGCGTCAGGTCATCGCCCTCCTGCCAGGGCCGGTAGGAAAGTTCAGCCATGCCTAGGCGCCCAGCAGCCGGGTCGCCAGGTACGCCTGCACCTGATCCAGGGGCACCCGCTCCTGGCTCATGGTGTCGCGCTCCCGGATGGTCACGGCGTTGTCCTCGAGCGTGTCGAAGTCCACGGTGATGCAGAACGGCGTGCCGATCTCGTCCTGGCGGCGGTAGCGGCGGCCAATGGCGCCGGCGTCGTCAAATTCAATGTTCCAGTGCTTGCGCAGGGCGTTGGCGAGCTCCTTGGCCTTCGGCGACAGCTCCTCGTTGCGGCTCAATGGCAGGACCGCGGCCTTCACCGGGGCCAGGCGGGGATCGAGCTTCAGCACGGTGCGCTTGTCCACGCCGCCCTTGGCGTTGGGGGCTTCATCCTCGACGAAGGCGTCCACCAGGAACGCCATCATGGAGCGGGTCAGGCCGAAGGAAGGCTCAATCACGTAGGGGGTGAAGCGCTCGCCCGTGGCCTGGTTGAAGTAGCTCAAATCAGTGCCGGAGCCCTTGGTGTGCGAGCCCAGGTCGTAGTCGGTGCGGTTCGCGACGCCCATCAGTTCGCCCCATTCCGAACCCTGGAAACCGAACTTGTACTCAAAGTCGATGGTGCCGGCGGAGTAGTGCGCACGCTCGTCCTCGGGGACGTCAAAGCGGCGCATGTTCTCCGGGTTGATGCCCAGGTCCAGGAACCAGTCCCAGCACAGCTCAACCCATTCCTTGAACCATGTCTCGGCGTCTTCGCCGGGGACGAAGAACTCGATTTCCATCTGCTCGAATTCGCGGGTGCGGAAGATGAAGTTTCCGGGCGTGATTTCGTTGCGGAACGCCTTGCCGATCTGGCCGATCCCGAACGGGGGCTTCTTGCGGGAGGTGGTCAGCACGTTGTTGAAGTTCACGAAAATGCCCTGCGCGGTTTCGGGGCGCATGTAGGCCATTCCGGCCTCGCTCTCGACCGGGCCGAGGAAGGTCTTCATCAGGCCGGAGAACAGCTGGGGTTCGGTGAACTGGCCCTTGGTGCCGCAGTCCGGGCACACGATCTCGTCCATGCCGTTTTCCGGCTGGCGCTTCTTCTTGGCCACAAAGGCTTCGATGAGGTGGTCCTGGCGGTGGCGCTTGTGGCACTGGGTGCACTCAACGAGGGGATCGGTGAAGGTGGCGACGTGGCCCGATGCGGCCCAGACGGCCTTGGGCAGGATGATGGAGGAATCCAGGCCCACCATGTCCTCACGGCCGCGGACAAATGACTGCCACCACTCACGCTTGATGTTTTCCTTCAGCTCAACACCGAGGGGGCCGTAATCCCAGGCCGACCGCGAACCGCCGTAAATTTCACCGGCCTGGAAGACAAAGCCGCGACGTTTTGCGAGGGAAATGACCTGGTCAAGCTTGGATTGGGGCGCCACTGTTTAACTCCTAAAGGATTTACGAGGCCGCTGGGTGCGGTCCGCCAGTGCACCAGCCTACCTTTGGGTGCCGGTGTGCCGGGAATCCGGCGGTGCTGCCGCGGCGGTGCCCCGGGTGCCCCGGCCGTGCCGGGGCACCCGGGGCACGTACAGCTGGCTCTGCGCTTGCTTGTTTATGCTTGTCCCGGGGGACACAAGCCAAACCGTTCCCAACAGCTGCGGGCTGACCACCCAGTCACGCATCAGCCGCCGCATGTCAGCCATGTGTGATTGGAAGGATCCTTTTATGACCGGGCCGAAGCCATGGTTGGACAGCCACGACCCCGAAACCACCGGGCAGCTGGTCGAGGGCAAGGAGCTGCGTGCTGGTTTGGCCCGCTTCATGCTCAACTACCAGTTCGCCATTGAGGAGATCATGACCAAGATCAACATCCTCAAGACCGAGTTCGAGCACCTGCACGACTACAGCCCCATTGAGCATGTCAGCTCCCGGTTGAAGTCTCCGGACAGTATTTTGGACAAGGCCCGCCGCCGGGAGATACCGCTGACCTTGGCGGCGTTGAGTGAGCACATCACCGACATTGCCGGGGTGCGCATTGTCTGCAGCTTCAACGCCGATGCCTACTGGATTGCGCAGATGATCAGCTCGCAGCAGGACATCACCGTGGTGACCACCAAGGATTACATTGCCAACCCCAAGGCCAATGGCTACAAGAGCCTGCACTTGATAGTGAAGGTGCCGATTTTCCTCTCCGAGTCCATTCAGGACATGGCGGTGGAGCTGCAGATCCGCACCGTGGCCATGGATTTTTGGGCCAGCCTTGAACACAAGATCTACTACAAGTACGACCACGCCATTCCGGCGGCCATTTTGGCCGAACTTCAGGAGGCGGCGGAGGTGGCCAGCCGCCTGGATTCAAAGATGGAACGCATCCACGACGATGTGCACGGCAAATTAATCCGCAGCACCCGCTCCTAGGGTGCTTGCACCAGCACGCAGCTGGGACTGCCAAAATCCACCCGCTGCACCGGCACCGCGCCAAGCAGCCCGTCCCCGTCGAGATCAAAAACCGCCACATTGTCGGAGTATTGATTGGCCACATACATTTTTTGCCCGGCCACGGCAAAGTGGCGTGGCCACTTTCCGCCGCTGGGGAGCTGCTGCACCAGGACCGGTTTTTTGGGGCGCGTTTCGCTGGCCGGATCGGCGGAGAGTCCGCTGACGTCCAGGACCACCAGCGTGTCGGGTCCGCGCACCGCCGCATACAGTTTGCTGGCATCGGCGGAAAGCTCCATGTGCGAGGGGGCAAAATCCTGCGCCTGGGCAATCCGGTCCGCGTCCTCCGCCAACGGCACCTGAAACAACCACCGCCAGGCATTGTTCGCCTGTTCCTGCGGCTCCCGGGCAAAGACGTGCAGGCAGCCGTCCAACTCGCCCACCACCAGAAGATACTGCCCCTTCAACGCCACATGGCGCGGGCCCGCACCCAAGGGCAGTTGGGCGGATCCAAGCAAGACGAACGTTTCGGCGTCGTATTCATCAACACGGTCGGCGCCCAGATCCGTCACCAGCACGCTGCCCCAGGCGGTGGCACTGACCTGGTGCGCATGGCTTGAAGCCTGCCTGCCCTCCTGCGCTTCGGGCTCCTTCAGGTGCGCCACCAGGGTGGGGGCCTGCTGCAGGGTGCCCGCCGTGAGGAACGGCAGAGGCAATGCCGCAGCGGTCCCCGAGGAGTAATGGGCCACCCAGACGGTCTCCCCCACCAGCGCCACATGGCAGGGATCGGCGCCTCCGCTGGCCGTCCGCGCCACCAGCTCCAGCGTCCCGGAATCCAGGGCCACCACCTGCCCCTCCGCCAGCTCCTCAACCGCCAACAGCACCCCCGCGCCCGCAGCCGCAAAGGAGGGGTTGCGCAGCCCCGCGCCCTGCGCCTGGATGGCCCCCACCCGTCCGGCGCCGTCCAAGGCAAAACGGGCAATCCCCGGCCCGGTTCCGGAACCTTCCTCGGTGTAGCCGCTGACGACAAGGGCGGGGGTGGCAGGCATGGCGGATTCTCCTCAGGCACGGCGGGGACGGTGTCCGCTCCAAGCTACAGTGCCCGCGCGGCAATTGCAGCGCGTGACCAAATATTGCACACCCGCCCGCACCGCCCTGACGTCAGCCCTACGTCAGCCAGGGCACCGGCCGTGGGGCACAATTAAGGCATGAGTTCACACGAGATCATTGACATTCCCATCCGCGACAGCATGATCCGCCTGGGACAGCTGCTCAAGCTTGCCAGCCTGGTGGACGACGGCGTGGAGGCGGCCGAGCTGATTAAAAACGGCCTGGTGAAGGTCAACGGGGAAATTGATGAACGCCGCGGCCGCCAGCTGCACCACGGCGACACCGTCACGGTCAACGGCGAAACCGTCCGCATCACCGCCGGCTGACTGCGGCTGCACCCCTGCCCTGCCTGCTAGCGGGCGTCAAGCACCTTGTATTGCAGGAACTCGCTCACGTGGGCAATTTCCTGGGCATTGATGCCATGCATGATGCCCGAATACAGCACCTTGGTGAGCTTGACGTGGGCATGCATCCAGCTGTTGGTGGCTTCAATGGCTGCCTGTGGAATGACGGGATCCGCCTGGTCCCGGCCCCAGAAGATCTCCGGCCTGCATTGCGCCACGGCGTCGTCGTCAAAGTAGCTGTCATTTTCGGCATCGACCACGAAGCCCGACAGGCCCACCACTGCCGCGTAACGGGCGGGGCGGTGGCGCAGCAGCGTGGTGGCCAGGGCCATGCCCTGGGAGAATCCCAACAGGCTCACGGAACTGTGTGCCCCACGGACAGCCTCAAGCCACTGTTCGACGCCGGCCGCAGCGGCGGTCACCGATGACACCGCATAGCCCAGATCGCTGCGCAGCGGGAACCAGGCAAAACCGGCACCTGCCGGCAGCGGGGCACGCACCGCAGCCACCGTGAACTCGCCGGGCAGCTGGCCGGCCAGGGAGAACAAATCCGCCTCGTCGGCGCCGTAGCCATGGAACACCACCAACAACGGTGTTCCGGCGCGGGCATCTTCAGGACGGGACCATAGGACTGTGGGGTTTTCACTCATGGCTTCATCGTTTCATGCGCGGCCGGGGCACCCAAATAAGGGCAGCTGCTGGCGCATCCCCCCTGTTTGGGGGCACCATATGGGCATGGAGAATTCCCAGGCCCCGCATCCCTGGCGCCGCTACGTTGCCCTGGGTGATTCCTTCACCGAGGGCATTGGCGACCCGGAACCCTCCAGCCCCGGCGGACACCGCGGCTGGGCCGACCGTGTGGCCGAGGAACTCAGCCGCAACTGCCCGGACTTCAACTACGCGAATCTGGCCATCCGTGGCAAACTGCTGGCCCAGATCCTGGGTGAACAACTGGAACCGGCACTGGCGCTGCAGGCCGATTTAATCAGCATTTCCGCCGGCGGCAATGACCTGCTCCGCCCCGGCGCCGACCCGGACACGCTGGCCCAAAAACTGGATGCGGCCGTGGCCCGCATGCGTGCCACCGGGGCCACGGTGCTGCTCTTCACCGGACCCGATGTGCGCACCATGCCCGTGCTGGCCAGGATCCGCGGGCGTGTGGCCATCTACAATGAGAACCTGCACGCCATTGCCGCCCGCCACGGCGTGGTGGTGGCCAATATGTGGTCCCTGGAGCAGCTCGCCGACCACCGCATGTGGGATGGGGACCGGCTGCATTTTTCACCCCTGGGCCACCACACCATTGCCATCATGGCCCTGGCGGCGCTGCAGCTTCCGCACACCCTGGTGCCCATGGAGCCGGCGCCGCTGCCCCAGCAAAGGTGGCAGAGCGCACGCGCCGAGGACCTGGTGTGGGCCCGGGAGTTTTTCTTCCCCTGGGTGCTGCGCAGGCTTCGGCACCAATCCCTGGGAGACGGGGTGGGCCCCAAGCGGCCCACCCCCGCCCCCGTGGTGGTCCGTGAACGCTGAGCGGCCGCTCCACTTTGCCGCTGTTGCATCCGCTGTTGCGTCCCCCCGTTGCGTCCCCCGTGGGACGCCCTGCCCGGGGCGCGCATGGGGATGCCCCCGGGCGCCGCACTAGGATGAAGCCAGGTGTTGCAGTTGGCGCGCCCGGGTAGAAAAGGTGAACCGTGGGAATCTTGTCCAGTCAAGGGGTGATGGAGGGTGCGGCCGCCTCGGCTGAGGGCTCCTTTTCATTCCAGCCGTTCCTTGTTGTACTGCTGGCCGCCGTGGCCGTGGTGAGCTCCTTCATCCGCGCGGCCGCCCGGAAGAAGCGCAGCCGCACACCGGCGGCAAGGCCGCCCGGGACGGACCGGAACGCCGGACCCCACGCGACGACGCTGCTCAATGGGGTGCCGTTGAAGGGTCACAACACCCCCCTTGGGGCGCATGAGGCCGGCTTCGCCCATGAGCGCATGCGGGTGGAGGCCGAACTCAAGCGTCAGCTCGACGCCCTGGATGCTGCCCGCCGGGCCGGGCAGGTCACTGCCGAGCAGTATGCAGGCCACCGCGAAGCCATCTTCAAGAATTTTTAGCCGCGGAACAGCGAGTTTTGCAGCAGTTCCCCCACGGCTTCCACCTCGGTCAGGAAACCGTCGTGGCCAATGGGTGAGTCAATGAGCCCCCAGGTGACCTTGCCGGGCAGTGCCGCGGCCAGTTCCCGCGACTGGGCGGGAAAATACAGCCTGTCGCTGCTGACGGCAGCCACCAAAAATTCCACCCCAGCAGTCACTGACAAGGCCTCCTGCAAGGTCCCGCGGCCGCGGGCCACATCGTGGCTGATGAGGGCTTCAGTGACGGCAATGTAGCTGTTGGCGTCAAATCTGCCCACCAGCTTGCGGGCCTGATGGTCTAAATAGCTCTCCACCCGGTACAGCCCCGCCCCCGTGCCGACATTGCGTGCGGCGGTGACAGTGCCGGCGTCGTCCTGGGCCACACGACCGAAGCGGGCACCCATCTCGGCTTCGGAGCGGTAGCTGATGTGGGCAATGCGCCGCGCCAGCCCCAGCCCGGCGGTGGGGGCCGCGCCGTCGTAATAGTCTCCGCCGGCGAAATGGGGATCCTGGACAATGGCCAACAGCTGCGCCTGGGCCAGGGCAATCTGCTCGGCGGTGCTTGCCGCGCACGAGGCCACCACGGCGCAGCGCTGGACCATCGCCGGGAAACTGACAGCCCACTCCAGTGCCCGGGCCCCTCCCATGGAGCCGCCAATGACGGCATGCCAGGACCGGATGCCGAGCTGCGCGGCCAGCTGCGCCTCTGCCTGGACGGAGTCGCGGATGGTGATGAAGGGAAAACGTGAACCCCACGGTTTTCCGTCGGCGGCAATGCTGGAGGGCCCGGTGCTGCCGTAGCAGCCCCCCACCATGTTCGCGCACACCACAAAGTATTTGTCGGTGTCAATGACAGCCCCTGGACCCACCAGACCTTCCCACCAGCCGTCTTCCTCGGAGTCGCCGCGGCTGACGTGGGTGCTGCCCGTGAGCGCATGCTCAATGAGCACGGCGTTGTCGCCGCGCCCATTGAGCGTGCCCCAGCATTCATAGGCCAGCGTTACGCCCGGCAGTTCACCGCCGGCCTCCAGCGTCAGCGCCCCAATGTCCATGGAACGCAGCAGTCCCCCGCCCTGCCCCACGGCCGCGGACCACAAGGGAGCCGTGCCGGTGTGGTTGTTGGTGCGGTTGTTGGTGTCCGGGGGGAACCCGGCGTCGGCGGTTTTCGGTTCCAGCATGGAACTCACGCTGATTTTGCCGCGCGAAATCCCGCCTCGAGATCTGCAATGATGTCGGCAACGTTTTCCAGTCCCACCGAGAGCCGCACCAGTCCGGGGCGCACGCCCGCCGCCAGCTGCTGCTCGGGCGTGAGCTGGGCGTGGGTGGTGGACGCCGGGTGGATGACGAGGGAGCGCACATCGCCCAGGTTGGCAACGTGCGAGTGCAGTTCCAAGCCGTCAACAAAGCGTTGACCGGCCTCGGCCCCGCCCACAATGTCGAAGGCCACAATGGCGCCGGTGCCCCGGGGCCCATATTTGCGGCCACGCTCAAACCAGGGGCTGGAGGCAATGCCCGCATAGGCCACCGACTGAACATTGTCATTGCCCTCCAGCCACTGCGCAACCTCGACGGCGTTGCTGACGTGCCGCTCCACACGCAGGCTCAAGGTTTCCAGCCCCTGGGCGATCAGGAAGGCGTTGAAGGGTGAAATGGAGGCGCCAAGATCGCGCAGCAGCTGCACCCGGGCCTTGAGGATGTAGGCCAGGTTTGCCCCGAGTGCGGACCCCACGCCCAAATCACGGGCGAACACCAGGCCGTTGTAGCTTTCATCCGGGGTGTTGAAGCCGGGGAACTTTTCCTTATCCGCCGCAAAGTCAAAGGTCCCGCCGTCCACAATGACGCCGCCAATGGCGGTGCCGTGGCCACCGAGGTACTTCGTGGCGGAGTGGATCACAATGTCCGCCCCCCATTCCAAGGGCCGGATCAAGTAGGGCGTGGCCAAGGTGTTGTCCACAATCAGGGGCACGCCCGCCTCATGGGCGATGCCACTGATGGTTTCCAGGTCCAAAACGTCCTGGCGGGGGTTGGAAACGGTTTCGCCAAAGAAGGCCTTGGTGTTGGGCCGGACGGCCGCGCGCCATTGCTCGGCATTGTCCGGATCGGCCACGAAGGTGACGTCGATGCCCAGCTTTTTCAGCGAGTGGGCGAAGAGGTTGAAGGTGCCGCCGTAGACGCTGGGGCTGGAAACTATGTGATCCCCGGCCTCGGCCACATTGAGAATTGCAAAGGTGGTTGCGGCCTGTCCCGAGGCCAGCAGCAGGGCGCCGACGCCGCCTTCAAGATTGGCGATGCGTTGTTCCACGGCGTCGGTGGTGGGGTTGCCGATGCGGGTGTAGATGGGTTCCAGCTCAGCAAGCGCGAAACGTGCCGCGGCGCTTTCGGCCGAGGGAAACACAAACGACGTGGTCTGGTAAATGGGCAGGGCACGGGCGCCGGTGACGGCGTCGGGCTCCTGTCCGACGTGGATCTGACGGGTTTCAAATGACCAACCATTGCTCATGGATGCGTTCCTTCACACTTGGGACCGGCAACAAAGCCCTCCTGCGCACGCATGCGGGAGGGCCGTGGCACTGCTGGCCCGCGCTTGCACCGGAACCGGACGATTCGGTGCCAGGTCTTCACCCGGGGCACCCCGCCGCGGAAGGAGGGTTGCCGGCCAGCAAGCCGGGGCTGGATGCTGGCACTCATGACCTTGGCATCAAGTCTGGAAGAATCCCCTGGGCCCTGCAACAATGTGACGCCTATATGACTTTTGCCGAAACAATGCTTGATTTTCGGCCCGAAAATGGCAGCATCCTGAATTAATGGCTACTGTGTCGGCTTTCGCAATCCGGCCTGGCGCAGGGCCTCGGCCATGGCCGTGTCCACCACCGGCCCGGCTTTCGGCCCTTTTGCCTTCTGTGGGCCCCGTGGCCCCGCAGCCACCTGCCGTGCCGCCTTGGGCCGGGCCCCGCCGGCGGTGCCCGGGACCTCCCTGCCCTGCCCGCGCGCCGCGGCGTCGTTCTCCAGGCGCAGGGAAAGCGAGATGCGCCGGCGTTCCGGATCCACCTCCAGGACCTTGACGCGGACCACCTGGCCCGATTTGACCACCGTGTGGGGGTCCGAGACGAAGGAGCTGCTCATGGCCGAGACGTGGACCAGGCCGTCCTGGTGCACGCCAATGTCCACGAAAGCGCCAAAGGCGGCCACATTGGAGACCGTGCCTTCCAGGATCATGCCTGGGCGCAGGTCCGTGATTTTTTCAATGCCGGCGGCGAACGTGGCGGTTTCAAAGCGGGGGCGGGGATCCCGGCCGGGCTTTTGCAACTCGGCGATGATGTCCTTCACGGTGGGCAGGCCAAAGCTGCCGTCCACAAAAGCTGCCGGATCCACTGTTGCCGCGGCGTGAACCCCGGCACGGATGTCCGCCGGGGCCGCTCCCACCGCGGTGAGGATCCTGCGCGCCACACCGTAGGCTTCCGGGTGCACGCTGGAGGCGTCCAAGGGCTCGGGGCCACCGGCAATGCGCAGAAAGCCTGCACATTGTTCATAGGCCTTGGGGCCCAGCCGGGGAACTTTAAGCAGCTCCCGCCGCCTGGTGAAGGGCCCGTGCTGGTTGCGGTGCGCCACAATGTTTTCACTCAGCAGCGGACCCAGGCCCGCCACCTGTGAAAGCAGGGCCGGCGAGGCCATGTTCAAGTCCACGCCCACGGCATTGACGCAGTCTTCGACGACGGCGTTCAGCGAGCGCTCCAGTTTGGCGGGGGTCAGATCGTGTTGGTACTGCCCCACGCCAATGGACCGGGGGTCAATCTTCACCAGTTCGGCCAGGGGATCCTGCAGGCGGCGGGCTATGGAGACGGCGCCGCGCAGGGACACGTCCATGCCCGGCAGTTCCGCACTGGCCAGCGCCGATGCCGAATATACGGACGCGCCCGCCTCGGACACCACGACCTTGGTCACTGTCCTCCCTGGATCACGGCGTTTGAGTTCGGCGACAAGTTCGCTGGCGAGCGTGTCGGTTTCGCGGCTGGCCGTGCCATTGCCGATGGCGATGAGTTCAACGTGGTGTTTGTCGGCCAACCCCAGCAGGGTGGCCAGGGATTCCTGCCATTTTCTGGCTGGAGCGTGCGGATGGATGGTGTCGGCGGCAAGCACCTTGCCTGTGCCATCAACCACGGCCACCTTGGTTCCCGTGCGCAGACCCGGATCCAGCCCCAGGGTTGTCCGGCTGCCGGCGGGGGCGGCGAGCAGGACATCGCGCAGGTTCGCAGCGAAGACCCGCACCGACTCCTCTTCGGCCTGCTGGAAGAGGCGCACCCGCAGATCCGCTGACAAGCGCGCCAAAATGCGGGTGCGCCAGGCCAGGCGCGCCCCGTCCAGCAGCCAAGCATCCGCTGCCCGGCCGGAGGCGTGGATGCCCAATGCGCGCGCCACGGCAAGCTCATAGGCACCACGGGCCTGCGTGTGGGCCTCGGCATCCCGGGGGTCGGCCGCCGCCACATCCAGGGACAGCACACCCTCTTTTTCTCCACGCAGCAGGGCCAGGACGCGGTGGCTGGGCACTGTGTGGGGCGCCTGCACAAAGTCAAAGTAGTCCTTGAACTTCTCCCCCTCCCCGGCTTTGCCTGTTTTGACGCAGGAGCGCAGTGCACCCCTGGTCCACAGCCGCTCCCGGAGGCCGCCCACCAGGGCCGCATCCTGGCCCGCGCGTTCAATCAGGATGGCCCGGGCACCGGCCAGCGCCTCATCCACGGTGGCCACGCCGCGCCCCGGGTCCACAAAGGCGCCGCCGGCAAGCTCCGGAGCCGCGGTGGGGTCGGCCAACAACGTATCCAGCAAGGGTTCAAGCCCCGCTTCCCGGGCAGCGTCGGCCTTGGTTTTTCGCGTCGATTTATAGGGCAGGTACAGGTCCTCGAGCCCGGATTTGGTGGCAGCTGCCTCAATTCCGCGGCGCAGGGCGGCACTGAGCCTGCCCTGCCTGTGGATGGCCGTCAACACCGCCACCCTCCGGGCCTCCAGTTCGCGCAGGTACCGCAGCCGTTCCTCCAGCGCGCGCAGCTGCGCATCATCCAAGGTGCCGGTGGCTTCCTTTCGGTACCGGGCAATGAAGGGCACGCTGGCGCCGTCGTCGAGCAAGGCCACGGCTGCGCGCACCTGCGCATCCCGCACACCGAGCTCGGCGGCAATCGCCGTCCCCATGGCGTTGGCTTGGGCGGTGGGAGTGGGCAGAATCAATTCGGCGGTGCTTGCATCATTCACCCCTCAATTCTGCCCCACGGCCGGACCCCGCCATACCCTGAGATTTGACGTCCCATGACGCTAAGGGTGCACTAAGTCGAGTGCAGGGGTGCAAAGTGCCAAGATGATCACATGCGAATGGACCATGTTTCTTATGCCAGTGAATCAGACGGATTGGCTGCCACCACGGAGCGAATCTCTTCAGCCCTCGGGGTCAAGGCAGTCAAGGGTGGCATCCACCCGCGCTTTGGCACCCGCAATATGATTATCCCGCTCACGCATCACCACTATGTGGAGATTGTGGAGTGCCTGGACCACCCCGCCTCCGACAAGGCGCCCTTTGGCCAGGCCGTCAGGGCGCGGTCTTCCGCGGGCGGCGGATGGATGGGCTGGTGTGTGGCCGTGGATGACCTGGCACCGTTTGAGTCCCGCCTGGGCCGCAGCGCGGTCCCTGGCAACCGCAAGTTCCCCGACGGACAGGAACTTGTGTGGCAGCAAATTGGCATCAAGGGGCTCATTGCCGACCCCCAGGTCCCCTACATGCTCAAGTGGGACGGCAACCCGGCGCTGCATCCATCCCAGGCGCGGCCCTCCACCGTGCGCCTGGCATCCTTGACCATTGCCGGCAGTGCCGAACGGGTCACGCAATGGCTCGGTGAACCCGTGGAGGCCCCGCTGGAGGATGTGGCAGTGGAGTGGATCGCCCCCCGCGGCACCCCCGGCATCATGAGCGTCACCTTTGAAACCGGGAACGGCACGGTCACCATTTAGCTTTTTTGGCCCCTGCGGATCCGCCCCGCACGGATCCGCCCCCGCCCCGCACGCGAACCCGCACGGATCCGCCCCGCACGCGAACCCGCAGATAATGTCCCTTTGCCACGGTGTCATGTCTCGGACCTGTGTAGACACTTTATGTCTCGGACCTTCGTTGACGGTTGATGTCTTGGACCTTTTTAGACGCTTGGCGTGGTGGGCGTTTGGGTCGGTGTGGTTGTCGCTTTTGGGGTTGTGGTTGTTTGGTTGATCATGAAGCCTCGGGGCTGGCCGTTGCCGATGTACGGGGTGCCTTTGGTCGGGATCGGGTGGGTGATTATTTCTGTGCCGTTGGCGGTAAAGAACATGATGGTTTTGGTGTCATAGAGGATGTTGATCGTTTCCCCTACGTAGCTTTTGCCCATGTTGAAGTGCGTGCCGATGATGGTGGCGGTGCCATCTTTTGCGACTTTTCGTTGGGCTGCCTGGCGTTGTGAATCTGGTTCTTTGTCGGGTTCTGGAGGGATCGGCGCAGGTGCCGCAGGTGTCGCGTTCCAGGCCTCCTGCGGCGTCATCCGATTCAGGCTTTGATGCTCGCGTTCGTTGTTGTAGTAGTTATCGAACTCATCGATTTGGGCTTGAAGGACGGCCATCGTCGCCGCTGGTTCCTGGTGTTCCAGATATTTATGCAAGGTGCGGTGGAAGCGCTCATTTTTGCCTTGGGTAGTGGGTTTCCCGGGTTTCCCGGTCATGGGTTCCACACCGAGTGCTTTGAGGAATTCCACGAGTTCCCCCCGCCTGCCACGCCGGCTTGGATTGAACGCCGCACCGTTATCTGAAAGGAAACGTTGCGGCACACCGTGCCGTTCGATGGCCATCGCCACCACGGCCAGGGCGCCGGCACTGGTTTCCGCGCTGGCCACCAAAGTCGCCAGTGCAAGACGGGAATGATCATCAATGAGCTGGAAGACTGCGACCTTGCTTCCATCCGCCAGGCGCCATTCAAAAGCATCGATCTGCCAACACTCGTTGGGGCGGGCGTAAACGAAGCGGATGTACAAATGCCGTGGCTTTTTCCTGGGCTCGGGAATAACAACTCCGGCACGGCTAAAGATTCTGGAAACCGTCGCCGGCGATGGCGGTATGAAGCCCTGTCGGCGTAGTTTCGCGATCACCGACAACGCCCCGTAATCAAAACCCCGCCCCATCAACTCGGCCCTGGTACCCAGCAATAATTCGACCATGCCCGGTGGGGTCTTGGCTGGATGACTCAAAGCCACCGGCGGCTTCTTCTCCAACGCCTTAACCGGGCCCACCGCAGCAGCTGCTGCCCGGACTTGATAAAACCAAGCCCGGGACACACCATGTTCCCTGCAGAAATCAGCCACCGCACCCCGAGGCGCATCAACAGGCCACATCGCTACGGCATGGCGGACTCTAATCGAAGGCTGCTTTTTAGTCATTCACCCAGCAAAAACCACAAACCATCTCAAAAGGTCTGAGACACAATGTCTAAAAAGGTCCGAGAGAGAAACGTCCAAAAAGGAGTGCGACATTACAGTCCCTTTGCCACGGTTATAGGGACATTATCTGCGGGTTTGCGTCCTCCGGGCATCGTCTGGGCATCGTCCGGGCGTCCCCCTCGCGTCCCCCGGAGCGGAATGCGCCTCAGCCACCGAATCCGAGGGCCGGTCCCACGGTAAATGCCGCCACGTCCACCAGGGCGTGGGCCAGCACCAGCGGCGCCAAGCGGCCCCACTTCCTGTAGACCCAGCCAAAGAGCAGCCCCATGGCAAAATTGCCCAGCATGGGTCCAAAACCCTGGTAGGCGTGGTAGCTGGCACGCAGCAGCGCGCTGAGCACAATGGCGCTCCACGGCCCGCATCCAATCTTCGCCAGCCGTCCCAATAGATAGCCGTTGAGGATGACTTCCTCCAGCACACCTGCGCGCACCGCGGAAAGAATCAGCACCGGAACTGTCCACCAGTACTGCGCGAGGGCGCTGGGTATGATCTCGGTGGTCACACCCAAGGCGCGGCCGGCGGCATAGAGCCCCAGTGACGGCACCCCAATGACCACCATCAAAGCCACCGCCCCCAAACCGTCCCGCAGGGGCCGGCGGGCATCGAGCCCCATGGCGCGGAACACTGATTTTCCAGGTTCAGCCAGCAGGTAAAACACCAACACCACCGGCACCAGGGCAAAAACAATGTCCAGCAGCTGGTAGGCCAAATCGAAAAATTCCCGATTGTTACGCACGGCATTCAAGGTCGAGGTGCCCTGCGCCAGCGGGGCCCGGCTGAGCTTGTCCAGCAGTGAGAGCAGCGAATAAACGGCCGACTGTCCCAGGGAGACCGCCAGCACCAATGCCACTTCCAGCATCAGCCTGCCCCTGGAGCGTGTCCCCCACCCCTGTAGCCCGGGATCCGGGGCCGCTGCGGATTCCGCACGGTGTGGTGCCCCGCCTGGCGGGGGAACTGCTGGAAGGGGTTGCTTCATCTTTGCCATCCTTGTTCTTGCGGGCATTGGCCCACACCAAGGATAGGGTTTTGGCATGGGAGCTCCTGAACAAATCATTATGCTGCGGCACGGAGAGTCGGCGGCAAACATTGACCCGGGCATTTACGACAGCATCCCCGATTACCGGATTCCGTTGACGGAGCTGGGGGTGGCGCAGGCCCGGGCAGCCGGCGAGCGGGTGCGCCGGCAGTTGGACGGCCAAAAGGTGCGGGTGTATGTCTCACCGTATCTGCGGGCCCATCAAAGCCTTGAAGCCATGGAGCTCGGCGATCTGGTGGAGTCAATTATGGAGGAGCCGCGCCTGCGCGAACAGGACTGGGCCAACTTCCAGGACCCTGCCCAGATTGCTGCTCAAAAAGAGCTGCGGGACGCCTACGGGCACTTCTTCTACCGCTTCCGGGAGGGCGAATCGGGTTCGGACGTGTATGACAGGGTGTCCTCGTTCATGGAAACCCTCTTCAGGCACTGGGCCAAAGCCGACCATCCGCCCAACGCGCTCTTTGTCACCCATGGCCTGACCATGCGGCTTTTGTGCATGCGCTGGTTCCACTGGTCGGTGGAGTACTTTGAATCTTTGAACAACCCCGACCACGCACAGATCCGCACGCTGCACCGCAAAAATGGCAGCTACACCCTGGACGTCCCCTTCAGCCAGTGGACCGCCGCGACTCCGCAGACCACTGTGCTGGACCTTCCGCAGCGCCTGCAGTGAACAGCGTCTTCCGGAAGGGGCCGCTGCCCCAGGGGCCGCGGCGCCGGGGGCCTGCCTAGAGCTGCGGCGCCACAATCACTGTGGTTCCGGCCTCCTGGAAGGCCTGCAGCTGGGCGGCTGTGATGGCCGAGTCGGTGATGATGTGGTCAAAGTTGCTTCGGTCCATGGTGGCAAAGGCGCGTTGGCCAATTTTGGAGGCATCGGCCAAAATGTACGCCTCCGAGGCCCGGCGCGCCATTTTGGCATTGACCGAGGCCTCCCCCTCATCATTGATGGTGGGTCCGGAGCCGGGTTCAATGCCATTGACGCCAATGAAGGCGTAGTCCAGCGCCACCCGGTCCAGGATTGAGTCGGCGTAGGGGCCCACCAGTTCGTAGGAGCGTGGACTCACCACCCCGCCGGTGACCATGATCTTGAAGTTGGGCCGGATGGCCAGCTGGGCGGCAATGTTGATGGCATTGGTGACCACCGTCAATGTGGGCCTGTTGGAGGGTTCCATAAGATCCTCCCGGGTGGAGAGCACCTGGGCCAAGGCCGTGCTGGTGGTGCCGCCGCACAATCCAATCACCGCGCCCTTGGGTATCAAGGCGCTGGCCGCATGCGCTATCTGCTGTTTTTGCAGCGCAAAGTTGTCCCGGTTGTACCGTCCCGGAAGGTCATAGGACACCGCGCCGCTGGTGGCCCCGCCGCGGGTGCGGGTGAGCAGGCGCTCATGGGCCAGGGAGTCCAAATCCCTGCGGGCCGTCGCCGGAGACACTGCCAGCTTCCCAACAATCTCCTCAACCTCCACCTGCCCGTCGGCGGCAAGGAGGTCCAGGATTGCGCTCAGTCGTTCTGTTCTGTTCATGTGGTGCTCCTGCCGGCCAAGGCCGTGTTTAGTGACGTGGCTGCGCAGCGGCAAACAATGCCAGCAGTCGTGCTGCCTCCGGAACCAGTGCGTCCCGGCCGGCCCCGAGGTACTTTCGGGAATCCACCACCTCCGGATGCCTCTGGAGGTACTCCCGCACGGCCCGGGTGAAGAAACCGTTCAAGTGGGTGGAGACATTAATCTTAGTCATGCCGGCGGCAATGGCCGCCACGATGTTGGCATCGGAGACGCCCGAGGAGCCATGCAGCACCAGTGGCACGTCCAGCGCGGCTTTCAGGGCGGCAATGCGCTCCAGGTTCAATGCCGCTGAACGATCCGTCATGGCGTGGGAGGAACCCACCGCCACGGCCAGCGCATCCACCCCGGTGGCGGCGACGAATGCCGCGGCCTCGCGCGGATCCGTCAGCACCCCGGGGGCGTGGGCGCCGTCCTTTCCGCCCACTTTGCCCAGTTCGGCCTCCACATACACGCCGCGGGCATGCGCATAGGCCACCACCCGGGCGGTCGCTGCGACGTTGTGTTCGTACTCAAGATGTGCCCCGTCATACATGACCGAGGTGAACCCCAAATCAATGGCCTGGCAGGCCAGGGCCTCGTCCTGGGCATGGTCCAGGTGCACCGCCACCGGGACGCGGGCAGTGCGGGCCGCGGCCAAGGTGGCGGCCGCAATGGCTTCCAGACCGCCGTGGAAGGCTGCGCAGTTTTCTGAAATTTGTAGAATGACCGGCAGTCCGGCGGCCTCCGCCCCGCCAATGAGCCCTTCGAGGGTTTCCAGGTGGATGACGTTGAATGCCCCTTGGCCCGTCCCGGCCTGTGCTGTCGCGTCCATGATGCTGCCGGTGCTGGTGAGTGCCATGAAGGTCCTTAGTGCTCTGTAATGATCAATTGCTGGGCAAGTTCGGTGTAGCGGGGGGAGATTTCCCCGGCGCCGGGCATCAGCACCGCCGCGGCACTCCAGGCGGTGGCGGCCCGCAGGATCTCCAACAGCCCCGTCTCCCCGCCGGCAAGGGCGACGGCGGCGGCGCTCACCGCGGCGTCGCCGGCGCCTGTGGGGTTGCCGCTCAGGGGCCGGGGCAGTTTTGCCTGCAGGTACCCGGAGGTGGTGGCGCTGAAGGCGAGCATGCCCTCCTCCCCCACGCTGACCAGCACCCGCTTGGCGCCAAGTCCCAGCAGCACCCGCGCCGCCTGGACCAAAGAGCGCTCCCCCGTGGCTTCCAGCAGTTCGTGGTTGTTGGGTTTGAGCAGGTCGGCCCCGGCCCTGGCGGCGGCCAGGATGCCGGCCCCTGAGGTGTCAATGATGGCCGGGACGCCCGCGGCATGGGCCAGGGCCACCAGGGCCGGATGGAAATCAGCCGGCGCCTGGTCAGGGAGGGATCCCGAAGCAACCAGGACTCCGGGGCGCTGCACGCCGTCGGAGCTTTGGACGCCTGCCAGGTGCGTCACCACGGCTGCCGCCAGCTGTTGCCATTCGGCGGCTGAAAGGGCCGGACCGATTTCGTTGAAGATGCTCGTCCTGTTGTTCCCGGCCGTTTCCACGAGCGCCACGGTGCGGCGCGTCGCGGCGGCGACGGGCACCAGGTGGTGTGCGATGCCGGCGGCTTCCAGGTCCCGGCGCAGCTGTTCACCGGTGGGCCCGCCGGCCGTGGCAATGGCGAGGGTGGCGTGGCCCAGCTGGTGGGCGACACGGGAGACGTTGAGCCCCTTACCCCCGGCCCGGTGCAGCGGGGCGGGCACGCGGTGGGAGGAACCGAGCTCGATTCCTCCCACGGTGTAGGTCACGTCGACGGCGGGGTTGGGTGTGACAGTGAGGATTAGTTTGTTCATGACAGGGTCCCTGCCGCAGTGCCCGCGCAGAGGCGGCGGGCCTTGAGCGCTGAACCAATCAGGCCTGCATTCTCGCCGAGGGCGGCGTGCACATAGTCCGGGCGGCGGTGGAAGCTGAGCAGTTCATCCACACGTGCCGCCAGGGGTTCGAAGAGGGCGGTTCCGGCCATGGAGAGTCCGCCGCCCAACACCACCGTCTGGGTGCCCAGGATGGAAACGCACTGGGAGATGCTGAAGGCCAGGGCGTCGAGCGCCTGCCCCCAGATGGTGCCGGCCACCGCGTCGCCTGCCTCCGCCCGGAGCAGCACCTCCCGGGCCCCGGCCACGGCGGTCCCGGTGGCCTGCGTGTAACGGCGTGCGACGGCGCCTGCCGAACCCAGAGATTCCAGCACGGCCGTGCCGCCTTCCGGTGCCGGCACCAGGGCGTGGCCAATTTCGCCGGCGTAGCCGCCGCCGGAAACGCGGCGGCCGTCACACAGCACTGCGCCGGCAATGCCGGTGCCGATGATCAACACCAGGACGTCCTTCCTGCCGGCTGCGGCGCCGAGCCGGACTTCCGCCTCACCGGCCATGCCGACGTCGTGTCCGAATCCGACGGGTACGCCCAGCGCCTTGGTCAGCGTGGCGGTGAACGGGAAATTGCGCCAGCCAAGGTTGGCGGAATATATACCCACGCCGGCAGCCTCGTCCACGATGCCCGGGACCGTCACGCCCACGGCTGCAATGCGCAGCTGCGGGTGTGCGGCGCGGTATTGCCCTGTGAGCTCCACGATCCGCGCGCACACGCTGTGCCCGGAACGGCTGCCGTCCAGGGGTGTCCGGTGGCGCTGCAGATCAAGAAGGTCAACGGCCCCGTCGGGGATCACCCCGTTGGGGATTAAACCCACCTTCATGTCGGTGCCGCCCACGTCGAAGGCCAGCACCGCCTCGGGGCCGTCCCAGGCCGGGGCGCTCAAGGGCCCGGCGGATTCTGCTGCCTGCTTCATGTACGTTGCCTTTTCTCCTGGGCGCGGGTGCGGGCGTGGCTAGTCTTCGAGGATCACCGAACGGCTCAGGTTCCGCGGCAGGTCCGGGTTCATGCCGCGGGCACGGGCACGCTCCAGGGTGACGCGGTGGACACGGGCCAGTTCGGCCAGGGGGTGGACGGCGGCGTTGATGTACAGCGCTCCGGTTTTGGCCACCTCCTGATCCAGGCCTTCCGGCTGCCCGCCAAACATCCACGTGACACGGTTTGGTGCGGCAATGGAGATGGGTCCGTGGCGGTATTCCTTGGCCGGGTAGGACTCGGTCCAGCCCTGCACGGCCTCGCGCATCTTCAAGCCCGCCTCGTGCGCCAGGCCCACCGTCCAGCCGGTGCCCAGGAACGTGAACTGTTCCGCGTCAATGAGCTCGGGCTCCACGGGGGCAGCCACGGCCGACTTGGCGTCCTCAACCGCTGCGCCGAGGTCCATGCCCACGCTGGTCAGCAGATAGGCCAGGGCGGTGGTGGCAAACCGGGTCTGGACCACTGACTGCTCGTCGGCGTAGGGAAGTTCGACGACGGCGTCGGCCACGGTCATGATGGGCGAGGTGATGTCACCGACCAGGGCAATGGTGCGCACTGTGCCTTGGAGCCGCCGCAGGACTTCCAGCACCTCCGTGGTGGTCCCGGAGCGGGTGATGGCGATGACGGCGTCGTACTGGCGGGCAGCTCCCAAAAATGCCTCTGAGGCGGCGAAGGCATCGGTGACTCCCCTGCCGGCGGTTTCGCGCGCGGCGGCGTAGCTTTGCGCCATGAACCAGGAGGTGCCGCAGCCAATGACGGCCACCCGCGCGCCGTCGGCCGGCAGCAGCTCCTCCGCCTTGGCCTGGGCAATGGCCTGGGCCCAGACCGCAGGCTGGCTGCTGAGTTCGGCATCCATGAACTGGCCAAGCTGGGTGTTTTCGATCATCTTGCACATACTCCTCGACTGGCTTTAATGGGCCGCAGACAACTGCAGCGTGTTTCATGCCAGAGTAGCATGTCATGATTGCAATACCCCCATAAACGTCATCTTCAATCACAAAGGTGGCAATAAGACGGCCTGCACCGCCAGGGGGTCCTGTCCGCTGGCCCTGGCGGCCCTGCCTGCCGGGTTGGGCCGCCTGCCAGGGCGGACGCCCAGGACCGGCACCGGTTTTGGCACTATTGAATCCCACAGCCGACAATGGAGGTTATGACCTTTGTTTCCCTTGTGGCCTTTGCCGGGCTGTGCCTGATGCTGGCGCTCATTCCAGGACCGGACACCTTCCTGGTGCTGCGCATTTCACTGAACCGTGTTGGTGCCGGCATTTCAGCGGCCGCCGGCTCCGCCACCGGCGCCCTGGCCTGGGCCGCCCTGGTGGGCCTTGGCCTGGCCGCCATTGTGGAGCAGTCCGCGGAGGTCTTCCGCTGGATCAAGATCGCCGGCGGGCTGTACCTGTTGTATCTGGGCCTGTCCTCATTTGTGAAGGCGCGCAGGGCCGCCAAGGCCGGGATCACCGCCGACGGCGCCGGGCAACAGCCCCTGGTCTACAGCAGGCGCTCAAGCTACGCCGCCGGCGTGGTCTCGACGCTGCTCAATCCCAAGGTGGGCCTGTTTTACCTGGCCGTGGTGCCCCAGTTCATCCCGCATGGGGGCAACACCCTGGCCATGGCCATGGTGTTGGGGCTGACCCTGGCAGGAATTGGCTTCCTGTACATGTCCACCATCGCCGTGCTTGCCTACAAGGCCATGAAATGGCTGCGCAAGCCCAAGGTCAACACCTTCATTGAACGGATCAGCAGCGGCATCCTTGCCGTGTTGGGCGTGGGGGTCATGGCTTCCGGCGCCACGGGCTGAACCTGCCTGCCCCGCAGCGGTCCTGGGCAGACGCATAGACTCAAGGGACCCGCAGATTCCTGTTGCAAAGAGAGCCCATGAACAGTTGTTGCAGTCCCGGCGGCCGCGCCGGCCAGGGGGAACGCGTCCCCAACAAAACGCAGTTGATGTCCCTGGGCGCGGCGCCGGCCCCTGCCGCAGGCTGCGCCGCCCCCCGGCACGCCGAAGTGCAGCTTCCCGGCGGCCTCTTTGCCATGGGGGACCCTTTCGACGAGGGCTACCCCAACGACGGCGAAACACCGGTGCATGCCGTTGAGCTCTCCGCCTTCAGCATTGATGTCAAAGCCGTCAGCAACCAGGACTTCGCCGCCTTCATCGACGCCACCGGCCACCGCACCGAATCCGAGCTGTACGGCACTTCCGCCGTGTTCCACCTGGCCGTCCAGGCAGACCCGGCAGACATCCTGGGCCACGCCGCCGGCACACCCTGGTGGTTGAATGTGCGTGGCGCCGACTGGGCACACCCGGCCGGGCCCAAATCCTCCTGGCGCCACATCCCCGGCCATCCCGTCACCCAGGTCTCCCACAGCGATGCCTTGGCCTACTGCGCATGGGCGGGGCGGGCCCTTCCCACCGAGGCGCAGTGGGAATATGCCGCCCGCGGCGGCCTGGTGCAGGCCCGGTACCCGTGGGGAAATGAACTGCACGGCAGTGGCAGCGACGGGGATCCGGTGCACCGCTGCAATATTTGGCAGGGCACCTTCCCCACGGAAAACAGCTGCGACGACGGCCACCTCACCACCGCCCCCGTGGACAGCTTCAGTCCCAACGGCTATGGCTTGTTCCAGACCAGCGGCAATGTTTGGGAATGGTGCGCCGACTGGTTCCTGCCCAAATACTACAAAAGCTGCCTGGCCCGGGGCACCGTGGTGGACCCGCCCGGCCCCACCATTGGCCGCGGCCGGGTGATGCGCGGCGGGTCCTACCTGTGCCACGACTCCTATTGCAACCGCTACCGTCTCGCCGCCCGCAGCGCCAACTCCCCCGAATCCGCCAGCGGCAATCTGGGCTTCAGGACGGTCGCGGCGCCAGCGTAAGCACAGTGGCGTCGTCGGCCACTTCACCAATGCGGGCCTGTTCCCGGCGCAGTTCCAGCATCAGTTCCAAAGCGTCAAGGGTGGTTGCCGTGCGGGCCAAAAATTCCTCCGGCCCGTCCACCAGGCCCAGCTCGACCGCGCGCCAGGCGCCGTCGCTGGCCATCACCATGAGATTGGGCCGGTCCAGCTGCACCACCAGGGCGTGATTGGCCGCCTCCGGTTCCCGCCGGGCCACCCACAGCTTCCCGGGGGTGTTGCGCAGTTCACGGTCCCGCCGTAGCCGTGCGGTGCGGGCTGCGGCATCCTCGGCCGCCGGCGAGGCCCGCACCAGGTGCGTGACGCCGTCGTGCGTGCGCACCAGCACCGTGCAGTCCGCCAAGCTGGCCACTTCCACACCGTCGCGGTTAAGCTGCGCCACGGAGGCGGCGGCGCTGGGAAAGCGCACCCGTTCCGGGCCCACCAGGGCGGTGGCGTCGCGGTCAATGGCGGCGAGCGCACCGGCCAGCAGCGCCTTGACCCCGCCCGCCCCGGCCCCGGCCGCCAACTCCGTGTTCAGGCGCTGGGCCAGCCACTGGGGGTCCGAGGCGGCGGGCAGGCCCAGGGGCTCCAGCAGGGCCGTGGCCCCGTCAATGATCCACGCATTGGCGCCGCGGAAGCCGCAGGCATCCTCCTGGACGTGTGCGTCCCCTTCATACTGCACCCGTGCGCGGATGTCCCAACTGCCGGTCATGGTTTCATCCTGCCATGGCCGGCAGTGTTTCCCGGGACCTATTTTTGGCTGCGCGCCGCCACGAACGCGCGCACGCAGGCCTCGACGTCGTCGGCGCTGTGCGCGGCGGAGAGCTGCACCCGGATCCTGGCGGCACCGCGCGGCACCACCGGGAAACTGAAGGCTGTGACAAAGACGCCCTGGGCCAGCATGGCGTCGGCCATCCGCGCCGCCTCTACGGCGTCCCCAAACATGACGGGCACAATGGCGTGCTCGCCCGGCAGCAGCTCAAAGCCCTCCTGGACCATCCGGCGCCGGAACAGGGCCGCATTGGCAAAGAGCGTGCTGCGCAGTTCAGCCGAACCGGCCACCAGCTCCAGGGCCTTGAGGGTTGCGGCAACGATCGACGGTGCCAGCGAATTGGAGAACAAATAGGGACGCGCCTTTTGGCGCAGCATCGCCACAATTTCGCCGCGGCCCGAGACGTAGCCTCCGGAGGCGCCGCCCAGGGCCTTGCCAAAGGTGCCGGTGTAGATGTCCACCCGCTTTGAGACCCCTGCATGTTCCGGCGTGCCGGCGCCGCTGTCCCCCATGAAGCCCACGGCATGGGAATCATCAACCATGACCAGGGCGCCGTACTGCTCGGCCAGATCGCAAATGCCCGCCAGCGGGGCCAGGAAGCCGTCCATGGAAAAGACGCCGTCAGTGACGATGATGGTGCGCCGGGCGCCGGCCCCGTCATTCATGGCGGCTGCGGCCTGCAGCTGGGTTTCCAGATCGGCCAGGTCCTGGTTGGCGTAGCGGAAGCGTGCGGCCTTGGACAGGCGGATGCCGTCAATGATGGAGGCGTGGTTCAAGGCATCGGAAATGATGGCGTCCCCGGGGCCAAAAAGGGATTCAAACACGCCGCCGTTGGCGTCAAAGCAGGAGGAGAACAAGATGGTGTCCTCGGTGCCGAGGAAGGCCGAAACTGCCGCCTCCAGCTCCAGGTGCAGATCCTGGGTGCCGCAGATGAAGCGTACGCTGGCCATGCCAAAGCCGTGGCTGTCCAGGGCGTCTTTGGCCGCGGCAATGATCTCCGGGTGGTCGGCCAGGCCCAGGTAGTTGTTGGCGCAAAAGTTCAGCACCGGCGCCCCGGACCCGTCCAGGGGCCCGGCGGTGACGTGGCTGGACTGCGCTGAGGTGATTTTGCGTTCGGTCTTGAACAGGCCGGCGGCGCGGATCCCGTCCAGTTCTGCGCTGAGTGCGCTCTTCATCTCGGTGTACATGCTTGGCGTTCCTTTGGGTTGGAGGGTTAGGAAAAGACTGACCAGTCAAGGACCACTTTGCCGCCCTGGCCGGAGCGGGCAAGGCTGAAGGCCTGTTCCCACGCGGTGGCGGGCAGGACGTCGGTGACCACCGAGGCCACCGCAGTGCGCAGCACCGGGTTGGAGGAGAGCATGGCACTCATGGCGTACCAGGTTTCAAACATTTCCCGCCCGTAGATCCCCTTGAGCGTGAGCATGTGGGTGACCACCTTGCCCCAGTTGATGTCGATGCCGGCACTGGGCAGTCCCAGCAGGGCGATGCGGCCGCCGTGGTTCATGTTTTCAATCATTTCCGGCAGGGCGGTGGGATGGCCCGACATTTCCATGCCAATGTCAAAGCCCTCGCACAGGCCCAGCTGGCGCTGCGCGGCCTGCAGGCTGGTGGTGGCAACGTTCACCGCCAAGTCCGCGCCCATGGCCGCCGCCATGTCCAGCCGTGGTGCCGAGACGTCGGTGATGGCAATTTTGCGGGCGCCGGCGTGGCGGGCCACAGCCACTGCCATCAGGCCGATGGGTCCTGCGCCGGTGACCAGCACGTCCTCGCCCACCAGGGGGAAGCTCAAGGCGGTGTGGACGGCGTTGCCCAGGGGATCAAAAATGGCTCCGAGTTCAGGGGTGACGAGGGGATCCTTGTGCACCCAGACATTGGATTCCGGTATGACCACGTACTCGGCAAAGGCCCCGTCCCGCTGGACGCCCACCGAGAGGGTGTTGATGCACATTTGGCGGCGGCCGGCCCGGCAGTTGCGGCAGTGTCCGCACACCACGTGGCCCTCGCCGGAGACCTTGTCCCCCAGCTGCACGCTGAGCACATCGGCACCGAGCTCCACCACTTCACCATAAAATTCATGCCCGGCTATCAGGGGTGCCTTGATGGTTTCCGCAGCCCAGGCGTCCCAGGCCTGGATGTGCAGGTCCGTGCCGCACAGCCCGGTGGTGTGCACCCGGATCTTGACCTCGCGGGGGCCCGGCTGGGGTTCGGGGCGTTCAAGGAGTTCGAACCCGGCGTGCGGGCCGGATTTGTACAGGGCTTTCATGCTGTGTTCCTTACGTACGGGAGGGGTTGTGTCCATTACAACCCCTGAACCGATTTAGCACAATCGACACTTTCTCCACTGTTGCTTTAGCTTGGACTAAACTGTCTGCATGGAACTGCATCAACTGCACATGCTGCGCGAACTGGGTGAACTGGGCAGCGTCAAGGCCGTGGCCGAGACCTTGTCCGTCACCTCCTCCGCCGTGTCCCAGCAGATCTCCCTGCTGCAACGCCAGGTGGGCGCCCCCCTGACGCGCCGGGACGGCCGGAATCTGGTGCTCACGGAGGCCGGGCAGGTGCTGGCGGCCGCGGGCGCCCAGGTCATCGATGCCATGGCCGGGGCGCAGGCAGCCATTGGCGCCTACCAGCGAAACGGCGGCGGCACCGTCACCGTGAGCGGCTTCCACAGTGCCGGCCAAGCCCTTTTTGCCCCGCTGGTGCGCCGGCTGGCGGCGGCTTCCGCGGCCTCCACGGCCGACGGCGGCAATCCGGTGCCCCTGCCGGCGCCGGCCGGGCCAAAGGTCAAGTTCAGCGACGAGGACGTTGCGCAACACGACTTCCCGGCCCTGACCTCCCGCTATGACCTGGTGCTGGCCCACCGCATGGACCACAGCCCGGCCTGGCCCCAGGAGCGGGTGCGCGTCATTCCCCTGGCCCATGAGCCGCTGGATGTGGCAGTGGCGGCGGACCATCCCCTGGCGGCACTGCCGGAACTGTTTCCCCAGGACGTGGTGGCGCACCCGTGGGTGGCCAGCCGCAGCGGCTACTCCCCCGCCGATGTGCTGACCGCCATTGGTGCCGTGACCAGTAAATCCGTCAATGTGGTGCACCGCATCAATGACTATTCCGCCGCCGCGGCACTGGTGGCCACCGGGGAAGTCATTGGCCTGCTGCCGCGCTACACCTCCGGGCCGGTGGTGAATCCGGCGGCGGGTGTGGTGCTGCGCCCTTTGCGGGGCATCAATACGCGCCGGCGCATTGACCTGCTGGCCCGCCCCGAGCATTTTCAACGGGACGCCGTGACCACGGTGGTCCGGGCCCTGCAGGAGGTCATGGCTGAACTCGTCCGCCATGGGCACAGCCAGCCAGACCAGCCGTCCCGGCCGGCGTCAGCAGGCCCCGGCGTCCGGGCATGAAAAAGCGCCCCGTGCCGCTGCGGCCCCCGGCGGGGGCTGAAAGCGGCACGGGGCGCTGGCGCACCAACACGCACCGGACAGGCAGGGCTGTGTCAGCCCTCCACGCCAAGCGTCTTCAGGATCAGTTCGCGTACGCGGGCCGCATCGGCCTGGCCGCGGGTGACCTTCATGACGCCGCCCACAATGGCGCCCACGGCCTGGATCTTGCCGCCGCGGATCTTCTCCGCGACATCGGGTTGGGCGGCCAGGGCCTCGTCAATGGCTTTTTGGAGCGCACCGTCGTCGGACACCACTGCCAGGCCGCGCTGGGCCACCACCTCGGTGGGCGTGCCCTCACCTGCCAGGACGCCGTCAAGGACCTTGCGGGCCAGCTTGTCATTGATGGCACCGGCAGCAATGAGCTGTTCAATCTCCACCACGACCGCGGGGCTGACGCCCAGCGCTGCGGGGTCGACGTCGGCCAGCTTGGCGCGGCGGGTAATCTCGCCCATCCACCACTTGCGGGCGGCGGCCGCCGAAGCGCCGGCCGCCACCGTCTCCTCAATTTCATCCATGAGCCCGGCGTTGACCACGTCACGGAATTCCAGGTCCGAATAACCCCAGTCGGCCTGCAGGCGCCTGCGGCGCTCCGCGGGCGGCTCGGGCAGCGTGGCGCGCAGCTCCTCGACCCATTCGGCGCTGGTGACAATGGGCACCAGATCCGGTTCCGGGAAGTACCTGTAGTCGTCGGCGTCGGACTTGGGACGCCCGGAGGTGGTGGACTTGGTGTCCTCGTGCCAGTGGCGGGTTTCCTGGGTGATCAGCACGCCGGAGTCCAGCACTGCCGCGTGCCGCTGGATTTCAAAGCGCACGGCATGTTCCACCGCGCGCAGCGAGTTCACGTTCTTGGTCTCGGTGCGGGTGCCGAACTTTTCCTGGCCGTAGGGGCGCAGGGACACGTTGGCGTCGCAGCGAACGTTGCCGCGCTCCATTTTGGCATCGGAGACGCCCAGGTTTTTGACGATCTCGCGGATGGCCGCCACATAGGCCTTGGCCAGTTCCGGGGCGCGGGAACCGGCGCCCTCAATGGGCTTGGTGACAATTTCCACCAGCGGCACGCCGGAGCGGTTGTAGTCCACCAGGGAGAAGTCGGCGCCTTGGATGCGTCCCGTGGCGCCGCCCATGTGGGTCAGCTTGCCGGCGTCCTCCTCCATGTGCGCGCGCTCAATCTCGACCCGGAACACCGTGCCGTCCTCGAGCTCAATGTCAATCCAGCCGTCGTAGCAGATGGGGTCTTCATACTGGGAGGTCTGGAAGTTCTTGGGGGTGTCCGGGTAGAAGTACTGCTTGCGGGCAAAGGTGCAGTGCGGGGCAATCTTGCAGTTCAGCGCCAGGCCGATCAGGATCGAGGACTCCACTGCCTTTTTGTTCACCACCGGCAGCACGCCGGGCAGGCCCAGGTCCACCTCGTTGACGTTGGAGTTGGGCTCGTCGCCAAAGACGTTGGGGGCGGAGGAGAACATCTTGGTCTTGGTGTTCAGCTCCACGTGGACCTCAAAGCCCAGGACGGGGTCGTACTTTTCCATGGCTTTTTCGAAGCTGAGGATGGTGTCAACGCTCATTACTTAGCCTCCTTGGCTGCGGTGGTGACCAGCTCGGCCAGCTCGGGTGCCTTCTCCAGGATGGGGCCGCCCCACTGTGCCTCCAGCAGGGATTCCAGCACGGCACCCACGCGGTACAGGCGGGCATCCTCCCGGGCCGGGGCCAGGATCTGGATGCCCACGGGCAGGCCGTCCTCATCCGCCAGGCCGCCGGGCAGGGTCAGGCCCGGGACGCCGGCCAGGTTCGCCGGGATGGTGGCAATGTCGTTGAGGTACATGGCCAGCGGGTCATCGAGCTTCTCGCCGAGCTTGAACGCCGTGACCGGCGAGGTGGGGGAAAGCAGCACGTCCACCTGCTCGAAGGCGGCGGCAAAGTCGCGCTGGACTAAGGTGCGCACCTTTTGGGCCGAGCCGTAGTAGGCGTCGTAGTAGCCGGCGGAGAGGGCGTAGGTGCCCAGAATGATGCGGCGCTTGACCTCCTCGCCAAAGCCCGCGGCGCGGGTGGCGCCCATGACGCGCTCAATGGTGAGCGGGCCTTCGGTGGGCAGGGTGCGCGAGCCGAAGCGCACGCCGTCGAACTTGGCCAGGTTGGAGGAGGCCTCGCTCGGCATGATCAAGTAGTAGGCGCCCAGGGCGTAACCGAAGTTGGGGCAGGAGACCTCCACAATTTCAGCGCCGGCGCCGCGCAGCAGCTCCAGGGACTCCTTGAAGCGGTTTTCCACCCCGGGCTGGAAGCCTTCGCCGTGGAGTTCCTTGATGATGCCAATCTTCATGCCGGCAACGTTGCCCAGGCGGGCGGCGTCGGCCAGTCCGGTGGCGGAGTCGGTCAGGGAGGTGGAGTCGAAGGGGTCGTGGCCGCCAATGACTTCCTGCAGCAGCGCCGAGTCCAGCACGGTTCGGGAGACCGGGCCGATCTGGTCCAGCGAGGACGCCATGGCAATCGCGCCGTAGCGGGACACCCCGCCATAGGTGGGCTTGACGCCCACGGTGCCGGTGACGGCGCCGGGCTGGCGGATGGAGCCGCCGGTGTCGGTGCCCAGGGCCAGGGGCGCTTCAAAGGCCGCCACGGCCGCCGCCGAGCCGCCGCCGGAACCGCCGGGGATCCGGTCCAGGTCCCAGGGGTTGCGGGTGGGTCCGTAGGCGGAGTGCTCCGTGGAGGAGCCCATGGCGAATTCGTCCAGGTTGGTCTTGCCCAGCATGGGCATGCGTGCGGCGCGGATCTTCTTGATCACCGTGGCGTCGTAGGGGCTCATCCAGCCTTCAAGGATCTTTGACCCGGCAGTGGTGGGCTGGCCCTTGGTGACGATCAGGTCCTTGATGGCGATCGGCACACCTGCCAACTCGTGGAGCTCCTCGCCGGCGGCGCGGCGGGCATCGACGTCGGCCGCGACGGCGAGCGCCTCTTCGGCGTTGACGTGCAGGAAGGCGTTGACGCCGCGTGCTCCGCCGTCGACTTCGGCAATGCGGTCCAAGTGGGCCTGGACCAGCTCAACGGAGGTGATCTCGCCGGCGGCGAGCTTCGCGGCCATGACGGCGGCGCTGGTACGGATTAGTTCATTGGCACTCATGGTTTAGCTTTCCTCCAAAATTGCCGGCACCTTGAAACGGCCCAGGGCCGCATCGGGGGCGCCTGAGAGCGCCTCGTCCACGGTGAGCACGTGGCCCACCACGTCCTCGCGCATGACGTTGCTCAGCGCAATGGGGTGCGAGGTGGCGGGCACGTCGTCCCCGGCGGCCTCGCTGACGCTCTTGACTGAATCCACAATCACTGCCAGTTCCTGGGCCATGCGGTCCAGTTCGTCATCGCTCATCTCGATGTGAGCCAGTTGCGCCAAATGCGCCACGTCGTCACGGTTGATCGCAGCCATGGATCTCCCTACACAAAAGAAAAAGTTGTCCCTCTAAGCTTATCCGCCACGGCATGGCGTGAAATCCCGCCGCGGGTCCAGGCGCCCTGCCGGCTGCGGGCCGTTACAAATCCAGGGTGTACACCAGCAGCAGCTTGCCGTTTTCCGGAATGGGCCAGTCACGTTCCGGGGCACGGGCGAAGCCAAGTTTGCGGTACAGGGCATGTGCGCCGTGCCAGCTCTCCCCGGTGGTCAGCGCCACGGAGGTGATCCCCGCCATGGCTTTGGCCTTGGCAATGATCCATTCCACCATGGCCTGCCCCGCACCGCTGCGCTGCACTGCCGGGTCCACCACCAGCAGGCGGAACTCCAACTCATGCGCCCTGGCAATGTCCGCCCATTCATCCCCGTGCACCGCCAGGGTGGCCGAGCCAATGACTGCGCCGTCGCGCTCGGCCACAATGACCGGGGCCACCGCCGCCCGCGCCGGCACGTCCATGATTTCGCGCATGTAGCGGTGGTCGGCGCTGGCGAAGTGGCCTGCCCCCAGGTACGCGGCGGCGGTGATGCGTGCCACGGCGTCGTAATCGGCGGGGTGTGCGGGACGAATGGTGAGGCTCATGCTGACTCGTTCTGTTGCGGGTGCAGGTGCTGTGCCCCAGGGGCGGGTCGCCGCCACAAAAGCACCAGGCAACTTTAGCGCTGTTGTGCAGACCTGCCGCATTTGCCCTGTCAGGACCTGTCAGGGCCCACCATTTCCGGGGTGCGGCGGCGGGCACGGGAACGCCCGGGCCGGGGGCGCTGCCGGCCAGGTGGCCGCGGCGGAGCCAGGACCTTCCGCCGTGACGGTGGTGCCGGTGCACACGCCGGAAATGCCGACGGCGGACGGCAGGCGCAGCCCCGGGCCCCACCGGGTGCGCTCGGGCACCCAACGGCCAGGGTCCAGGCTGGGGACGGGTTGTGGCGGACCGGTGGGCCCGGAGCGCATGAGTTCCGCGGCCGTGCGGGCCAGGGAAAGCCTGGCATTGCGTGCCGTGCCGCCCAATCGTTCCCGCCATGCAGTGACGGCCGCGGCGGCACACAGGTAGCCGGTGGCGTGGTCCAATGCCTGCACCGGCAGCGGCACCGGTGTGGTCCCGTGAAAGTGCGCCATGCCCGCGGCCGCGATGCCGCAGCTCATTTGCACCAGGGAGTCAAAGCCGCGCCTGGTGCTCCACGGTCCGCTCCAGCCGTAGGCGTTGAGGCCAATGTTGAGCAGTGCCGGGTATCGGCGGGCCAGTTCCGCCTCGGAGAGTCCCAGCTTGTCCAAGGCGCCGCGCCGGTAGCCGTGGACCACCAGGTCCGCGCCGGCCAAAAGTTCATGCAGCCGGGCCAGCCCGCCTGCGCTTTTGAGGTCAAGGCGGGCACAGTGCTTGCCCACCGTCATTTCCGCTGCCAGGGCCGGTTCCGCCCAGTGCGGCGGGTCAATGCGCAGCACCTGCGCGCCATGCAGGGCCAGAAAACGGGTGGCAACCGGCCCGGCAATGACACGGGTCAGATCCAGCACCCTCACCCCCGCCAAGGGCCGCACGGCGTTGGCGGCCGTTCCGCCGCGCACTTGCGCGGCCCCGGCTTCGCGCGGAACACCCCAATCGATCAGGGGCCCGGCAGCCGCGGCCTGGCCCTGCGGATGGTTTTGCCACTGTTGCGGTGTACGCATGCAGGCGGCCGCGCCACCGGCGGCAACCACTGCCGCTTCCAGTTCCTCCCCGTCCCAGCGGGCAACCCGGGAGGCCACCGTGTCCCGGCCGGCGCCGGCACCGACGCCCAAGGCCTGCACAGCGGCGGCACGGTGGTGTGCGGCATTGGTGTGCAGGCGGATCCACCCGTTGGCGCTTTTGTAGTCGCCGGCCAGGGCATCCCAGGCCGGTGGCAGGGTCCATCCCAGCGGCTGAAAGGACATCCCAAACCACAGGCCGGCCAGCTGCCGGTCCACGGATATTGTCCCAGGATCCCCGCCGTGGTGGGCGGAGAGGGCCGCGACGGCCGAGGCTGCCTGGGCCATCACCGCCACTGCCAGCCCGGAAACGTCATAGGCGGAGGCAAGCGCCCCCTCACCGGTGACCACCACGGACGGTGGTGGCTGAAAGTGTCCGTGCCGCAGCATCATGGCACCACCCTACGCCTGCGGCTGCTCCTGTGGTGTGAAGCTGCCTTCCATCCCCGGCACGCAGGCGGCCGTCCACGCTCCCAGGACTTCCTCCCGGGCGGGCAGGCCATTGATGGCGGGACTCAGTTCGGGCCGGCGCACCCACGCCCCGGCTTCCTCGGCGATCAAGGCACCGGCGGCAAAGTCGTGTTCAAAGAGACCATGCTCAAAGTACGCATCCACCCCGCCTTCGGCGACCGCGCACAGTTCCAACGCTGCCGAGCCGAGCCGGCGCATGTCCCCGAAGTTGTCCATGCGGCCATCCAGCCCGGAAACCAGGCGGCGGCGCACGGCGGGGTCGTAAGTGAAGGAGGTTGCCAGCAGTGTGCCTGCGCGCTGGTCGGCAGGTCCGGTCAGCGGCCGCAGGGACGCGGCGCCGTCGGCCCTGCTTTCCTGCAGCCAGGCGCCTTCGCCGCGGGCGGCAAAGTAGACCCGGTGCAGCGCCGGTGCATGCACCACCCCTGCCAGCCACACCCCGTCCGGACCCATGACGGCCACGGAGGTGCCGTAGTAGGCAATGTTGCGGATGAAGTTCATGGTCCCGTCCAACGGATCAATGCTCCACCGGTAGCCCGAAGGCTCGGCCGGCAGTGCCGGCGCGAGCTCCTCGCCGGTGATGACGTCATGCGGGCGGGCACTGGAAATGGCGGCGCGCACGGCCTGCTCGGCTGCCACGTCGAAGGCCGTGACCCAGTCCGCGTCGGAGGACTTTTCGCTGGACTTGAAGGCCGCCGGGTCCCGGCCCGCCAACACGGCGGCACCTTCGGCGGCGGCCCGCAAAGCCAGCTCCAGCAGCTCCTCCAGGCTTGCCTGCCGGGCCGTCATGCCGGCTCCCCCGCTTCGGCAAACGCCGCGGGCCCTTCGGCCAGCAGCCGCACGAAGCCTGCATCGTCGAGCACCCGCACGCCGAGCGCCTCGGCCTTCTCCAGCTTGGTTCCCGCCGACTCCCCCGCCACCACAAAGGAGGTGTTTTTGGAGACCGATCCGGCAGCCTTCCCGCCGCGGAGAATAATGGCTTCCTTCGCCTCGTCCCGGCTGAAGGAGGCGAGCGTGCCGGTGACCACAATACTGAGCCCCTCCAGGGTGCGCGGCAGCGACTCATCCACGGCGTCCGCCATCACCACGCCCGAGGCGGTCCAGGCGGCAATGATTTCCTGGTGCCAGTCCACGGCAAACCATTCAATCAAGGCCTCGGCAATGATGGCGCCGACGCCGTCCACATTGGCCAGCTGCTCCCGCGCATCCGGGGCTTCAAGCACCTCGGCAATGGCAGCCATGGAGCCGTAGCGGGTGGCCAGGGCGCGGGAGGCGGTGGGCCCCACATGCCGGATGGACAGGGCCACGAGCACCCGCCACAGCGGCGCGCCCTTGGCCTTTTCCAGCTCCGCAAAGAGCTTTTCGGTGTTTTTCGACGGCACCGAGGGCTTCTTGGCGGTGGCCTTGGTGTAGAAATAAGGCACCTGCACAAAGTTGCCCGTGCCCTGGCCCTTGAGGCGCACCTCGCGCCAGACCACCACCTGAGAGAGGTCCAGCTGGGCAATGTTGAACACTTCGGCCTCGCTGCGCAGCGGGCCGGGCCCGGCGGGGGTGATGAGTCCGTTGTTCTGCGCCGGATCGGGCCCGGGGCCGGCAGTCAGCGCCCGGGCCGCCTCATAGCCCAGGGCTTCAATGTCAAAGCCGCCGCGCCCGGCCAGGTGCGCCACACGCTCGGTGAGCTGGGCCGGGCAGGAACGGGAGTTGGGGCAGCGGATGTCCACGTCCCCCTCCTTGGCCGGGGCCAGCTCCGTGCCGCAGGAGGGGCAGTGCGTGGGCATGATGAATGCGCGCACCGGCGGGTCCTGGCTTTCCCGCAGGGCCATCACGGGACCCACAATTTCCGGGATCACGTCCCCGGCCTTGCGCAGCACCACCACATCCCCAATCATCACGCCCTTGGCCTTGACCACCTCCTGGTTGTGCAGGGTGGCCATTTCCACGGTGGAGCCGGCCACCTTCACCGGCTCCATGAGCGCGTAGGGGGTGATGCGTCCGGTCCGGCCCACATTGACACGGATGTCCAGCAGTTTGGTGTGCACTTCCTCCGGCGGGTACTTGTACGCCACCGACCACCGCGGCACCCGCGAGGTGTGGCCCAGTTCGCGCTGCGTGGCCAGGTCATCGACCTTGACCACAATGCCGTCAATCTCATGGATCAGGTCATGGCGGCGGGCACCAAAGTCGGCAATGAAGTCCATCACCTCATCCAGGGTCCCCAGCACCTTGTAGTAGGGGCTGGTGGGCAGTCCCCAGGCCTTGAGCTGCTCGTACGTCTGCGACTGGGTGGCGGTGCCCAGGCCCTCCCGGGCGCCAATGCCGTGGACGTACATGCGCAGGGGCCGCTTGGCCGTCTCGGCGGGGTCCTTTTGCCGCAGGGATCCGGCGGCGCAGTTGCGCGGGTTGGCAAAGGGGGCCTTGCCGGCCGCGACCATCTGCTCATTGAGCGCCAGGAAGTCTTTGGAGGCAATGAAGACCTCACCGCGGATCTCCACCTCGGCCGGGAAGCCGCTGCCGTGCAGCTTTTGCGGAATGTCGGCAATGGTGGCCACATTGTGGCTGATGTCCTCGCCCGTGGTGCCGTCGCCGCGCGTTGCGGCCCGCACCAGCACCCCATCGCGGTACAGCAGGTTCACTGCCAGCCCGTCAATCTTCAGCTCGGTCAGCCAGGCCGGGGCCTTCCCGCCGCGTTTGTCCACCGAGGCCGCGGCCCGCTCCAGCCAGGTGCGCAGCTCCTCAAGGGTGAACACGTCCTCCAGGGAGTACATCCTGGCCAAATGTTCGACGGCGGCAAAGGCCACCGACACGTCCCCGCCCACCACCTGGGTGGGTGAATCATTGGTGATCAGTTCCGGATGCAGCGCCTCAAGGGTTTCCAGTTCGCCGTACAGCTGGTCAAACTCGGCGTCCGAGACCAGGGGGGCGTCGTCGTTGTAATACGCGGCCCGGTACTTTTGCACCAGATCCACCAGCACACCGTGGCGTTCCCGGTCCGCCCCGGCGGGGACGTCGGCGGGACCGCTGCCGGGGCCACTGCCGGCGGCTGGGTCAAGGTCTGGGCTCATCTGGGTATCTGCGCTTTCCACAATCCCATCTTGCCCCAAGCCGCCCACATGCGCATCACCACTTCAAGCAGGGCACGCAAAAACCGACCCGCAGCGGCGGCCCAGGGCCTGTGCTGCGGGTCGGTCCAGGGGCTTTTGGGCCCCTGCCGCCGGGGGAATTATGCGGAGGCGTTTTCCTGTTCGGACTTCTGACGGGTGACAAGCACCTTGACCTCGTTCAAGTCAGCGACCACACGGTTGAGCTGCTGCTTGGACTGCGGCCACTGTGAACCCTTGAAACGCTTGGCGTCGGGGCCTTCCCAGCGGACGGACTGGGCCTTGGAGTCCAGGGTGCCCATGGCCGACTGGATCTGGTCGATTGCCGTTGCCAGCTTCGAGATCAGTTCTGCCATGTCCTGGGGATCGCTGCCGAGCATTGCCATGGTGCACTTCCTTTACTAAGAGGTTGGTTGCGGCCTGCGCCGCGGTGGTGTTGCGCCTGTGCCGGGGATGTCCGGTTCAGCGCCTACCAAGAATCTATCCCAGCGGGGCAAATGACGTCGATGGGCACAACTCCCCGTGCCTTTTGGTGCGTCACCATCACCTTTCGTGGCCCATGGTGTCGGCCACCTGCAGCTTGAACGCCTTGCCGCGCCCCACCACGTAGCCGCGGCCGGGAATGAACTTGTTGTTGCCCAAACGCCCCAGCGAGGTGTTCATGAGGGTGTCGCCCTCAATGTCGCTGGGGTTCATGAGCAGGCCGCGGCGGCCGGACTTGAACAGCCCGGACAGGCTCCAGGCCCCGCCCCAGGTGGAGGTCTCCGCCTCGCCCACCACAAAGAGGTTGGCCTTGATGGCCGCCTTGATGAGGTTGACCAGGTCCATCTCGGCCTCCGAATCGGCAAATTCCGTGACCCCTTCAATGAAGAACGCCACCGGCTGCACCTCGGCCTCCACCAGGTCAATGAAGCGCTGCAGCTCCGGTTCCAGCGCCCCGGCCGTGACAATGGCCTCGTCCCAGACCGGCAGATTGGCCACCGCCGACCGCCGCGAGCCAAAGTACACCCGCCGGGTGCCCGGCGTCGAACGCTTCAGCGCCTCGGCGAGGGTCACCAGGGCGGTGGTGCGCCCGGACGACGGCGGACCGGTGAGCATGAGCGCGCCCACGGCGGGCAGCCCGGCCGGTTCCAGGTTGTAGTCGTCCACGCCAATGATGACGTTGCCCGGCGTGCCGGGGGGCAGGATGTCCAGATCCAGCATTTCCGGCAGCGCCTCCATGCGCAGCGCCTGCGGCACGCCCTGGCGGCGCATGGTTTCGGCCAGGCTGGCCACCTGGCGGGCCTGCAGCGCCAGGTTGGAGGTGCCGCCAAAGATGGCCAGCTGGATTTCGCCGCCGTCGATCATGCCGCGGCCCGGAGGCGACGCGGCCGTGAGCACGTCCCGGGGCAGCCCCAGGTTCGAGTAGTCGTCAATGGTGGCCAGGCGGAACACCAGCAGCCGCTGCACCGAGGACGCCAACGACGCCGGCAGCGACTTGGGGCTGTCGCCGGCCATGACAATGTGGATGCCCATGGGGCGGCCATCGGTGGCAATTTGCTGCAGGGTCTCAAAGTGCGTCATCCCCACCCGGAACTCATACAGTTCCCGGAAGGCCGCCAGGCCGTCCACGAGCAAAATGATGCGCGGCTCGCCGGGCTTGTTGGCCAGGCGCCGGTATTCGGCAATGCTGCCGGCCTTCACGGCGGCAAAGCTTTCGGCCCGTTCCTCAATCATGGCGCGCAGGTGGCGCAGCAGCCGGCCCACCCGTTCGGTGTCCTCGGCATTGATGATGCCGCCCACGTGCGGCAGGACGTCGAGCATCTGCAGGCCGTTGGAGGCGGCGTCAATGCCGTACACCTGCACCGGTCCGCCGCGCGGGGTGATGGCGGCGGAAATGGCAATGGTGCGCAGGGCCGCGGACTTGCCCGAACCGCTGGCGCCCAGGATGGCCATGTTGCCGTCCTTGTCGGGTTCAAAGAACACCGTGGGCTGGGCCTGGTGTTCGGGATCGTCCATGACGCCCAGCAGCAGCTGCTCGTCAGTGCGCGGGGTGGGGAGCTTGGAGAAGTCGTAAATTTCCGACAGTTCGCTCAGCCAGGGCTTGCGGGGCGGCTTGACACCCATTTCCACCGCGGCCAGGGAAATGTTGGCCACCACCTTGGCAATGTCGTTGGGACCGTCGGCCTCCTCCACGGGGACGGCGTCGAGCTCCTGTTCCCAGGGCGTGCCGGCGCCAAAGTCCATTTCCACAATGTCAATGCGCGGCCGCTGCGGGGTGCGGGAGGTCCAGCCGCCGGCGTAGCCGGTCTGGAATCCCTGGATGCGTCCGGGGCCGGTCTTCGCGGCGCCGCGGCCGGGAATGGCGGGGCTGAAATAGGCTGCGGTGTCCTCGCCCAGGATGTCCTGGGAATCGTCCACGTCCGCCATGCGCAGGGCAATGCGCATATTGGTGTTGGCGCGCAGGCTGTCCTTGATCACGCCCGAGGGGCGCTGCGTGGCCAGGATCAAGTGCAGGCCCAGGGAGCGGCCGCGGGCGGCAACGTCCACCACGCCGTCCACAAACTCGGGCACCTCCTTGGCCAGGGCGGCAAACTCATCCACCACAATGATCAGCGACGGCGGCGTTTCCGGATCCGCCTCCCGCTCCATGGCCAGGAGGTCCTTGGCCTTCTTGCGGTTCAGCAGGTGCTCGCGGTGGTGCAGTTCGGCCCGCAGGGAGGTCAGGGCCCGGCGCACCAGGTGCGGGGACAGATCGGTGACCAGGCCCACCGTGTGCGGCAGCTTGACGCAGTCGGCAAAGGCCGCGCCGCCCTTGTAGTCCACAAACAAAAAGGACAGCCTGTCGGGGCTGTAGGCCGCGGCCATGCCCAGCACCCAGGCCTGCAGGAACTCGGACTTGCCGGCACCGGTGGTGCCGCCCACCAGGGCGTGCGGGCCCTCGGTCTTCAGGTCCAGGTACATCGGTTCCACACCCTTGGAACCGACCAGGGCGCGCAGGGAGCCCTGGTGCTTGCGGTTGCGCACGGCGCGGGAGGCCACGGAGTTGTTTTCCAGCCAGCGGTCGGCAATGCCGGTGGTGCCCTCCACCAGGTCGTGCCCGGCGAGCGCCACATAGGAGACGCTGCGCGGCAGGTCGGAGTCGTCGTCGACCGGCTTGCCGGCGTCCACCACCGGCGCCATCATGCGGGCCAGCTGGGCGGCGAGTTCGGCGCTGATGCTCTCGCAGCTCACCGGATAGCTCAGCTGGCCCAGCCGCACCTGCCCGGTGGTGGCGGTTTCATCCACATGCACAAAATCGCGGCACGGCGCCGGCAGCGCCTCCACGGACGCCGCCACCCAGACAATGTGCACGCCCACGTCCGCGCCGTGTTCCACCAGGCGGGTCAGGCGGGCCCTGTCGGCGCGCACGTCATCTTCAATGATGACCAGCAGCGACGGTGTGACGGGGGCCGGGATCTCACCCTTTTTGGGATCCAGCGGTCCCCGGCGGGCTGCGCCGTGGGCGTTCATATTGGCGCCCCGGGTCACCAGCAGATCCTCCAATGCCGCCAGCAGCACGCTCACGGCGCCGTGTCCGGAGGCCAGGTGCTCCCCGCCCAGGGGCGAATGCACCGAACCCACATGCGGCAGCCACTGCAGCCATTCCCAGCGTTCCTTGGACTCGGTGGAGGTCAGGGCGGCGATGGCCAGCTCGGCCGGCGAGTGCAGCCCGGCGGCCTGCAGCACCAGGGCACGGGCCACGTCATCGACCACCCCGCGCGGGCCGGCCACACCCACGGCGCCGCTGGTGCGCAGCTGTGCCACCACCGGCACCGCGTCAATGTGGGAGAACTCCTTCTTCAGGTCCTCAATCTCGGCCATGAATTCCGGCACCGTGTTGTTGTCCCCGGCCGTTTTGACCGGGGTGCGGGACGGCTGGCGGCCCACCCCCAGGCGCAGCGACAAAAAGGCCGTGTGTTCGGGCCGGTGCGTCCACATCAGCGGACCGAGTTTGTAGATGGCGTCCACGGTTTCAGCGGTGGAGGGGCTTTCGGCCAAACGCACGGCGCGCTCCACCTGCTGCCGTGCCGTCATTTGCCGGCGGAACTCGGTGACGGCTCCGCGGAACTGCTCAATGGCGTCCTTGAGTTCACGCTTCATGTTCATGTTCTGGTCCACCCAGCTGCCCACAATCATCAGCGGCATCATGGCCATGAACACCACGGAAAACACGTTTTGCGTCACGGCGTACATGACGGCGCCCATGAGGATGGGCGCCATGAGCAGGATCAGCGGGAAGCGCTGCCGGCGGGGCCGCTGCGGCCCGGCCGGGATGAGTTGTTCCTCAATGTCAAAGTGCGGCACCACGCGCGGGGAGCGGTTGAACTCCACCAGCGGGCCGGAGGGGCCCGCTTGCGCCCCGCGGCCCAGCGCCACCACGGAGATGGTGGTCTCCCCCAGCGTCACCTCGTCGTAGGAGCCCAGCACGGCCCGGGAGATTTGCGTGCCCTCCATCATCAGCCCGTTGGCGGAGCCGGTGTCGGCAATTTCCACGCTGTCGCCCACGGTGATGCGGGCGTGGCGCTTGGAGGTCATGGGGTCGGCCAGGCGCACATCGGCGTCGAAGTCGCGGCCCACATAGCTGGTGCCGGCCGGGAGGGGGAATTCCCTGCCCGCATCCGGGCCCGCCACCACACGCAGGGTGGCCACCGCCGGGCCGCGGTCCTGGTTCGGCATGGAGAAGGTCTCGGAAACCTGGGTCAGGGACACGGTGGCGCCGGGGCGCAGCCCTGATTCGAGCAGGTTGCTTTCCGGGGGCAGGGTCCGCCCGCGCACCCCGCCCACCATGGATTCCTCCACCAGCAGGGACAGCTGGGGCGGGGCCTGCGCGCCCTTGCGGGCAGGGTCGGAGAGGTACAGTTCGGTGGCAATGTCCCCCACCGAGGCCAGCCCGTCCACGGTGACGGCCAGGTTTTTGTCCGCTTCAGGAACCCGCCGCAGCGTCAGCCTGATCCTCATTCATCTTCCGTTCCACGCTCGGAGTCCAGCAGGGGCAAATCATCGGCGGTGACCAGGTGGCTGGTCACCGCATGCTCCACCAGGCGGGCACGGCGGTTGGTGGCCAGCTTGCCGCCGCCGCCGCGCAGGCCCACCACCCCCACCCGGTCAAGCTTGTCGCACACATTGTCCAGCTTGCGGTTGAAGCGGGTCAGCGCCCAGCCCAGGCGTTTGGCGGCCTGCGCCGAGGAGGGGATGGAGCTGAAACCGGTCCCGCCGCGGCGGAGCATGGGCTCGGCCAGCGCCACAATCAAGGCTTTTTGGGACGGCGTGAACACCACCGGGCCAATGGTGGTGGAGCCGGCGCTGTCATCCTCGCGGCTCTGGGACATGAAGGACGGGGAGGAGACATGCACCGAGAATTCGTAGGTGGTGGGCCCGGCCGTGAAGATCACACTGGTCTGGCTGAACACCAGCGGGATCCGCGCCCCGGGTGCCATCCACGCCTGCATGCCGCCGGCGGCGTCGGCAATGGTGGCCGAAAGCATGGTGCCGGTGTTGGTGAGCCACCAAATGCCGTCATATTTGCTGATTTCCAGGAACTTGCGGTGCAGATAAGGGTTGTCGTCCACCTCAATGTCACCCTCGCGGCCAATCCGGAAGACGGCGTCAGGGTCAGGTTCGTACCATTCGCCACAAAATTCAACTGTTAATTCCGCCATGGTGGCATCCCCTTGTTGATGGTGCTGATGATGGTGTTCCGGTGCGGACCAAATGCTGCAGTGTGCGGCCTCAGGAGCACTTTTTGCTCTCTTCGGACACTTGCCCGTTTTGACGCAGCAGCTTCACGGCAATGCAGGACTGCTCGTTGGGTCCGTTGACCACAAAGACCCTGGCGTCGGAGGTGGGTTTGAATTCCCCGGAGTCCACGGCGCTGATGGAAGCCCACAGGTACCTGTCCCCGTCCTGCGGATCCGGATTGGTCCACGCCCACTCGGCCCCGCCGTTTTTGGGCGTGGCCGTCAGCTCCGTCACGGGCGGGACCTCCGCGCCGACGATCAGGGCCGTGGGCGGGGCGGTGTTGGCCGTCTCGGCCACCTCCGGCGCCTTTTCTCCGGCACCGTTGGTGAACAGCACAACGCCCACCACGACGGCGGCCGCCAGCACCAGCGCCGAACCCAGTCCCAGCCACCGGCCCCTGCGCCCGGCCGGGGCGGCGGGGGCCGTCGGCTGTGCGGCGCCGGCCACGTCCCTGCGCGGAACGGTGGAATCCAGCACGGGGGCGCCACCGGCCGCTGCCAGGCCCGGGTGCGCCGGATTGGAACCAGCCGGCGCGTCGCTCCACTGCGTGGGCGAGGCGACATTGGAAAACCGGCTGCGCACGGTGGGCCCGCCCAGGGTTTCACTGGGCGCCGCCCCGGTGGCACCGGCGGTCCCGGCGCCGGCGGTTCCGGTGTCCGCCGCGGCGCCCGCGCCGCCGGCCGAGGGCAGCGTCTGGGCATTGCGGTTCAAGCCGGTGGTGTTGCCCGTGGATCCCGGGACCGTGCCGCCGCGGTGGGAGGGGAAGCCCGGGTTGGGGGTGAGGCCGGGGTTTGAGGTGGCGGCGTCGGGGTCAATGGAGACAATGCGCCGGACCCGGGTGGCCTCTTCATGGTCGTCATTGCGGGATTCAGCTACAGCCACCTCCTCCTGCACCTCAAAGGGTGTGACGGAGAGGTTCAGGTCCGCCTGCACCCGCATCAGGCCGCGGGCAAAGTCCTTGGCGGAGCCGTAGCGCGAGTTGGGCGACTTGGCCATGGCAGTGGCCAGCACCAGTTCCAACGCCTCGGGCACGTCGGCGCGGCCCAGCCGCGGCAGCGGTGCGGAGTTGATGCGGTTGATCAGTTCCCGCTGGGAGTTGTCGGCGCCCGGGATGACAAAGGGCGAATGTCCGGCCAGCAGCGAATAAATGGTGGCGCCCAGGGACCAGACATCCACCTTCACGCCGTCGGTGGCGCCGGCGCCAAAGGATTCCGGCGGCGACCAGGGGATGGACATGCCGCCACCCTCGTCCTGGATGGCGTCCATGGTCCCGGAAATGCCAAAGTCGGTCAGGGCGGGCCGGTTGTAGTCGGTGACCAGGATGTTTGCCGGCTTGATGTCGCGGTGCGCAATGCCCGCCCGGTGCGCGGTTTCCACGGCCGAAGCCACCTGGATGCCCACTTCCAGGGCCCGGTCCACGCTGAAGCGGCCCTGCCGGTACTGCATGTCCAGGCTGGGCCGCGAGCAGTACTCCATGGCCAGGTACGAGTGCCCGGCGTCGGTGATTTCAGCCTCGAAAATGGTCACAATGTACGGGTGCGCGGACAGCTGCGCCATCAGGTTCGCTTCGGATTCAAAGCTGGCCCGGGCACCTTCGGTGCGTAGATCCGCGGTCAAAACCTTCACCGCCACCTTGCGGCGCGGCCTGTCCTGTTCATACAGGTAGACGTCGGAGAACCCACCGGAACCCAGCACCGAGACAAAACGGTAGCCCGGCAGCACCGGAGGTGCCGCCGGTGCCCGGCGGGCGCTCACAGCAGACCGTCAAAAAGCAGCGAGACCCCATCGCCGAGCTCGGCAATGTCACCGTTGAGCAGGATGGCTTCCTCACCCTGGCTCAGGCGGCGCGGAGACTGGCCTTCGCGGACCAGCACGGTGCCGTTGGTGGCCTTCAAATCCACCAGCAACACGTCCCAGCCGTCCAGCCGCACTTCCACATGGGAACGGGAAATGTCGCCATTGCCACTCTTGACCTGCACCAGGCGCGGCATGGCACCACCCATGACCCGGGACACGGACGGCTGGCGGCCAATGATCAGCGAATGGTCCAGTTCCACCACCTCGCCCGTGGAGATGTGCATGGTGCCCAGCCGCGGCCGGCCCACTTCACGGGGCTCGGCATTAATGGCGGTGGCACAGCTCCAGCAGCTGGCACGGCTGGGCGGGTTCGCATGCCCATTGGGGCACATGCGCGCCAGCACCATGGGACCGGTGGGCGGGCGGGATTCCAGCGGCGCCGGGGCCTCCTGCGCGTCCTGCTCGTCCTGAACTTCGCTGCGCATGACCGTGTGCCCGTCGTGGTCAGGATCATAGGGGACGTGTGACGCCGCCGGCCCCGTGGGCGCGGCCACGGCGGCTTCGCTGCTGGGCAAGCCCGCGGCGGGTGTTGCCGCGGACTGCCCTTGGCTGGCCCACGGCACCGAGTCGATCATGAGCCCGGCGTCCTCGGACTCCGGCTCCACGGGCGCGACCACGGCGGCGGCATCCCCGCCGCCGTCCGCCTGGCCGCTGTCCGCCTGGCCGCCGTTGTTGCGGCCGCCGTTGTTGCTGCCGCCGTTGTTGCTGCCGGCCAGGGGCGGCGCCGAGGGCATGGGCGGCATGATGGTTGCGCCGGTGGCTGCTTCGGGCGCGTCCTCGTCCGTGCGCACCGCCGCCGCCTCCACGCTCTTGGCCACGGTGGCGCCAAAGAGGAAGTCATAGTTGATGGTGAAGCCGTCGTCGACGGCGTCCTCGGCCGAGGGGGCCGCCTCCCCCGTGCCTGGCTCCGCCCCGTCCTCCACACCGTGCTCAGGCCCGCTTCCGGAGCCCGTCCCGTCCGCCGCGGCGTCTTCGCTGTCCTCCGCGGCGCCGTGCACCTCCTGTTGGGCCGGCTCCTGGACCGGCTCCTGGGCCGGCTCGGGATCGTGCCCGGTCAGGGCCTCCTCGTCCTCGTAGGCGTGGATGGTCAGGTTCATGTCCGGCTCCGGCCCTTCCAGGCCGATGCCGTCGGGTCCCGCTGCCAGTTCCAGTGCCTGATTTGCATCCAGCCGTGCCACCGGCGCCAACTGGGCGTTCCATTCGGCGTCAGCGGCCTCGGCTGCCATGGCGAACTCCGCGTACGCGTCCTCGTCGGCAAAGTCCTGCGGATCCAGCTCATGACCTTCGACGTATTCGTCAACGCCCTGTTCGTCCTGTGCGTAGGCGGCAAGCTCGAGGGGCGTTTCCACCGGCGTCAGCAACGCCATGCCGTCGTCGTGCTCGGCGGTGGTGGGCTCCTGGTCCACGAGCTCCTCAGTGTCAAAGTCCGCCAGGAAATCCGCGGCGGCATACTGCTCCGCGGATTCGTGGTCGACGCCGTCACCGGCGTCGTGCGCGGCCTGCGCATCCTGCGCGGCCTGCCCCACGGTGAGGGACTGCAGACGCACCACGGCCTCGGCGACGGGCAGTTCCAAAACGGCGCCGCCGGGGAATCCGCCGTCGGCCAGATCGTCGGCCAGCGTCAGCATGAAGGCCTCGGGCAGGGGCAGGGAACGCTCGCTCCAGGTGGTGACGTCCCGGCCGGAGACGGTGTCGGTGCCTGCAGGGGAACTGGCCACCAGCTCCATGTCTCCGCGCAAAATCACATGGAGCCTGTCGCTGCGCACCACAATGGCAAACGGCGGCATATTGGTCAGCCCCGTGCCGAACGCTTCGGTGACCTCGTTCAACACCCCGTGGAGTGTGGGTTCCTGGGCCAGGCAGTCCCACAGCTGCGTGACTATGCGCGGGTCGGTGCTCGCGGACAAGGCAATCACCGAGCCCGAGCGCACAATGCCGATCCAGGAACCGCTGCTGTACGTGCTGCTAACCATGATTCTCCTTGTGCAGCGGTGCTGCGACGTTTGCCTGTTCGGCCGGTTCCTGCGCGGCAGGGGGAACTTCCCCGGCGCCGCCGCCGGGGTTGCGCACAAAGTCGGGGATCGACTCCAAAACCTCCTCCGGCACCGCGGGCCGGGAAGCCGGCGGCGCCTCGGGGTCCTGCACCATCCGGGGCAGGGTGTCCGCCGCCTCCGTGGTGGGCAATTGGGCGGTGTTGAGGGTTTCCTCGCCGTGGTTGCCGCTGACGTTGCTGGCGTCAACCACCACCACCGTGACATTGTCCCGGCCGCCGGAACGCAGGGCCGACTGGATGAGGGAGTCCACTGCGTCCTGGGGGTGGCGCAGTGTGCCAAGGGTGCGGTGGATCTGTTCATCGGAGAGCTCTCCGGAGAGCCCGTCGGAGCAGACCATGATCCGGTCCCCCTCCTCCACCGGGACCAGCCAAAAGTCCGCTTCCGTATCCGATCCCGTGCCCAAGGCCCGTGTCACCACATGGCGCCGCGGGTGGATGAGGGCCTCGGCGGGGGTGATGAATGAGCCATCCACCAGCTCCTGCACTTCGGAGTGGTCCACACTGACCTGGGCAAAGCTGCCCTGGCTCAGCCGATAGGTGCGGGAGTCCCCCACATTGAACACCAGCCAGTACGGCACGCCACGTTCCTCCACCAGCACCACGCCGCTGACGGTGGTCCCGGCGCGGGCATTGGTCAGTTCCCGGATGCGGCTGTCGGCTTGCTGCAGCGCCTGATGCAGCTGGGCGGCGGTGGCTTCCCGCGAGCCGGCCGCCAGCACGCTTTGGCTGCTGAGGGTCTGGATGCATTCACGGCTCGCCACCTCCCCGGCCTCATGCCCGCCCATGCCGTCGGCGACGGCAAAGAGGGGGTCGGCGGCCAAAAAGGAATCCTCGTTCAATTCCCGGCGCAGTCCCCTGTCGGTGCCAAAGCCGTAGCTCAGCCGCACCCCCGGGGCCGGCGAGCCGGTGCCACTTTCACTCATGCCTTGGCCACCACAAAGGACCTGTCACCAAAGTGCACGCGTGCGCCCACTTCCGCCAGTGCCGGGGTGCCGCCCACCAGGGTGGTCCTGGCTCCGGCGGCGGTGGCAATGGCGCTGCCGTTGGTGGAATTCCTATCCGTGACCCACACGCCTTCGGAGCTGACCCGCACATGCAAATGCGTTTTGGAGACGGACCGGCTGGTGTCGTGGACGGAAATGAGTCGGGAAATCATTTCCCCATCGTATCCGGCGGGATTGCGTCCAATGAGCGCCAGCGCGCTGACGTCCTCATGGCGGCCGTCATCGAACACCAGCCGGTAGGTGGGCGTGGCGGCTGCCACGGGCCGCACCCGCGTTTCCCCGGCGTCGTCGTCGGCCTGCGCGGAGGCGGCCACATCCCGGGGCGGCGGCGGGGCGGTGATGCCCGGAACGGAGGTGATGGGGCCGGACTCGGCGAACTGTGCAGGCTGCGCCGGCACGGGCGACGGCGGCGCAAAGGTGCCGCCGTAGGGTGCGCTCTGGCCGGGTGCGGGCTGGGCGCTCTGGCCGCTCTGGCCGTGGAACTGGATCGGGGCGAAGGGGTCCGCCGCGGGCGCTTTTTTGCGGCGCCGGCTGCCGGCGCCCACGGTGTCCGACGGCGCCGGCATGGTTGCGCTGGGCACCGCCGCCGTTTCCTGTCCGGGCCTGACCATGGGCGCGGCCACGGGGGAAATGGCCTGCACGGGCGCCGGAGTGTAGTTTTCCCGTTCCGCAATGCCGCCGGTCTCCAGTGGATCGCGGCCGGTCCTGACATTGAACACCAGGGTGTGCGCCACCTTGTCGTGCCAGCCCTGCTTCTTGGCGTTGCCGTCCCAGGCGTTGGAAAGCACCACCAGCAGGGGCCCGATGGTGGGCACAATTGAGCTGACGGAGACAATGAGCAGCCGCAGGAAGATGGCCAGCACCCCCGCGGGGTGCCCGTCCATGTTCGTGGTGCGCAGGCCCAGCAGAAGATTGCCCAGGGTCTTGCCCTTTTTGGCCTCCCACAGCCACTGGAACACCACCCAGCCCAGGGACAGCACCGAAGCAATGCCCAGCAGGATCCCCAGCCAGGTGAAGTCCACCACGTTTTGGCTGCCCACGCGCCTGACGTCAATGAGGGCAACACCCACAGCCGAGGCGATGCCCAGGAGGATCCCGGGCACGGCGGCGTCAATGAGCCAGGCCGAGAGCCGGCGGCCGGCTCCGCCGGGCACCAGGGCGGTGGCCTCGGCCAACCGCGGGTCCACGCCGAGCTGGCGTGGCGGGACCAGCGGGGCCAGGGGGCCGGCACCGACGGCAATGATGCCGGGCACGGCGGCCTTGCCGCCGGCGTCGGCGGCGGCGCCGGCCGGGGCGCCCACGGGCACCGACGACGGCGCCGGGGAGGCTGCCCGGTTGCTCATGGCGGTGCCGCACAGCGTGCAAAACGGTGCGCCCGGGGCAAGCTCCGCCCCGCAGTTCCGGCAGGGATCGGCCACTTTCTGCGCCATGATGGGTACCCTTCTTAGGATTTCTTCGACAACCGGTTCAGGAGGCGTTTTACCGCCCCTTCCCGGTCTTGGCCACTGTTGCGCAGGCTGCGCCCACGTTTTTGCTTGCCGGCTCGCGCCTTCGCATCCGCCAGGAGCGACCGCGGGGAGAACCTGGCCCGCTGCCGCTTCCAGAATCCTACCGATTCGCCCATCCCGGTGACGGAACGGTCCACGTGTTTCCAGTAGAGCTCAACTTCCTCCTCGGCCGGCTGCCCCGGACCGAAGACTGCGGCATCGGCGCGTTCGGCCAGCAGGGCGGTGTTTGCCTGCGTGGCGGGGAACGCGCCATAGAGGGACACGGCCGCCTCCCGGCGGGTGCCGCCCTGCGGGTACTGCGCGCCAAGGTCGGTGGCCAGGCTCAGCACTTCCTGCCAGCCGCCGCTGACGCGGTCGGCCGGTTCGCCCTCGGTGAGGCGGCGTTTCCGGCGTCGGGCCTTCAACACCGCCACCAGGACCAGCGGCAGCGCAAGGATCAGGATGGGAATGGCTGCCACCCCAATGATCAACAGGATGGTGCCCAGCAGGCCCGCGTCCTGATCCTTTTTGCCGTCGGTGTCGAGTGCGTCGGGGGCGCTGTCCGGCGGCAGCTCGGCCGGCTCCTGCGGCGGCGGCGGGGGCTGGAGCACCTGCGGCTTGGGTTTGGAGGCGTTCTGGGGTTCGGGCGGATTGGGAACGTTGTCCTTGTCCGGGGTGGGATTGAAAGGCACCCAGCCCTGGCCGGCAAAGTTCACCTCCACCCAGGCATGCACGTCGGCGCCCTTGATTTCAACGCTCGGCGCACCGTTGTTGGGGTCCTTCTCATCAAGGTAAAACCCCATCACCACGCGCGCCGGGATGCCCATGTGGCGGGCCATCAGGACCATGGCGGTGGCGTATTGTTCGTCGTCGCCCACCATCTCCTTGCCGCTGAGCAGCTTGGTGATGCGCGCGGCACTGTGGCCGGAATTGGACTGGACCTGACCTTCCAGGCCATTGCTGAACTTGCCCTCGCGCTGCAGCGCCCCTTCCAGCGCCTGCACCTTCTTCAGCGGCGTGTCCACCTCGCCCACAATGTCATTGGCCTTGGTGCCCACCACGGGCGGGACGTTTTCCAGCTTGGGCAGGCGCACGGAGGCAAAGTTGGAGGCCGCCAGCTTGTTCTGGTCCACAGCCGGGAACTGCACGTCCAGGGCATAGGAGTCCCCCGTCTGGATGCCGGACAGGTTCAGGGCCGTGCCGGATTCCTTGTTCAGGTACAGCGTGGTGTTTTGTCCCTGCGTGCTCTCATAGGCCAGGCTCTGCGCGGCTGCGACGGTGGGGATCCAGACGCCCTGGTAGTTGCTGATGGAAAGGTCGACGGCGGTGCTGCCGTCGGTGCCGCCGTTGTTCAGCGCCTTCGGGTCGCCGATGGGGGCAAAGGAGGCGGAGCTGTTGGGGTCGACGTTGAACACCACGCCGTCGTAATTATCCATGGCGGCAATGCGGACGCGGCCGTTCTTGGGCAGGCCCTGGACAGTGAACAGGACCGTGTCCTTTTCATTTTTGACGTAGTCGCGGAACTTGGTCAGCGGCGACGGCAGGCTGTGCAGATCCGGCGGCGGAATCACGGCGTCGCGCAGGACCTCACGGTCGGCACTGGTGGTCAGCGCCGGGGCCGCCGCCATGGTGAGCGATCCCGCCACCACAATGACCCCGGCCGCCAGGGCCAGGCGGCGCAGCAGCGCCGTGCGGGCACCGGCCCGGTCCTGCACCGGCTGGTTGGCGGAAATGGCTCCGGCGGTTTCCCTCCGCAGCGCCTCCTGCCGGTAGGCCAGCCAGGCAATGGCGCCGATGGCCAGCAGCGAGCCGCGCAGCACCGGCAGGAAAAGCTCGGCCGTGCCAAAGGCGATGCCCACAATGAACATCACCACCACCGGGATCATGGCCCAGTAGGCCCGGCGCACCCGCCAGGCGAGCGTGCCTGCCACAATGGCCAGCAGGAAGGCGGCCAGGTAGGGCACCACCATCACATCAACGCTGCTTCCCACCGGGGCCGCCAGGGTCAACAGCTGCTTCCATGACAGCATGATGCCCAAAAGCAGTCCGCGCAGGGAATCCAGGCTGGGAATGAAGCCGGCAATGGATTCATCCCGGGCTGCCAGCGGTGTGCCAAAGAACATGTACACCAGCAAGCCAAGGCCGGCGGTGGTGATCAGGCCCAGGCGCCAATGCGCCCCGGCTGCGGCCACGGCCAAACCCAGGATGATCGCACCGAAACCGGCCACCAGGTAGGCGGGGTCGTGGCCAAAGGTGGGCCCGAAGCCCAGCACACCCAATCCCAGCAGGACTGCCAGCACTGCGGCGTCAAGGGCAAAGTGCCACCAGACGCGGCCGCCGGCGAAGGCCGAGGCCTTGCGGCGGACGGGCTGCGGCGCCCTGCCGGCGGTGCTTTGGGTGCTGGTGTGGCTCTGAGTGCTTCTGTTGCTGCTCCTGCGGGCGCTCACGCAACTGCCTTCCGTAGCACAATGGCCAAATCATCCAGTTCGCCCAGGGTCAGGACAGTAAGGTCGGCAATGTTGGCGCGGGCGGACTGTGCCCCCGTGTAGCAGCGCACGGCAAAGGCACGCACGCCCGGCGGCACCGAGGCTGCGGCGCTGCGCAGCTGCGCCGGTGTGACCCGCGAACCCACCACAAAAAACACCACCGAGGCATTGGGCACGGCATCCATGAGGGTGCGGGCCAGGTCCACGGAGTTGCCCCTGCGGGTGTTGCCCTGCAGCCGGGTCATGTCATCGAGCAGGTTCTTGCCGGTTTCACAGCGAATGGGCCCGCGCTGGGTGATGACGCTCAGCTCCCGGTTTTCCTTGATGGCCTGCCGGCCCAGCGAGGCAGCGGCGGAAATGGCCATCTCAAAGTCATCCTCGGACTCGTATTCGTCAGTGTTGACTGACAGGGCCACTGCCATGTGGGAGCGGCGGGTCTCCTCAAATTGGCGCACCATGAGTTTGCCCGTGCGGGCGGTGGTCTTCCAGTGGATGTGCCGTCTGTCGTCTCCGGGCACGTAGTCGCGCAGGGCGTGGAAGGCAATGTCCGACGTCGTCAGGTCCCGGGTGGTGAGCCCCTCCAGGTCCTTTAAAAAGCCCGCCGCCGGTCCGCCAATGGCTGTGGTGCGCGGGTGGACATACAGGTCCGTGGGTTCGGTCCACAACAGTTGACGGCGCAGCAGCTGCAGTGGGTCGGCACGCACCGAACGGACCGGTCCCACGGTGATGACAGCGCGGCGCGTGGTGGGGATGGTGAAGAGGTCCTCATGAATCTGCGACGGGGCCATGCGCGGCAGGTGGAACAACGCCGTCGCATGCCCCACCGGCAGCTCCAGGGCAGCCGGCAGGACGGTGCGGGAGGAGGTGTTGGCCACGGCAATGCTGCCCACTGCATGATCGCCCACGGCCACGCGGGTGCGCGCCAAATCCAGCTTCACCGCATACATGGATTTACCCAGGACGAAACCAATGGCAATCAGCAGCAGCAGCAGCGCCAGCAGGGCCGCCACCTTCGCTTCCTGCCAGCCAAAGGCCACCCCCAGGATGCACAGCAGCACGGCAGCACCAATGACCACCCTGCCCAGCATGCTGATGGTTGCCAGGGCAGGCAGGATCCACTTGCGCAGCCATGGCGCGGCCTTGGACCACGTGGGAGCAAGGTGGACCCCCGCCAGCTTTGCCCCTTCCCGCCACAGTGACGCGGGGTGCAGCCGGGTGGGTTTCCCGTTGCTGTGGAAGGGTCGGGAGAGCACCTCCCCCACCTTCCGGGCGCTGGATTTCATGCTCATGATTTACCTTTTGCTGGCTGTCTTGGTGCTGTGCATTCGCGGAACTGGCAGGGCCCTACGCCGAGACGCGCTGCTGCGGCGCGGCAACTTCGGCCAGGATGCGGCCAAGCACCACCTCCGGGGTGGCTCCGGCAAATTCAGCCTCCGGGTCCATGACAAAACGGTGCGTCCACACATAGGGAGCCAGTTCCTTCACGTCATCGGGCAGGACGTAGTTGCGGCCCTTGGCCGCGGCCCAGACCTTGGCAATGCGCACCATGGCAATGGCGCCACGCACCGAAACGCCCAAACGGGTTTCCGGGGCGTTGCGGGTCTCTTCACACAACCGGGAAATGTACTCCAAGACGGCGGCGTCCGCGTGCGTGGTGGAGGCCAGGTCCGCCATTTCGGCAACGGCCTGCGGCGTGATGATGGCCTGCATCTTGGAGGTGCGGTCACGCTGGCCAGAGCCTGAGAGCAACTGAACGGTGGAGGCGTGGTCCGGGTAGCCAATGGAGGTCTTGACCAGGAAGCGGTCCAACTGCGCCTCGGGCAGCCTGTACGTTCCAGCCTGTTCAATGGGGTTCTGGGTGGCCAGCACCATGAAGGGGCGTCCCGTTTCATAGGTGGTGCCGTCCATGGTCACCCGGGACTCTTCCATGACTTCCAACAGGGCCGACTGCGTTTTCGGCGAGGCACGGTTGATTTCATCAGCCAGCACAATCGTGGCAAAAATGGGGCCCTTGTGGAATTCAAATTCCTGCGACTTTTGATCGTAGATCATGACGCCGGTGACATCCGAAGGCAACAGGTCCGGGGTGAACTGGATGCGTGAATGGGTTCCCTTGACAGTTGCCGAGAGAGCGCGCGCCAACATGGTCTTTCCAGTTCCGGGTGCATCCTCAAACAAGACGTGGCCCTCGGCGAGCATGGCCGCCAGAGTCAGGCTGACGACGTGCGACTTGCCAAGGATGGCCTGGCCTACGTTGGCGACCAGCTTCTCAAAAGTACCTGCGAACCACGTGGCCTGTTCCGGCGTCATGGACATAGTTGTTCTTCCTTCAATCGTGTGGATCACGCATTTTTGCGGCAAAAACCTGCATTAGTTTATCCACTAATTGGTGTTACCCGCCATTAGCCCACACTATGGCCACTGTGTCCCACGGCCGGGCACCCTTTAATGGTGTTTTGCCCGGTATTACGTGCCGCTCCCGGAACCGCGTTGGTCGATGAGGGTTTGTTCTTCTTCGTCGGGGAACATGCCGGGGGGTGGTTGGGGGACGGTGTCTGGGGTCCAGGTGGGTGGGATGTGGTCTTCTGGTGGGAGGTCCCAGGACGGGTGGGTCGCGTCCCATTGCCGCCAGGAATCCTCGTCGTGGTCGTGGAGTTGTTGTTGGAGGTTGTTTTTCAGCCATTGCGGGTAGGTCGGGGCTGGGGTGTCGTCGGTTTCTGGCGGGTACCAGTGTCCGGTGGGGGATGTCCATCCCACGCGTCCTTCTTCGGTGATGGTGGGGGTCCAGCCGCGCAGGCGGGTGTTTTGACGTTCGGCGCTTTGGTCCGTGCGAACGCATCCTTGGCGGGTTTTGTCGTCCTTGAAGTGTTTGAGGAGGTGGTGGCTTTTGCATAGGGTTTGCAGGTTGTTGTAGACGCTGCGGCCCCCGGTTTCAAAGCGTTTGACGTGGTCGACCTCGCAGTTCACGGCCACGGTGGTGCAGCCCGGGAAGAGGCAGTATTCGTCCCGGATGGCCAACATTGTTTTCATGGCTTTACTGATCCGGTACGACTCCGGTGCGTGGTCCAGGGGTTTGTTCGTGATCGGGTCCACCAACACCCGGTACAGCGAACCCGCTTGTGCGGTGAGACGCTTAGCGAGGTCCACACTGATCGGCCCGACACCTTCCATCCACGCCGGTTCGTCCGTGAAGCCCAGCAATGACAGGGCAGGCACCACCAGCACTGGGGTCACCCTGGGCAGCGGCGGCCACACACCACCCGCATCCTTAGCCCCCGGATTGTTGCTAGGCGTTGTGGGGCACGGGGTTAGCTCCGGTGGACGGGACCCGTCAAACCCATCCCACGCTTCATCGCTCCACGGTTCAGGGACAGGATCCACAAAACCAGGGTCCGTGTAATCAGGATCATCAAACACCGGAACCACGCCGTCTCGTCCCAATCCCGGCTCCCTGGGCGGGTAAAACGACGCACCAGGTGCGTGCCCATGAGAATGGGCGCCGTGGTAGCTCGAGCCCGGCTGGGATGCTGCCGGTCCTGCTGGCTCCGTCATCTCCGGCTCCGGGGTTCCCGCCGGAGCTGCGGTGGCCGCCGCCGCCGGTTCTGACACGGCTGGTGCTGGTGGGGTGTGGATGTGGTTTTCGTCCATGGTCTGGCCCAACAGCAGGGCCGCGGCAACATCGGCGCGCAACTGGGCCAGGGTCCGTGATTCGTGGGGACCCTGCGCGGCCTGGGCGGTGGTGGTGCACTGGGAGAAGATCGCAGCGACCGTCGGCGAAGGCCCAAACAGGGTCAGCCAGGACATCCCGTCCTGACCCCGACCCACCCGCAGGGACCGGTCCTTGAACGCCCGCCGCGTTTTCGCAGCCATCGAATCCGGGTGGGTCCGTTCCCGGGCGCGGCGGGCCTTGTCCCTGAAGCTCGGCCCCGCGCACCCTTCGGCCTTTCCCAACAACACCTGTTCGAAAGCGTCAATGACGGACTGTGGGTGCCCGGCGTCCCGCAACACGGTCGTCTCCTCAGCAATCACGACCGCCTGCTCCCACCCCAACCCACCCTCACTAAAAATCTTCATCGTCGCCGGAAGGTGATGGACCAGGGTCCCGGCATGATCCATCAGCTTTCCCGCGACCGCTTCGGTAATGGTCAGCAACCCGGCCACCTCGGCCCGGATGCCCATCATCTGCGTCTGCCGCTGCCAGGCATCCAGCCCCAGCACCACACCCTCCACCCGGGCGGCCGCTTGGAGGCGTTCGACCAACACCACCAACAACGCCGCACACCGGTTCCGATGCACACTCAAAGCAGCAAGGGCGTCAGTGCAGTCATCCAACAAGCCCCGCACCCCACCCAACCGCGAGGAACCACGATCCTCGGTGGAGGCACTGGGAACAGGGAAATCAGGCAACCCCGCCAACCCCGCCACATCCACAGCAAGGGAGGAAAGAACGGGAAGGGTAAGGGCAGTGATGCGGTCCGCCACAGAAACTGTGGTGGATGAATCCTCCGGACCTGCCGGGAAATTCACTGAACTACCCATACCCCCATAATAAACCCCACCAACGGGTCGAACAAGAGAATCAAACAATTATTCGAAACTATTTTCCCACTACAGGCCAGCAATGACGGGAAACTTCATGCGATAAACCTTCATGCCTCCTTTCGAACGTCTCCCCTGTTCTACCGGTGTCCAGCACGCCCTAGCAGCGCGGCATGTCGGCCGGGATGCTTTCCCTATTGGTCGTGCGGACGGACACATGGTTCCACTGGCCGTATCCCCCGGAGGTGATGCGGTACCACTGCTTGCCGCTGTCGGAAGAGCCCCAGTATTTCCAACAGCTCACCTCAACCGACACTCCGGGTTCCAACCACTTGGAACTGCAGGAGGGCGGGTTGCCGTCCACAAAGTGGTCGCTGCCAGTGGTAGCTTCCAAACAGCTTCTGTACGGAGCCGCCTGAACCGTCCAGCTGGTGGGCTTCGGCGGGGTTTCCGCGCCGCTCTTTGGAGAAACCCTTTTGACGCCCCCGGGTGTGCCCACAGAGTTGACGGTCCGGGCTTCAATGACCGCCTCGGTGTTGTAGCCGCCAGTGTTGAAGGTGTCGCTGCCATTGTCTCTCCGGTCTGTCCATCCGCCGCCGTTGACGCGTGTCTGGACCACTGCAGCATCCGTTGCGCCGCCGGGGTAACGCCAGGAGTAGGACACATTTTTGCTGTCTTTGGCACCGTCGTTGCCGTCCAGCCCCACCGTTCCGGGGGCACCAAAGGGCACCACCGCGTTCGACGCCGGTGACGCGTTCCCGGCGCTGGCGAAGGCCGACGATTTGGCATAGACGGTGACGGTGGTGGAGGCACCATTGCTGGCGGGCACGGTGCCGCCGGGGGTCACGGCAATATTCTTGCCCCCAGGGGTTACATTGGCGAAGTAGCTCATTTCCGCCGGCGTGGATCCACCCAGGGCCGGTCCAGACAGCGGCGCGAAATTAACTGTGACGGATCCGCCGGCTCCCCCGGTGTTGGCCGCCGCGATGATGGGCGCAGCCACCTGGCCCGGCTGGCTGACGGACCGCCACGGCGCTGAGGCTGGACTTAAATCCGAGGGCTGCACGTCAGTGGTGGCCTGCACCTTGAATGTGTATTTTGCCACCGCATTGGGCAGGGACACGGTTTGGCTGGTCTGCGTGGTGGTGACCGCTGCAGTCTGGGCACCGTCAAGGTAGGTAAACAGCGTGTACTGCTTGAGATCCCCGCCATTGAGGTTGGGCTGCGTCCAATTCACCCGCAGCTGGTTTTGGCTGCCAATCTGGTCCACGAGCGTGGTGGTGGGCGCGGCCGGGGTGAACGGCTTGCCCGCGGGCTTGCCCGGCTTGGCGGCGTACCCGCTCCACTCCGAGGGGTCGGGGGCGTCATTGATTGCCTGGACCCGGAAGGTGTACTCCGTGCCGTTGACCAGTCCCGGCCAGGTGAGCTTGGTGGCCGTGACCGTCCGCTGCGGATTTTGGCCGGCGGGAACGGGTGAAATCTGAACATTGAAGGACTTCACGGGCGAATATTCACCCACCGGCTTGACCCAGTTGAGCTCCAGCTGCCGGTCCCCCCGAACAATGGTGGGCGGGGCCGGCTTGTCGGGCTTTTGGTCCGGCGTGGCCGTGGCGGAGGCCTTGGAGTAGGCGGACTCCCCCACGGCGTTCTTGGCGCTGACGGTGAAGGTGTACGGCTTGGCATTGGTGAGGCCGGTGATTTGGCAGGTGTTGCTGGCACATTCCTGCTTCACACCGTCGCTGCGCATGACCGTGTACCCGGTCAGGGGCGAGCCGTTGTCCACCGGGGTGGCCCATTTGAGCAGCACGGTCTTGCTCTTGACCTCCTGCACCAGGGGCGCGGCGGGCGCGGCCGGCTTGCCCTTGACGTTCAAGGTGATGCGGCCGTCCACGTTCCGGGCGCTGTCGCCGGTTGCGTCGGCCACCGTGTAGCTGACCACCACATTGCCGGTGAAGTCCTCCGGCGCCTGCACAGCCACCTGGTCCCCGGCCACCGCCACCTGCGTGCCCGGCGCGCCCGTGCTCATGACCGCGTTGACAACTTTCAGCGGGGTGTCCGGGAAGGGGTTGACGTCATTGCCAAGCACGTCCACGGATTCCAAACGTCCGGCGAAGGCGTCGGGGACGGAGTCGTCGTTGGCCACGGCCTTGGGCCTGGTCGACGACGTGACGGTCACTGACACCTCCGCCCGCACGGACGGATTGCTGCCATCATCGACCGAGATGCTCAGCGAGAACACGGCACCGAGGGTGGCGTTCCTGTCAGCCTCCACGGTGAGCTGGGCGCCGTCGAGCGTGGCCTTGATGCCGGGCACGCCGGGCTCCGCCACGGAGAACTTCAGCGGATCCTTTTCGGGATCGGCGGCCAGCAGTGCCAGGTTGACGGTGGCCGATTCCAGCTGGGCCACTTCGATGGTGGTGCCCTGCAGCGCCGGGGGAAGGTTTTTGGCCGGCGCGGGGGCCACCTCGGTCATGATGGTCAACGTCGATTTCAGCCCCGACGGATCTTCGGGTCCCGTGCCGTCGGTGACCTCAAAGGTCATGGAGCCGGGACCGTAAAACTCCACAGAGGACCTGTAGTCCAGCCCGGCGCCGTCGGCGGTCACGGCATTTAGGGCCGGTGCGCCAATCATTTGGACCTTGTCGGCCTGCGTGATGCGTGGCGTGCGGCCCTCGCGGACCTTGACGTAGTCGCTGAGTTTGACGGTGGCGCTCTCCCCCGCCTGGAGCTTGATGGCTTCGCTGTTCATAAGCACCGGGTACTGCGCGTCCTGGCCCGGGACCCACACAATGGCGGTGGAGGCCAGGCCGTCGCGGTCGGTGACCGTGTACGGGACCATTTGCGGCTCCGGCAGCAACGGAATCTGCAGAGAACCCCCGGAGGTGACCGTGGCGTTGGAGGGCACGCCGGCGCCCTGGACCAGGGAAATCTCCAGTGCCTCGGCCACGCCGTCGGGGTCCTCGTCGTTTTTCAGCACGGGCACGCTGACGGTGTTCTTGCCCAGGGCCTCCTGCACCGTCACCTCGTCGTCGCGGGCAATGGGGGCGCGCAGCGGCGCATCGGCGGTGACAGTCATGCGGATGTTGGCTGTGGCCGTGGCGCCGGAGGGGTCGCTGACGGTGTAGCCCATGGTTGCGGTGCCCGGGGTGGACGGGCTGGTCAGCAGCACGCGGCCCAGCTCCGTTACGGAGGGCCGCATCTCTTCCGGACCGGCAAAGCCGTCCTTAGTGACGAACAGCTTGTCGGCGTCCGGATCGGCGTCGTTCAGCACCACGTCCAGGGCCACGGGGCGGTCCGGGCGCATGGAGATGAAGTCGTCGGCGGCCACCGGCGGGCGGTTTACGGAATCCTCCGGGGCAATGCCCACTTCCACTGTGCCCACCGCCTCTGCGCCCAGGCGGTCCCGCACGCGGTAGCTGAACTTGTCGGTGCCGGCGGAGTTTCCGGCGGCGGTGTAAATGATGAAGCCGTTGCCGGCGACGGCGGTGCCCAGGGTGGGTGGAATGTCCACGCCCACCAGGCGCACGGAGTCGCCGTCGGGGTCAATGCCGTCCAGCGGGATTTGGATTTTGCTCTGCCCGCCGGCAATGGTCCGGCCTTGGACGTTTTTCGGCGCCGGCGGCAAATTGCGTTCCGGATCGGCGGCAATGACATTGATGGTCACGGACGCGGAATCCGATTGCCCGGAATCATTCGTGACCTTGTAAATGGCGGTCATGGAACCCGGCACGTCCTTGGCCAAAAAGCGCAGCGAGTCCTGGTCCACCCAGAGGCTGCCGGCATCCGCTGCCGGAGCTTGAATAATCTCGGGGTTTTTCAGCACATCGCCGTTGGGATCGTAGTCATTGGCCACCACCGGGATGCGCGCCACATCCCCCACCCGGACATCGACGGTGTCCGGGGAGGCCGTGGGCGGCTGCAGCGTGGACGCCGACGGGATGCGGACGACGGCGATGCTCCCCTTCGCGCTGCCCTGTGCGTTGGCCACCGTGTACTCCAGGGCGATGGGGCGGAGTGGGTCGCGGATGTCGGTGATTTTGACAATGTTGTGCTCCAGCACCGTCACGGACACGCCGGAGTCCTGGGGCACGGTGACGCCCCGGACCACCAGCACCCCGCCCGCGGGATCGGTGTCATTGCCCAAAACGTCCACCAGCACGGTGCCGCCCAGGGGCAGCAGCGCCATGTCTTTGACGGCAATGGGGGCCAGCTCCTCCTGCGCCGGCACCACGTCAATGCGGATCAGTCCCGTGGCGCTCTGCGGGCCGTTGGTCACCTGGTAGCTCAGATAGCTGGCGCCCACGGTGTCGGCGGAGAAGGTGAAGGTGCCGTTGTCGGCAATGGCTGAGACGCGGCCGGTCTCGGACTTGTCCACGCTGGCCAGCCGGAGCTCCCCGCCCAGGGGGTCCTGGTCGTTCTTCAGCGGGGCCACCACGGCTTCCTGCCCCACCACCACGCGCTGGTAGTCGGCGTTGGCCACCGGCGGCACTCCGCCGGCCGGTTTGACGTTGACCTTAATGTCCTTTTCCACAATGGAGCGGGTGTCCGAGACCTGCACGGTGACGGTCTTCATGCCGTTGGTGGAGCCGTCATCGCTGTAGTTCAACTCCCCGTCCGGGGTGAATTTCACCTGTCCGGTCTCCTCCTTGGACGTGGCACCCACCAGATAGATGCTGTCCCCGTCAGGGTCGATCATGTCGGCCAGAACGTTTTGGGCAATGGTCTGCCCCTGCGCCACCACCATGGTGGTGGCGCGCATGGAGGCCGGCTCGGTGTTCTCAGTCTCCGGCACCACGCGGATGCTGACATTGCCGGTGGCGGTGCCGCCGCGGCCGTCGTCGGCGGTGTAGCTGAAGGATTCCGTGCCGGTGGGGGCATCGGCGGGCACGGTAATTTGCAGGCCGGTGCCGCCGTAGACGGTCTGCAGGGTTCCGGCGGCAATGCTCCCGGCGCTGTCGCGGACCGTGAGGACGTCGCCGTCCGGGTCGGAATCGTTGTACAGCACGGGCAGCAGGGTGGTGCCGCCGGCGCGGACGCCGAACTGGTCGGCCTCGGCCAGGGGCGGGCGGTTGGGTTTGGTCCTGTCCGGCAGTGTGTTGACCACGTTCGGGTCAGTGGAGTCCTTGTCGGCGTCCTTCGCGTTTTGCTGATCCACGGTGAGGCCATCCCAGTTGTTCACCAGCAGCATGTTTTGGTTCACCAGCCACACATCGCCGCCGGCCATGTCGTTCAGGACCACGTTGCCGCGGTTTTTGCGGAACACCAGCTTGGAGGCGGCGGTGGCCTGGGGGATGCTGACGGGTTTTCCGTCCTGGCCGGGGCAGTAAAAAAGGTACTGGTTGGAGCCGTTCCAGGCAGCGTGGACGCAGCCGTCCTGCTGCACGGGGGCAATGGGGCGGCCCACGGAGCCGGCGTCGACCGTGCCGGCGGCGCCGCCGTCCAGGGGCTGGAGCAGCAGTTCCTTGCCGCTCTGCAGGGCCACAAAATCCCCGGTTTCGCTGCGCTGCTGCAGGGCCGCACCCTTGGCCTGGGGCAATTCCACCCGCTTGTTGCCGGGCAGGAACACGGTGCCCGTCTCGGGGTTGAACACCACCGGCTGCTCCCCCACGGTGGTCAGCTGCAGCTTGTTCGAATCCGGCAGGCCCTCAAGGGTGGTGTCGCTGCTGTGCAGGACCTTGCCCTCGGCATCCAACCGCGCCTCGGTGAGGACGGCACCACGGGGGTTGAGGGCGAAAACCGTACTGACGCCGTCGTCGATGGCCAGCGCGACGGCGGCCCTGGCGTTGCCCAGTTTCTCCTGGAGGGGTTTGCTGGTCTTCTCATCAAAGGAACCGGCCATGGAGGTGGGCAGCGCCCAGACCTTGCCGGCATTTTGATCGGCAATGACTGTGATGTGGGAGCCGAGGGACACGCCCTTGCTGCCACCGAGCGGCGTGTCCTGGGTCAAGGTCATGGCGGGGACATCCACCTGGTTCAGCAGCGTGCCGGAATCGTTGTCCATGAACACCGTCCCGGCATCCTGCAGCACGTCAAAGCCAGGAGCCGTGGCAGTGAAGCCGCCGTCCAACAGCTTGGAGGGGACGTTGAGGTGGCCCACCATGTTGATGCTTTGGTTCGTGACCCAGACGCCGCCGTCGTTGAGGTCCACATCGGCGGAGCTGAAGCCGGGGTAGATCAACGCCCCGGCCACCACCGCGCCGGTGAGCAGCGTTGCCGCACCCGCCGAGTAGAGGCGCCTGCGTGCGGACGTGGTGGCAAAAGCGGGTAAAGCCATGAAAAACCCTTAACTCAGCCGGTGGGGTCCGGCGGGATGAGACGGTGTGCTGCGAGCTGGCGGACGGAATCCGCCATTGCCACTGTCCACCCCCGGGGCGGAAACGGCAATGGGGAGCACTCCCCCGCAAGGAAGCGCCCCCCACTTTAGCTGCCGTCAGCTGCGCCTAGCAGCGGATGCCGCCGCCGTCCTCGTCACGGGCGTTCACGGTGTCACCGCGGACCCAGCGGCCCGGGTGGGGCCCACTGGACATGACGTACCAATCGTTGCGGCAACCGGACACCCGTACCCAGCCGTCGGCCGTGTCCAGCCACTTTCCGCCCAAGTCCACGTTCCCGCCGGGGGAACGCACACCATCACAGATGGACGTGCCACCGGAGTTGGAATAGTTGCTGTTCTCGCCGGGACCCTGGGTGCAGGAGTGCCAGGTGCCGGCCTTGACCTGGACGAAGGTCTTGGGCTCCGGCGGCGGGGGCGGCGTCTTGGCGCCACTGGTGAGCCTGACGCTGTCCTCGGGGCCGTAGGTGCCCACGGAGTTCTTGGCACGCACCTTGATGGTGACGGGAGTGCTGTAGCCGCCGGTGTTGTAGCTGGCGCTGCCATTGCCGGCCTTTGCCTCCCAGCCGCCGCCGCCAACCTTGACTTCAATGGACACGGCGTCCACGGATCCACCCGGATAGGACCAGGAGTAGGACACATTTTGGGAGTCCTGGGCGCCGTTGCTGCCGGAAATGCCGGCCTTGCCGGGAGTGCCAAAAGGCTTTACCGCAGCTGAGGCGCCGGAGGCGTCGCTGGTGGAGGCAATTCCACCGGCGTTGGCCCTGGCCAGCACCGTGGCCGTCACATTGGCCCCGTTGGGCGAGGGCAGTTCCACGCCCGAGGGCACCCCGCACCGCTCACCCGTGGTGGAAAGGATCACGCAATACGTGACCTCGTTGGCGGCGTAGCCATTGAGCTGGGCGGCACTGAGCGGCTGATACGTCACGGTGACGCGTCCGCCGGCGGCGTTCTGGTTGGCCACGGCAATCCCTGGTGCCGCCATGGTGCCCACCTTGCCCACTGCCCTTTGCGGGGTCGAGGACGGGCTGGGTCCGCCGGTGCCGGCCTTGTTGGTGGCTGTCACAGAAAAGGTGTAGGCGGCCGTGGAGTTGTCCACGGTCACTGTTTTGCTGGTGCCCGTGACGGTGGTGGATACGGCCCCGCCGCCGCCGCCCTGCTGCGTCAAGGTGTACTTGGCAATGGCCGCGCCATTGGTGAAGGGCTCGTTCCAGCTCACGGAGATCTGGTTTTGGGTGCCCACGCGGTCCAGCACCTGAACGGTGGGCGCGGCTGGGGCGGCCGGCTTGCCGGCGGGCACCACGGACTTGGAGTACGGGCTCCATTCGGACGGGTTGGGCGCATTGTTGATGGCCCGGACCCGGAACTGGTACTCGGTGCCGTTTTCCAGTCCCGTCCACGTCAGGGAGTTGCCGGTGACCGCGGACTTTTGCGCGTTTTGGCCCGCCGGTGCCGGGGAAATCTGCACGTCGAACTTGGTGACGGCGGAGAATTCACCCACCGGGGTCACCCACTGCACAGTCGCTGCCTTGTCACCGAACTCGGTGCTGGGGGCTGCGGGGGCATCGGGTTTGCGGTCGGGAATGGCCACCACCGACTGCGCCGACGGGGCCGAGGTGGCCACGGCATTGGTGGCGGCAATGGTGAACCGGTATTCCTTGGCGTTGGTGAGGCCCTTGATGGTGCAGGTGTTGGTTTCACAGTCCTGCGTGCCGCCGGCCCAAGCCACCGTGTACTTGGTGATGGGTGAGCCGTTGTCGGCAGGAGGCTCCCACTTCAGCAGCACCGACTTGTCCTTTTCCTCCAGGATCTGCGGCTTCTCCGGAGCGTCGGGCTTGCCCTTGATGGTGATCTTAATGCGGCCGGTGGCGTGGCGTGCGGAGTCCTTGGTCTTGTCCTCCACCACATAACGCACCACCACGGTGCCCTTGTAGTCGGGATCGCTGTTGACTGTCACGGCATTGTCCACATGGGTCACCGTCACACCGGCACTGCCCGTCTCCGTGGAGGTGTTCACCACGCGCAGGGCCGTATCCGGGTAGGGGTTGACGTCGTTCTCCAGCACCTTGATCACTTCGGCCCGCCCGGCGTGCGCATCAAGGACCACGTCCTCATTGGCCACGGGCAAAGGCAGGGACGACGACGTGGCGCGCAGGACCACATCGGCGGTCACGGGCGGGTTGCTGCCGTCGTTGACGCTCAACTGCACGGTGGCACTCTCCCCGACCTTGGTCCCGTCACGCTGCTTGACCTTCAGCACCGTGCCGGAGAAGTCCACGTCAAAGTTTGCCGGCTTGTTGCCGCTGAGTGCGTAACGGAACTTTTCCTGGTCCCCGGGGTCAATGTCAAAGGCCAGCGGCCCCACGTCCAAGGTCACTGTCTCCTGCTGCGGCACCTCAAGGGAGGAGCCGGTGAAGGTGGGCGGGGTGTTTTTCTTCTCCTCCGGCTTTTCCTCTTCCTCGTCCTTGGCGCCCACGGGGGCAGGGTCCACCAGCGTCATGACGGTCAAAGTGGACTTCAGGCCTTCCGGATCATCCGGGCCCGTGCCGTCAGTGACTTCAAAGGTGATGGAGCCGGGACCGTAGAACTTGATGTCCGCGGCGTAGTTCACGCCCTCGCCCTCGCCCACAATGACGTTCTCCTTGCCCGCTCCCACCAGGGAGATCCGGGCGGCCTCGGTCAGGCGCGGCTTGCGGCCTTCGCGGACCTGGACGTAGTCTTCGAGTTTCATGACGGCGCTTTCACCGGCGGTCAGGCGGATCACCTCGTTGCTTTTAAGCACCGGGTACTGCTTGTCCAGCCCCGGCACCCAAACCACTGCCGTGGATTTGAGGCCATCGACGTCCGTGACGGTGTAGGCCACCATTTGGTCCTGGGGTGCCAGCACCACACGGACAGTGCCGTTGCCGGTCACCGAGGCGGAATCGGAATTGATGCCGTTGACCTTCTCAATGCTGATCTCCAGGTCCTCCGTCACACCGTCCGGGTCGGCGTCGTTCTCCAGCACCGGCACATCCACGGTGTTCTTGCCCAGCATCTGCGCCACTGTGACACGGTCGTCGCGGGCAATGGGCGCCTTCAACGGCGCATCGGGGGTCACCGTCATGCGGATGTTGCCGGTGGCGCGGGCGCCAAACTTGTCAGCCACCGTGTACAGCATGGTGGCAATCCCCGGTTCCGCCGGGGAGGTCACCAGCACCTTGCTCTTGTCGGTGACGGAGGGCAGCATTTCCTGCGGGCCTTCGAAGCCGTCGGCCACCAGGCCCAGCGCACCGCCGTCGGGGTCCGCGTCATTGAGCAGCACATCCAGCGCCACCTTCCGGCCCGGGCGCATGGTGATGTAGTCATCCTCGGTCACGGGCGGGTGGTTCACTGCCAGCGGCGGTGCCACACCCACCTGCACGCTGGCGGTGGCTTCGGCCCCCTGACGGTCGCGCACCCGGTAGCTGAAGGAATCGGTGCCTGCGGAACTGCCGCCGGCGGTGTAGAAAATGTAGCCGTTGCCGGTCTCCGCCGTGCCCAGGGCCGGGCCCTGGTCAATGCCGACCAGTTCCACGGAGTCGCCCTCGGGGTCAATGCCCGACAAGGGCACGGGGATGCGCACCAGGTCCCCGGCAATGACGCGGCCGGTCAGGTTCTTGGGCGCCGGCGGCAGGTTGTTTTCCGGATCCGCGGCCACAATGGTGATGGTGACGGGGGCGGAGCTGAACTGGCCGGTGCTGTTGGCCACCTTGTACACCCCCTGCACGGTCTTTGCCGTGGGTCCGGCAATGAAGCGCAGCTGGTTCTGGTCGGTGAACAGCTTGCCGTCAGCCGCATCCGGGGCCTCCACCACGGCCGGGGACTTCAACACTTCACCATTGGGGTCGGTGTCATTGGCCAGCACCGGAATGCTCACCACATCCCCCGCGCGCACAATGGCCGTGTCCGGTTCCACCCGCGGCGGCTTGAGCTTGTCCGGGGCGGGAATGCGGACCACGGAAATTTCGCCCGTGGCGCTGCCGGCACCATTGGAAATGGTGTACTTGATGCTCATTTTGTCCTGCAGGCCGCGCAGGTCGGTGAGCTTGATGATGTTGCGTTCCACAATGGTGGCCGAGACCGGTGAGCCGGCAGGCAGCTCCACGGACTGGATCACCAGCACCCCGCTGGCGGGATCGGAGTCGTTGCCCAGCACATCCACCAGTGCCGTGCCGCCCGAGGGCAGCATCACCAGGTCCTTCACAGCCACCGGCAGTCCCTGCGTGTCCGGTTCCACCACGTCGACACGGATCAGGCCCGAGGCGCTCATGGGGCCATTGGTGACCTGGTATTCCAAGTAGACCGGACCGACGGTGTCGGAGGTGAAGGTGACGGTGCCGTTGTCCGCAATTTCGGAGATCGTGGCGGTGCCCACCTTGGCCACACTGGCCAGGCGCAGTTTGGCGCCGGCCGGGTCCTGGTCGTTCTTCAGCGGTTCCAGCACCACCGGCTGCCCGGCCACGGCGCGGACAAAGTCGGCGTTGGCCACCGGCGGCACGGTGCCGGCGGGCAGCACGTTGACCTTGAGCTTTTTCTCGGTGATGTCACGGCCGTCGGAGACGGAAATGGTCATGGACTTCATGCCGATTTCCTCCCCGTCGTCGGTGTAGCTCAGCTCGCCGTCGGGGGTGGTTTTAATGACCGCGGAACCGTCGTCGGAGACGGCTGAGTTGAGGTAGATGTCGTCGCCGTCGGGGTCGATCCAGTCCGTGAGCACATTTTGCTTCATGGTCTGGCCCTGCTCGACCACCAGCGTGGTGTCGCGCATGGTTTTGGGCGGGGTGTTCTCGCTCTCCGGCACCACGCGCACATCCACGGTGCCCTTCGCCGTTCCGCCCCGGCCGTCGTTGGCCGTGTACGCGAAGGTGGCGGCGCCGCCCTGTTCGGCGGGGACGGCAATCTGCAGGCCCGTGCCGTCGTAAATGGATTCCACCGCGCCAAGGGCAGGGCCGACGTCGGGCGCGGACACCGTGAGCACGTCGCCGTCCGGGTCCGAGTCATTGAACAGGACAGGCAGGATCGTGGTGCGGTTGGCCCGGACGCCGAAGGAATCCGGGGCGGCCTCGGGCGGGCGGTTGGGTTTGGTGCGGTCCGGGAGGGTGTTGACCACATTGGGGTCGGCGGATTCCTTGTCCGCATTGTCTGCGGTCTTCAGATCGGTCTTCAGGTCATCCCAGTTGTTCACCAGCAGCATGTTCTGGTTCACCAGCCAGACGTTGCCGGTGTTGGTGTCATTGAGGACCACCACGTCACGGTTTTTGCGGAAGACAAACTGTGAGGAGGCTGCGGCCTTGGGAATGTCCACCAGCTCCCCGCTTCCCTGGCAGGAAAGGGCGTACTTGTTGGCCCCCGACCAGGCCGCATGCACGCAGCCGTTTTGCACCACCGGCGCCACGGCCTTGCCGCTGCCGCCGAGCTCCAACACCTTGGCGGCGGTTCCATCCAGGGGCTGGGTGTAAAGGGCGGTGGCGGTCTCCACGGCCACGAAGTCGCCCTCGGCGCTGGGTTGGGCCAGCAGTGCGGCCCCGGCGTTGGGGATGGTGGCGTTTTTGCCGTCGGGCAAAAACAGCTTCCCGCTCTTGGGATCAAGGACCACCGGCTTGCCGCCGGCCACCGTGATCTGCACGGTGGCCGTGCCGGCCAGGCCCGCCAAGACCACCCGGTCCTGGGAGGCGGCCTTGCCGGCGTCGTCCAGCACGGTGGTGATCAGCTCGCCTTTTTCACTGTCGACGGTGTAGATGGTGTCATCCGGGGCGGTGACGGAGACTGCGCTGTCCAGGCCGGACAGGATGGGCTGGAGGGTTTTGTCATTAAAGGCCGGCACTGCCGCGTTGTCCATGGCCCAGACCTTGCCGGTGCCGGAATCGGTCAGGGCAATGATGTTGCTGCCCTGCGAGACCTGCCTGCCGCCCACGCGGGTCTCGGACGACATGGCCATCATGGGGACATTGACGGGGTTGAGCAGACTGCCGCCGTCACCGCTCATGAAGACATTGCCGCCGTTTTGAACCACGTCAAATTCGGCGGTGGTGGCGCTGAAGCCGCCGTCCAGGACCTTGGACTGGTCATTGAGGTGGCCCACCAGGCCGTCCACCTTGTTGGTGACCCAGACACTGCCGTCATTGAGGTCCACGTCGGCGGTGGTGAAACCCGGATACACCACAGCACCTGCAACCACCACTGTGGCGGCCAGCGCCGTGGCACCGGCACTGAATAACTGTTTTTTGTTCGAGGACTTGGTGAAGAGATCGCTCAAAGCCATGGAAAACCTTTATCTATCCGAATCGTGGTGACCTCGGGTACGTGAGACCGGGCGCCTGCATGCGGAGCCCCCTGCAATCCTAGCGGATTGCTCCACATGATGGGCTAATGGTTTTCTCAACGTCACCACGGCTTTGTCACATCACGGCGGCGCCCCATCCCCCGCTGCGGTCCTTGGGAAAGCGGGGACATTGCGCAGGGGGTGGGGTGCCGCGGGTCAGCCGTCGGGGTCAATTGCGGCTTTGCGGCATGGGCTCATTGGCGTCCTCGGCCGCCATGGCCTGTTCGACGGCGGCGAGGGAGAGCGCCACATCGCGGGCGTCAGTGGTCCAATTGCTGACCGAAATCCGCAGCACGTCCCGCCCGGCCCAGTGGGAGCCTGACATCCAGGCCGTGCCGTCGGCCAGCATCCGGGCAGTGATGTTGCGGGTGCGTGCATCGGAGCCAAAACTGACGCACAGCTGCGTGTACACCACCTCGTTCAGGACCTCCACGCCCTCCAGCCGCCCCAGGCCGGCGGCAAAGCTTTGCGCGTGCTCCACCAAAGTGTCAATGAGGGCCGCCACGCCCGAGGTGCCCAGGGAGCGCAGGGCCGCCCACACCGGGACGCCGCGGGCCCGGCGCGACATTTCCGGCACCTTCTCAAAGGGATCGCCGGGCCCGTGGTCATCGGAGATGAGGTAGCTGGTGTGGGCGCCAAACACCGAGCGCAGCACTTGCGGGCGGGAGACCATGACCACGCCGCAGTCATAGGGCACATTAAGTGTTTTATGCGCATCGGTGGCCCAGGAGTCGCAGTCCGCCAGGCCGGCAAGCTGGTGGCGGTGGGTGGGACTGGCAGCCGCCCACAGCCCAAAGGCGCCGTCAACGTGCACCCAGGCCCCGTGCCGGTGGGCGATCTCCGCCAGTTCGGCCAGAGGGTCCGAGGCGCCCGAATGCAGGTTTCCGGCCTGCAGGATGACAATGGCCGGTCCTGCCTTGCGCTCCAACGCCGCAGCCAGCGCCGCAGGAAGCATGCGCCCCTGGGAATCCGCCGCCACCGGGATTGGCCGGCCCAGGCCCAGGTATTTCAGGGCCAGCTCCACTGAAACGTGCCCCTGCTCGCCTGTGAAGACCTGGATCCGCGGAGCCCCGCAGAGCCCGTCCGCCGCCAGGTCCCAGCCGGTTTGGTCCAGCACGTGGCTCCGGGCGGCGGCCAGGGCTGCAAAGTTGGAGCTGGTGGCCCCCGTGGTGAAGCCCACGTCGGATCCCTCGGGCAGGCCCAGCAGTTCCAGCAGCCACGCTCCGGCCGCTTCCTCGGCGGCGGCCGTGGCGGGGGTGGCGTAGCGCATGGCGGCATTTTGATCCCAGGCACTGACCAGCCAATCCGCGGCCATGGCGGCCGGGAGCGTGCCGCCTATGACCCAGCCAAAGAAACGGCCCGCAGGCATGGCCATGAGCCCCGGTTCCGCAAGCCGCGCCAACTCGTCAATGACCGCGGCAGGCTCCAGGGGCTGCTCCTGCAGGGGTGTGGCGAACCGCGCCAGCAGCTGGTCGGCATTCATGCGCGGCCCCATGGGGCGTGCCGGCAGGGAGTCCAGCCATTGGTTTGCATGCTCATGCGCCCGGTCCAGGGCTGCCCGGTATCCGTGGTCCGCGCTGTCGGTGTTCATGGCCCCTGGCCTCCCGTATGCCGCGCGGCCGCACCTCTTGGGTGGCCGCTGCTGTTTCACCCTACTCCGCCTTGGGCGCGGAGTTAAGGGCTAAAACGCCGCAGGGTGCAGCTAATCGACCACCAGTCCCTGGCCCTCGCCGCGGGAAAGCAGCACGGGGGATATTTCACCAAAGCCGCGGACGTTTTCCATCGGCAGCTGGGTCAAGACAAAACGGTCGTCATCGGTCAGGGCGGAGGCCGTGACGGAGTCAATCAATACTGTGCCGGGCTCGGCCAGGGAGGTCAGGCGGGCGGCCAGGTTCACGGTGGGGCCGTAAATGTCGCCCAGGCGGGAAAGCACCCGCCCCCACACCATGGCCACGCGGGCTTCGGGCAGGAAGTCGTCCGCTGCCATGGCCTCGGCCAGGGCCAGGGATATTTGGGCTCCGGCCACGGGTGTTTCACAGTTGAACAGCACCTCGTCCCCAATGGTCTTCACCAGCCGGCCACCGCCGACGCTGATGATTTCCGCGCAGATGTTTTCAAAGCGCTGGACCAGGCGGGCCAGGGTCTTTTCATTCATGCGCCGTGAAAGGGAGGTGTAGCTGACCAGATCGGCAAAGCCCACGGCCCGGGCCAGCGGCAGCGGCGCGTCGTCCTCGCCGCCCACCCGGCCCAGTTCGCTGGCGGCCAGGCCCTCCTGGGCGCGGACGGCCAGGCGCTGCACGCCGGCATTGAGCTGGCGGCGGTAGGAGTAAATGAGCAGTTCCTCCAGCGGGGCAATGAGGTTGGGCAGTTCGGACACCACTGCGCGGCGGGCCTCGGCGTCGCTGACGCCATGTTCAGCCACCAGGTCCTCCACCAGCGCCTCAATTTGCCACACCGCCATGCGGTCGGTCATTTGGCCAATGGAGCGTGTCACGGAAATGGCCGTCTCCTCCGTCAGCAAACCCTCGCGGACCATCGTGACCACCGTCTGCAGGGCGTCCTTGTCACGCTCGGTGAAGGCGACGTCGTCGTCCCCGAGGTTGGGAAAGCCCATGGCGCGCCAAATTTTGCGGGCCGAGAGCAGGGACACACCGGCCCCGGCGGCCACGTCACGGCGTTTGAGGGTGCGTTCCCCACCCAGTAGATGCGCTTCCAGGGCCTTGGTCTGGTTGCGGGAGGCAGGGGACAGCGAGGGCTCGGGTACATCAGTTGTTTCTTCCAAGCTCGCGCAGCTCCTTTTCACTCATGTTTTCCCCACCAGCGTAGTCCCCCAGCCGGGGAGTTTGCTGGACAGGGAACCGCGCCGCCAGGCTCCAGGCCTGCTGCGCTTCACTGTTGAAGCTGCGCAGGAACGGAACTTCGGGCACCGTCCGCACGGACCCCGCCAGCAGGAACAGCTGCAGATCCCCGGAGCCCACCAGGCGCTGCCGCCAGGACTGGACGGTGCGGATTTCCTGCAGCTGCTCCAAAAAATAGCTTTCCATGCTGCGCTGCAGCAGGCCGCGGCGCACCAGCAGGCGCCGGCTGGTCAGGACATAGCGGGTGGAATTCCACCGCAGCACCCGACGGAGGGGATACAGCACCAGCAAAAAGGCCACCACCGCCAGCAGCAGCACAATGGCAGGTCCCCGCAGGGGCTCGGCCCCGGCGGCCCAGTCGTCAAAGGGTGCCGGCTGCAGCTTGGCCAGGCCCGCCGAACCCCACAGAATAATGAACAGGCCCACGGTGATGGGCCAGATGAGCACGCGCGCATGCGGCCGGCACTTGATTTCCACCTGCTCTCCGTCCAGGAGCCACTTATGCATAGCGCACCGTGCCGTCAGCTCCGGCGCGGCGCAAATGCACCACGTCCCCGGCACTGATGGTGTGCACGCTGCCATGGGCCTCACGCAGCAGCAGGGCGCCGTCAACTGCCAGCCCGGTGGCGGTGCCGGTCAGGAGCACGCCGCCGGGCAGTTCCGCGCGGACCTGTTGGCCCAGGGTGCCCATGTGGTCCGCGGCCAACTCCAGCAGCGTGGTCCCGGCACCAGGCGCCCCGCCGCCCAGGGGTGCCTGGGCGTCGCCACCGGCTGCAAGGAACTGCCGGTACAGCGCGGCGAAGCCATTGAGGTAGGCGGGCAGGAGGGCATTGCGGTCCAGCCCGGCTGCGGCGGCGCCTTCGAGCAGCAGCGAGGTGGCGCGGTCCGTGGGCAGCTCGTGGCCCCGGGCGCTGACATTGAGGCCGGCACCGACCACCACGGCAGGGCCGCGGCCCGCCGGCCCGCCGGGGCCCGCCGGCACCACCTGGGCCAGGATGCCGGCGAGTTTGCGGCCATTGACCACCACATCGTTGGGCCATTTAAGTTCGGCGGAAATGCCGGCCACGGACTTCACGCCCCGGCACAGGGCAATTCCCGCCAGGACGGACAACCAGGCGTAGCCGGTGGGGGCAAATCCGGCGCCGGGCAAGGTGGATGCGGCAGGCCGCAGCAGCACGCTGGAGATCATGGCGGCACCGGCAGGCACCACCCAGGAACGTCCCAGGCGGCCCTTGCCGTCCTCCTGGGCATTGGCAATCAGGACCGAGGCATCGGGCCAGTGCTGCTGTGGATCGGCGGCCGCGGCGGCAAGGTCGGCATTGGTCGAGCCGGTGGAATCCACCACTTCCACCCGTTCAAAGGCCCCCTCTGGATGCAGCAGCGCAGCTTTGAGCGCCGGGGCACGCAGGCTGGGCCGGTTCATGGCTGAAGCATTACAGGGAAAACGCCGTTCATGCCTTAAAGCCTATCCCGGGTCACTGACACGCCGAACTCCTGCCCGCACCCCCGCCCCGCCCCCACCCCCGCCCGCACCCCCGCCCCCACCCGGCGCGGCGCCGCCGGAGGGGGGAACCTGCCAGCGATTCCTTGCGACTTTGTAGGGTTCCTACACAGGCAAGGCACGCAGGCATTACTACACTGGAGCTACACTTTGCTTTTTTGTGTGGTTCCCATCAATGGGGGCGCCACGTGACAGCCCTACCGAGCCGGAGTATGTATGAGCCACGACCTTTCCACGACAGCGGGCAAGATAGCCGATTTCCGCGAGCGCTCGGCTCAATCCAAGATGCCCTCGGGCCAGGCGGCCGTTGAGAAGCACCACGCGAAGGGCAAGAACACCGCCCGCGAGCGCATTGACCTGCTGGTGGACCCGGACTCCTTCGTGGAGTTCGACGCCCTGGCCGTGCACCGCTCCACGGCTTTTGGCATGGAGAAAAAGAAGCCGCTGGGTGACGGCGTGGTTTCCGGCTACGGCACCGTCGATGGCCGCCTGATCGCCGTCTACAGCCAGGACTTCAGCGTCTATGGCGGCTCCCTGAGCCAGGTCAACGGCGAAAAGATCGTCAAGGTCCAGGAATTTGCGCTGCGCAACGGCTGTCCCGTGGTGGGCATCAACGACGGCGGCGGCGCCCGGATCCAGGAGGGCGTGGCCTCGCTGGCCATGTTTGCGGACATTTTCCGCAACAACGTCCACGCCTCCGGCGTCGTGCCGCAAATTTCCCTCATCATGGGCCCGTGTGCCGGCGGCGCGGCCTACTCCCCCGCCCTGACCGACTACGTGGTGATGGTGGACAAGACCTCCCACATGTTCATCACCGGCCCCGACGTCATTAAGACCGTCACCGGCGAGGACGTGGACATGGAGACCCTGGGCGGGGCCCGCCAGCACAACGCCACCACGGGCACCTCCACCTACCTGGCCAGCGACGAGGCCGACGCCATTGACTTTGTCCGTGAACTGTTGGACTTTCTGCCCGCCAACAACCTGGCCGAGGCGCCCGTGGCCGAGCATGAGCAGGAGCTGGAGCCCGACGCCGGCGATCTGGCGCTGGATGCCTTGATCCCGGATTCGGCCAACCAGCCGTACAACATGCACACGGTCATTGAGCAGATCCTTGACGATGGCCACTTTTTGGAGATGCAGGCCCTGTACGCACCCAACATCATGATTGGCTACGGCCGCGTGGAGGGCCACACCGTGGGCATCGTGGCGAACCAGCCCATGCAGTTTGCCGGCACCTTGGACATTGCCGCCTCGGAAAAGGCCGCCCGCTTTGTCCGCAACTGCGATGCCTTCAACATCCCCATCATCACCCTGGTGGACGTGCCCGGCTTTTTGCCCGGCAAGGACCAGGAGTTCCAGGGCATCATCCGCCGCGGCGCGAAGCTGCTGTACGCCTACGCCGAGGCCACGGTGCCCAAGCTGACGGTGATCACCCGCAAGGCCTATGGCGGAGCGTACATTGTCATGGGCTCGAAGAAGCTTGGCGCGGATTTGAACCTGGCCTGGCCCACGGCCCAGATCGGCGTCATGGGCGCCCAGGGCGCCGTGAACATCCTGTACCGCCGCGATTTGGCGGCAGTGGAGGCCGACGGCGGCGATGTGGAGGCCCGGCGCGCGGAGATTGTCCGCGATTACGAGGACGAGCTGCTCAACCCCTACCAGGCTGCCGAACTGGGCTACGTGGACGCCGTGATTGCCCCCTCGGACACCCGCATCCAGCTGATCAGGGGCCTGCGCGCGCTGCGGGACAAGCGTGCCAGCCTGCCCGCCAAGAAGCATGGGAACATTCCGCTGTGATGCCCGCACCCTCCCAGAACCCGGACGGGACCTTCGGGACACCGGCGCAGGAGCCGCTGTTCAGCGTGGGCCGCGGCAATCCCACCGCGGCGGAACTGGCCGCCGTGACGGCAGTGGTCCTTGCCCTCCAAAGTGGCGCGGCGCAGGCGCGGCAGGGACACAATGCGCGCCACTGGGCGCGGCGGGCCCGCCTGCACCTGCCCCCCGCACCCGGTGCCGGGGCGTGGCGGCGCTCAGCCAAATAGCGCCACCGGCCCCGCCGGCGGCAGCCGGCCCGGTAGGCTCGGTGGCATGACCTTGCCATCGCAGCCTGCCCGGACCGCCACCGCCATTGATGCAGTCGCCAACTCCTACACAGAGCGCCTGCTTGAACTTGACCCCGGCTTCGCCACCGAACTGGGCCGTCCCGGGGGCGAGCGCGCATACCGCGACCACTCCCCGGCCGGGCTGGACGCGCTGGCGCAGGCCGCGCGCACCGCCCTGGCGGAATTGGCGCCGCTGGAGCCCGTTGACGCCGTCGACGCCGTGACCCTGCACGCCATGCGGGAGCGTCTGGGCCTGGAGCTGGAACTGCACGCCACCGGCTGGCCCTTGGCTGAACTAAACAACATTGCCTCCCCCGCGCAGAACATCCGGGCCATTTTCGATCTCATGCCCACAGCCACCGCCACCGACTGGGAGCACATTGCCGGCCGGCTGGCCAACGTCCCCGGCGCCATTGCCGGCTACATCCAATCCCTGCGCGCAGGCGCCGAGCGGGGGCTGGTCAGTGCGCGGCGGCAGGTTGTGGCGGTGGCGCAGCAATGCCGGCGCCACGCCGCGCCGGACGGCTTCTTCACGTCGCTGGCAGCAGGGGCCCCCGCGGAGCTTGGCGCAAAGCTTCGCACAGCACTGGAGGCCAACGCCGGACTGGCCCGGGCGGCGTACGCGGCCCTGGAAACCTTTTTGCAGCAGGAACTGCTTCCGGCGGCGCCCGCGGCGGACGCCGTGGGGCCCGAACGCTACGCCCTGGCCTCCCGGGAGTTTTTAGGCGCCACCGTGGACCTGGCGGAAACGTACGCCTGGGGCGTGGCTGAATTGGACCGCATCATTGCGCAGCAGGAGGCCGTGGCGCAGCGCATCGCCCCCGGCGCCGGGATAGCCGAGGCGAAGGCACTGCTCAACGCCGACCCCGCACGGACCCTGCACGGCACCGATGAACTGCTGGCGTGGATGCAGCAGCTGTCCGACGCCGCCGTGGCCGAGCTTGCCGGCACCCAGTTCGACATCCCCGACTTCATGCGCACCCTGGAGTGCAGGATTGCGCCCACGCAGGACGGCGGCATCTACTACACCGGCCCCTCGGAGGACTTTTCCCGCCCGGGCCGCATGTGGTGGTCCGTTCCGGCCGGCGAGGACACCTTCACCACCTGGGCCGAAACCACCACCGTCTACCACGAGGGCGTCCCCGGCCATCATCTGCAGGTGGCAACGGCCACCGGGCAAAGCGGACTGCTCAACGACTGGCGCCGCAATGTCTGCTGGGTTTCCGGGCACGGCGAGGGCTGGGCCCTGTACGCCGAACGGCTCATGGACGAGCTGGGCCATTTGAAGGACCCGGGCGAGAAAATGGGCATGTTGGACGGGCAGCGCATGCGGGCCGCCCGGGTGGTCTTTGACATTGGCGTGCATTTGGAACTGCCGGTGCCGCCGCAGTGGGGCACCGGCACGTGGACGGCGGAAAAGGGCCTGGAATTCCTGCGCGCGAACCTGGACATCTCCGAAGGCCAGCTGGACTTTGAATTCAACCGCTACCTGGGCTGGCCCGGGCAGGCGCCGTCGTACAAGATCGGGCAGCGGCTGTGGGAGGAGATCCGTGATGCCCGGGCAGAGCGCGACGGCGCTGACTTCTCCCTGCGCGGCTTCCACACCCAGGCATTGAACCTTGGCTCGGTGGGCCTGGACACCCTGCGCAAGGCCCTGCTCGGCTTCCAGGACCCCTCGGCGCAGTGCTGATCCTGCCGGTGGCGCCGGCACCACAAGTGCCAGAAACGTCACATTGGGGTGGATCGGCGTCATAAAGGGAAATATAAATTATGGGGTGTTATATTTCCGCGCCTAACGTGGAGGCCATGACTTCCACAGCAAGCACCTCCACAACACGCAGGCTGCCCGCATGGGCCGGCTCCTTTGGCGTGCAAATCATTGCCGGGCTCCTCATCGGCCTCATTTTGGGCCTGGTGGCACGCCAGCTGGGCCCGGGCGCGGATGGGAAGCCCAATGGCCTCATGACGGCCCTGGCCACCATCGGCTCCAGCTATGTCTCCATTTTGAAGGCCGCCGTGGTGCCGCTGATCTTCACCGCAGTGGTCTCCTCCATTGCCAATCTGCGCCAGGTCACCAACGCCGCCCGGCTGGCTTGGAACACGCTGCTGTGGTTTGCCATCACCGCGCTCATTGCCGTCACCATTGGCATTGTGCTGGGCACCATCTTCCAGCCTGGCGCCGGGACCGGCACTGCCACACCGCAGGACTACAAGGGCGGCACCGGTGACTGGTGGGCCTTTGTGGTGGGCCTGTTCCCCTCCAACTTCCTGGGCTTGAGTGCCTCGACCAAGGCGGCCGAATCCGGCGCGCTGAGCACCTCCGTGAGCTTTAATGTGCTGCAGATCCTGGTCATTGCCGTGGTGGTGGGCATTGCCGCCCTGAAGGTGGGCAAGGCCGCCGATCCCTTCCTCAAGCTCAACGGCTCCGCCTTGGCAGTGATCCAGAAGGTGCTGTGGTGGATCATCCGCCTGGCGCCCCTTGGCACCGTGGGCTTGATTGGCAATGCCGTGGCCAGCTACGGCTGGACCACCATTGGGTCCTTGGGCAAGTTCACCCTGGCCATCTACGTGGGCCTGGCCCTGGTCATGTTCGTGGTCTACCCGGTGCTCATCAAGGCCCACGGCCTGTCCATCAAGCAGTACTTCTCCGGCGTGTGGCCGGCGGTGCAACTGGGCTTTGTGTCCCGCTCCTCCATTGGCACCCTGCCGCTGACCCAGCGCGTCACCGAACGCAACCTGGGCGTGCCCCGGGCCTACGCATCCTTCGCCGTGCCCCTGGGCGCCACCACCAAGATGGATGGCTGCGCAGCCATCTACCCGGCCATTGCCGCCATCTTCGTGGCCCAGTTCTTCGGCATTGACCTGAACCTGGGACAGTACCTGCTCATTGTGCTGGTGTCGGTGCTCGGCTCGGCCGCCACCGCCGGCACCACCGGCGCCGTGGTCATGCTGACCCTGACCCTGTCCACCCTGGGTCTGCCGCTGGCCGGCGTGGGGCTGCTGCTGGCAGTGGACCCCATTGTGGACATGGGCCGCACCGCCTTGAATGTTGCCGGCCAGGCCCTGGTGCCCACCATTGTGGCCAAGCGCCAGGGGATTTTGAACCAGGAGCTGTACAACGCACCGCGCAACGGCAACCCCTTCGCCGATGACAGCGATGAGGAGCTGGCCGCCCTGGCCGACGACGCGCCCAAGCGCGACGCCGTCAACGCCTGACCCCTGCCGCGGATCCTTTCAACCGGCCCCAAAGCCCCGCCGCAGTTTGCCCGCCAGGGAAAACTGCGGCGGGGCTTTGGCGTGCCGGCGCCCCGGCGGAACCCGGCGCACACACGGCAAGTTTGCACCATGTGCAAACTTGCACTTAGTGTATTCATGTGAGTATTTCCGTCAACCCCGCCGAGCGGCTTCCCGGCACGCCGCCGTCGCGGCGGGAGCTGAACAAGGCTGCCACCCGGGAAGCCATTGCCGCCGCCGCGCTGGATTTTTTGCGCAGCAGCGGCCTCGGCTCCTTCACGGTGGACGACGTCGCCGCCGCCGCTGGCGTTTCCCGGCGCACCTTCTTCAACTACTTCTCCTCCGTCGAAGCGGCCGTCACCAGCTACACCCAGCGCTACCTGGACTCGGTCATCAGTGAGTTCCAGGCCCGGCCCGCAGACGAACCTTTCCTGGAATCGGCCCTGCAGGCCCTCTCCGTGGTGGGAAGTTCCGCGGATCTGGCCATTTTGGCTGAGACCTTCACCCTGACGCAGGATCCCCATCTGGACCGCTTCCAGCTCCAGGCCTGGGATGAATGCACCAGGAAAATTGTGCAGGTGGCGCGCCGGCGGCTGCCGGCGGACACCACCGAACTGTATGTTCTGGCGCTGGTGGGGGCCATTGTGGGCAGCTGCCGCGCAGCCGTCCAAATCTGGTACGCCGAATGCGGCGCCGACACCTCGGAGCCGTCAATGGCGCGTCTGCGCCAACACCTCGGCACCACCCTTTCCCTGGTGCGTGACGGTTTTTAGTCCTGACCCAAATGTTTTAGCGATTCAATTTGGCTGGTGCACCCCGGTGCCCGCCTCCACAGAATGGATGCATCATGGCCCTTTGGCTTTATCGACTGGGACGGTTCTCCGCCCGACGTGCATGGCTGGTGATTGCGGCGTGGGCCGTGATCATGGGCCTGGTGGGCGGCGCCGCCGCGCTGTTCATGGGCCCCCTGTCCAACAACTTTGAAATTCCCGGCACCGAGACCCAGCAAATTGCCGACAAGCTGCAGGCCGAACTGCCCGAGGCCAGCGGCGGATCCGGTTCCGTGGTGTTCACCAGCACCGACGGCGCCGAATTCAGCCCCGCCCAGACGGAAGCCATCACGGCCGCCCTGGAGACAGTCACCACCGTCCCCTCCGTCAAGGGCGTGGTGGACCCCTTCCTGACCACCGCGCAGCAGGAGGCCGGAGCGGCTGAACTGGCCGAAGGCGCCAAGGCGCTGGCCGCCGGTGAAGCCGAGGCCGCAGCCGGCAAGGCCACCCTGGATGCCTCGGCAGCCAAGGTTGAGGCGTCCAAGGCCCAGCTCGACGCCGCCCAGGCGCAGCTCGATGCGCAAAAGGCCCAGCTGGCTGGAGCGCCGGCGCAGGCACAGGCCGGCCTTGAGGCCGCCCAGGCGCAGCTGGATGCCCAAAAGGCCCAGTGGCAGGCAGGCAAGGACCAGCTCGACGCCGGCCTGTCCCAGTACCAGGACGGCCAGAAGACGCTGGACGAATCAAAGGCCGAGCTGGCCTCCGGTGAACGCACCCTTGCCGCCACCGAGGGCGTCCGCTTTGTCTCCGAAAACAACAAGGCCGCCATTGGCCAAATCCAGTTCAGCGAATCCATGAACGCCGTAACCCCCGCGGACCGCCAGCTGGTGCAGGACAAGCTCAATACCCTGGGCGAAGACGGCGTCACGGTCTCCTACAGCAAGGAAATCGTCGAAGACGTCTCCTCCCTGTTCGGTGTGGCCGAAATTGTGGGTGTGGCAGTGGCGGTGGCAGTGCTGCTGATCATGCTGGGCACCCTCTGGGCCGCCGGCCTGCCGCTGCTGATGGCCATTGTGGGCGTGGGCATTGGCGTGGGCGGGACCATGGCGCTGACCACGGCCATTGAAATGAGCTCCATCTCCCCCATGCTGGCCCTGATGCTGGGTCTGGCCGTGGGCATCGACTACTCGCTGTTCATTGTCAACCGCCACCGCCAGCAGCTGCTGGCAGGCATGGAAATGCGTGAATCCATTGCCCGGGCCACGGGCACCTCGGGCAATGCAGTGACCTTTGCCGGCCTGACGGTGGTCATTGCCCTGTCCGCCCTGTCCGTCACGGGCCTGCCGTTCCTGGCCATCCTGGGCCTGTCCGCCGCCGCCACCGTGGCGGTCTCGGTGGTCATTGCCCTGACCCTGACCCCGGCCGTCATGTCCCTGCTGGGACGCAAAATCATTCCCCGGCGGGTCTGGGCCAAAAACGAGGCCAGCACCGCCGCCCACGACGCCACCATGGCGGGCTTCAGCGACGCCGAGAAGACCACCGCGGACGAATCAGCCGACATTGCCCGCAGCAACCGGGGCTGGGGCGCCTTCGTGACCAAGCGTCCCGTGCTGACCCTGGTGACCTCGGTGCTGGCCCTGGCCGTCATTGCCATCCCCGCCGCCGGTCTCCGGCTGGCCCTGCCCGACGGCGGTTCGGAGCCGGTGGATTCCAGCGCCTACCAGGCCTACTCCATCACGGGGGACAACTTTGGCGAGGGCATGAACGGTCCCATCATTGTGGTGGGATCCCTGCCCGAAGGCCTGGATGAGCAAAGCGCCGCCACCTTGAACCTGGATGTGGCGGACCAGCTGCGGGCAGTGCCCAACGTCACGGCCGCGGTTCCGGTGACCCTGAGCGAGGATCTGCGCACGGCCGTGTACCAGGTCATCCCCACCGAGGGCCCGGCCAGCGAAAGCACCGTGGCTGTCATTCATGAACTCCGCGCCCAGGGCGCCAACATTTCCGATCAGCTCAAGGTGGACATTGGCCTGACCGGCCAGACCGCTGCAAACGTTGACGTTTCGGAAAAGCTGGGGGCGGCGCTGCCGCCGTACCTGGCCATCGTCGTCGGACTTTCGCTGCTGCTGCTCATCCTGGTCTTCCGCTCCATCTGGGTGCCGCTGTTGGCGACCGCAGGCTTCCTGCTGTCCCTGGTGGCCTCCTTTGGCGGCGTGGTGGCCGTGTACCAGTGGGGCTGGTTGAGCGCCATCTTTGACGTGGCAAACCCGGCCGCCGTGCTGAGCTTTTTGCCCATCATCCTCATTGGCGTGCTGTTTGGCCTGGCCATGGATTACCAGGTGTTCATTGCCTCGGGCATGCGCGAGGCCTACGCACACGGCCAGGACGCCAAGCAGGCGGTGCGCACGGGCTTCAAGCACGCCGCCCCCGTGGTGACGGCGGCCGCGATCATCATGATCAGCGTGTTCTCCGGCTTCATCTTCAGCCACCTGACCATGGTCCGGCCGCTGGGCTTCGCGCTGGCCTTCGGCGTGCTCATTGACGCCTTTGTGGTCCGCATGACCATTGTGCCGGCCGCCATGTACCTCATGGGCAAGTCCGCCTGGTGGCTGCCGGCCTGGCTGGAGAAGATCCTGCCGGATGTGGATGTGGAGGGCGCCAAGCTGGTGTCCCAGGCTGCGCCCGCCGGCGCAGCTGCGGCCCACAGCGGGGCTGTGCGCTAGCTCGTCCTTGGCCGCCTGGTGCGGCCACAACCCAAGGGGTGGGCGGCGTTCACCAACGCCGCCCACCCCTTTGCCGTCCCACCGCACCGCACCCTACCGCCACCGGCCGGCTGGCGGCGGCCATGGACTACACTTGTGAGCCACGGCACACGCCCGTGGCGTCTGCCCGAGACTTTCATTGCAGTGGTTTTGGAGAATCCATGTCCCCGGCCCATCCCGCCCTCAGCAACTCCCCCGCCCTGCGGCCCCTGGTGCAGGAATCGTGGGAGCGTTCCCTTGCCGCCCTGGCAGCCTTTGAGGCCTTCGCCCCGCCGCTGGCATGGGAAAGCCGGGAGCTGGCGCAGCTGCGCCGGGACCATCCGCTGGCCGCCGTCATGGACGTCATCACCAAGCTGCTGATTGAACCCAGCCACGGCACCGGGCTGCTGGTGGCAGTGGGTGATGAACACGGCAGGCTGCTCTGGGTGGAGGGTGACCCGGAGGCCAAACGGCGCGGTGAAGGCATCAACTTTGCCATGGGCGCGGACTGGTCCGAGCGGGCCGCCGGCACCAGCGCCCCGGGCACGGCACTGGTGTTGGGCAAAAGCGTGCAGATCAAGGGCCAGGAACACTTCAACCCGGCGGTGCATTCCTGGAGCTGCACCGCGGTGCCCCTGCACGACCCCGATTCGCACGCCATTTTAGGTGTTGTGGACATCACCGGCGGCCCCGCCGCCGTGGGGGCCAACACCCTGTCTTTGGTCCGGGCCACCGTGGCCGCCGCCGAATCCCAGCTGCGCATCCACCGCCTGGAGCGCCGGGCCCGCGCAGTGGCCGGCCACGCCGCCACGCACGGGAAGTCACCGCGCAAACCGCTGTACCGTGACAGCCTGCAGATTTTGGGCCGCGACCAGGGACTGCTGCACGTTGCCGGCGAGGCCATCACGCTCAGCGAACGGCACACGGAAATCATGGCCATCCTGGCCATGCACCCCCACGGCCTCACCGCCGGGGAGCTCAGCGGCAAGGTCTATCCGGAAGGCACCTCGCTGAACAGCATCAGGGCCGAACTGGTGCGCCTGCGCAAGCTGCTCCAACGCTGCGCGCCTTCCCTGGTCCCCGAATCACGGCCCTACCGCCTGCCCGGGGCGCTGGTGCTGGATGCCGAGCAGGTGGGCAACCACCTCAACCGGGGCGCCCACCGCCTGGCTTTGAGCATGTACCGCGGCGAGGTGCTCCCCCGCTCCGCCGCCCCCGACATGACAGCCCTGCGCAGCCGCCTGGCCATTCAATTGCGCGAGGCCATCCTCAATGAGGCCAGTGGCGAGGTGGTGTTCACCTACCTGCAGCTTCCCGAAGCCGCTGACGACGTCGAAGCCTGGCGCACGGCGCTGCGCCTGCTGCCGCCGCGCTCGCCCCGGCGCAACGCCGTCGTGGCACATTTGGAGACCCTGGAACCGTAGCCAACTGTGATCTGCACCATGCAACGTGCTTGCAACGTGGGCGTGCGTACAGTTGCAGCCAAGGACGACGCTGTCCCCCACGCGAAGGAGTTTTTTACCATGGCTGTTTACGCACAACCCGGCACCGAGGGCTCGAAGGTCACCTTCAAGGACCGCTATGAGAACTGGATCGGCGGGGAATGGGTGGCCCCCGTCAAGGGCGAATACTTTGAAAACATCACCCCCGTCACGGGCAGGGTCTTTTGCGAAGTTGCCCGCGGCACCGCGGAGGACATAGAGCTGGCCCTGGATGCCGCCCACAAGGTGGCCCCGGCCTGGGGGAAGACCTCCGCGGCCGAACGCGCCGCGGTGTTGAACAAGGTGGCCGACAGGATCGAGGAGAACCTGGAGCTGCTTGCCGTCGCCGAAACCTGGGACAACGGCAAGGCCGTTAGGGAAACCCTGGGCGCCGACATCCCCCTGGCCGCGGACCACTTCCGCTACTTTGCCTCCGTGGTGCGCGCCCAGGAGGGCCGCCTGACCCAGCTCGATGAGAACACCACCGCCTACCACTACCACGAGCCCCTGGGCGTGGTGGGCCAGATCATCCCCTGGAACTTCCCCATCCTGATGGCCGTGTGGAAGCTGGCGCCGGCACTGGCGGCAGGCAACGCCGTCGTGATCAAACCCGCCGAGCAGACCCCGGCCTCCATCCTGGTGCTGATGGAGCTCCTCGCTGACATCCTCCCGGCCGGGGTGGTCAATGTGGTCAACGGCTTCGGCGTGGAGGCCGGCAAGCCGCTGGCTTCATCCAAGCGCATCCGCAAGATCGCCTTCACCGGCGAGACCACCACGGGCCGCCTGATCAGCCAGTACGCGAGCCAAAACCTGATCCCCGTCACCTTGGAACTCGGTGGCAAGAGCCCCAACATCTTCTTTGAGGACGTGCGCGACAAGGACGACGCCTTCTACGACAAGGCCCTGGAAGGCTTCACCATGTACGCCTTCAACCAGGGCGAAGTGTGCACCTGCCCCTCCCGCGCACTGGTCCAGGGTTCCATGTATGAGGCGTTCATGGCCGACGCCGTGGCACGCACCGAAGCCATCATCCAGGGCAACCCGCTGGACACCGACACCCAGATTGGAGCACAGGCATCCAATGACCAACTTGAAAAAATCCTCTCCTACATGGACATTGGCAAGCAGGAGGGCGCCAAGGTCCTCACCGGCGGCGAGCGCAACATCCTGCCCGGGGATCTGGCCGGCGGGTACTACGTCAAGCCCACCATCTTTGAAGGCACCAATGACATGCGCATCTTCCAGGAGGAAATCTTTGGCCCCGTGCTGGCGGTGACCAGCTTTGACGACTACGCCGATGCGCTGCACATTGCCAATGACACCCTCTACGGCCTGGGCGCCGGCGTCTGGTCCCGCAACGGCAATGTGGCCTACCGGGCCGGCCGCGAAATCGAGGCCGGCCGGGTGTGGGTCAACAACTACCACGCCTACCCCGCAGGGGCAGCGTTTGGCGGCTACAAGTCCTCCGGGATCGGCCGCGAAAACCACGCCATGATGCTGGACCACTACCAGCAGACCAAGAACCTTTTGGTCAGCCACAGCGAGGACAAGCAGGGCTTCTTCTAAACCAAAGGTCCCTGCGGGGGGTTTACTCTCCGGTGCCGGGCGCCCCGCGCGGGTGCCCGGCACCGTTGTCCACGCCAAGCATGCAGTTGAATCGAGTTATCATGAGCGAAGTCCTTGATGCCGCCATCACCATTGACGGCGAGGCCGCATCCCGGGTGGCCCTGACGCCCGCGGCGGTGGAGCTGCTCACCACCCTGTGGTCCCGGCACGGGCCGCTGATGTTCCACCAGTCCGGTGGCTGCTGCGACGGCTCCTCCCCCATGTGCTACCCGGCCGGGGATTTCATCACCGCCGAAGCCGACATCCTGCTGGGCCTTTTTGACCTGCCCGGCTGCGGTCCGCTGGAATTTTGGATGTCCCGGGAACAGTTCAATTACTGGTCCCACACGCACTTGACCGTGGACGTGGTGGCCGGGCGCGGCAGCGGCTTTTCCGTGGAGGCGCCCGAAGGCAAACGCTTTTTAATCCGTTCCCGCCTGGTGGACTGGTTCGTCACGCCTGAGCGGTGACGTTGAGCGTATCCACCGCTTGGGCGGCTAATCTAAAGTCATGACCTCACCCTTGATTCTTGCCTCGGCCTCCCCGGCCCGCACCAGACTCCTCACCGATGCCGGCATTGCGCACACCATCCAGGTCTCCGGCGCGGATGAGGATGCCCTGACCGCGGCAGCCGGGTCCATCACCTCCGCGGAAACGGCGCTGCTGCTGGCACGGGCCAAGGCCGAATCCGTGGCCGCACACACCCCCGGAGCCTTTGTTCTGGGCTGCGACTCGGTTTTTGAACTTGACGGCGTGGCCTATGGCAAGCCGTGGGAGCCGGCCGTGGCGCGCGAACGCTGGCTGTCGATGCGTGGACGGTCCGGGGTGCTGCACACAGGCCACTGGCTTGTGGGTGAAGGCTCGGCCCATGGTGAGCTCACCAGCGCAGTGGTCACTTTTGAGGACATTTCCGACGCCGACATTGATGCCTACGTGGCCACGGGCGAACCCCTGCAGGTGGCCGGCGCCTTCACCATTGACGGTCTGGCGGGAGCCTTCATCAGCGGCATTGAAGGTGATCCGCACACGGTGGTGGGTCTGTCCATCTCCACCCTCCGGCGCCTGCTGGCCAAATCCGGGGTGGCCATCACCTCGTTCTGGGCCTGACGGCCCCTCATGTGCTGCACCGGCCTGCAGTCCGGCGCATGGCAACACCATGCGCCGGCTGCCCCTGGCCACCTGAGCCCCATGCGCAAAACCTGCACCCGGTCCAGCGCATGGCAACACCATGCGCTGGCTGCCGCTGGCCACCCGGCCGCCATGCGCAAAACCCGCACCCGGTTCAGCGCATAGCAACACCATGCGCCGGCTGCCGCTGCCCACCCGGCCGCCATGCGCAAAACCCGCACCCGGTTCAGCGCATGGCAACACCATGCGCCGCACCCAGACCCAGTCCGGCGCATGCGCACACCCCGCATCGGCTGCACCTGGCCATTTGATCGCCATGCGCAAGACCGGCACCCAATCCGGCGCATCGTGATCAAAATTAGAAAGTACTTGACGCAATGGAAAGTACTTTCGTAGACTCATGGCAACAGACATCCAAACATCAGGAAAGGTCCCACCATGAATGAGCACAGCAGCACACCGACCGCTTCGGAAGCGCGCGAACTTCTTGCCCGGGCGGAGGGAATCGGCACGTCAGCCACCAGCGCCGCCGGCTGGCCCACCGCAATGGTGTTCAACAGCCTGGCCATCCTGGGATCAATGCTGATGATTGGCTTTCAGATTGTGGCCCACACCGGATACGGCGCCCAGCTGTTGGCCATGAGTTTCGGGGCCTGGGCAGCCATTACCGCCACGAGCTGGTCGCTGCTGCAGCGCACCACCAAGTCCGGCTTCTCCAAGCGGTTTCTCACCTCGCTGGCCGCCTACATGGTGCTCTACGTTGCGGCCATCATTGTGGGTGTCACAGCCTTCCCCAACGGCAACTTGGCCTACTACCTCAGCGCAGCCATCATCCTGGCCGCCGCGGGTCTGGCCGCTGCAGTACGTGAGCTGAAGGCATGAATGATCAGCATCCGCGGCATGAACTCAGCGAGGTGCTGCACCAGCCCGTGAGGTTCTCCATTGCCGCCGCCCTGTCCAAGACGGAAACCATTGACTTCAAGGACCTGCGCAATGCCGTCCAGGTCAGCGATTCGGTGTTGAGCAAGCAACTGGCCACCTTGGAAAAGGCAGGCTTTGTGGAGATCAAGAAGGCCTTCGTGGGCAAATACCCGCGGACCTCGGTCAAGTTCAGCCCCGAGGGCCGCAAAGCATGGCAGCACCATCTGCAGACCCTCCAACGCATTGCCGGCGCCTGAGCCAGGCCGGAGCCAGGGCGCCCGGCACGCGGCTGCCAGGCACACAGCCGCCCGCCGGGCAGCCACCCGGTGCCGCCGGAGAACACGGCGCAACTTTGTAGGAACTCCACAAAAGGCTGCGGTTGTACACGCATAAAAGACATGATGTGTGCAGAAATACCACATATTCACGCTAGGCTCTCCTGAGAATAGAAGGAGTCTCGAGTGAGCATTGAAACACCTGTCCCGGCATCCAGCCTGAGCAAAGTATTGATCGCCAACCGCGGCGAAATTGCCGTCCGCATCATCCGGGCGGCCCGCGATGAAGGCATCGCCTCCGTGGCGGTCTACGCGGAGCCGGACCGGGATGCCCTGCACGTGCGGATGGCCGACGAAGCCTTTGCCCTGGGCGGCACCACGGCAGCGGACTCCTATTTGGTCATGGACAAGATCCTCGACGCCGCGGCCCGCTCCGGCGCCGACGCCATCCACCCCGGCTATGGCTTCCTGTCCGAAAACGCCGACTTTGCGCAAAAGGTGATTGACGCCGGCCTCATTTGGATTGGCCCCTCACCGGCCTCCATTGCCGCCCTGGGCGACAAGGTCCAGGCCCGCCACATTGCCGAAAAGGTGGGTGCACCCCTGGTGCCCGGCACCAAAAACCCGGTGGAATCCACGCAGGAAGTGCTTGACTTTGCCGATGCCCACGGCCTGCCGCTGGCCATCAAGGCAGCCTATGGCGGCGGCGGACGCGGCATCAAAGTGGTGCGCACGCGCGAGGAAATCCCGGAATTGTACGAGTCGGCGGTGCGTGAAGCCATAGCCGCCTTCGGGCGCGGCGAGTGCTTTGTGGAACGCTTCCTGGACTCCCCCCGCCACGTGGAAACCCAGTGCCTGGCCGACGCCGCCGGCAATGTGGTGGTGGTCTCCACCCGCGACTGCTCCCTGCAGCGCCGCAACCAAAAACTGGTGGAGGAAGCCCCCGCACCGTTCCTTTCCGAGGCACAAAACGCCGAACTGTATGCAGCGTCCAAGGCCATCCTGAGCGAAGCCAAGTACCAGGGCGCGGGCACCTGCGAGTTCCTGGTGGGCACCGACGGCACCATTTCCTTCCTGGAGGTCAACACCCGCCTGCAGGTGGAGCACCCCGTGTCCGAGGAAGTCACAGGCATTGACCTGGTCCGCGAGCAGTTCCGCATTGCCCGCGGCGAGGAACTCGGCTATGGCGATCCCGAGGTCCGCGGCCACTCCGTGGAGTTCCGCATCAACGGCGAGGACGCCGGACGCGGCTTCATGCCGGCCCCGGGCACCGTGTCCACCCTGACCCTGCCCACCGGTCCCGGCGTGCGCGTGGATTCGGGCATCACGGCCGGGGAGGTCATTGGCGGGAACTTTGATTCCATGCTGGCCAAGCTCATTGTCACCGGCGCCACGCGTGCCCAGGCCCTGCAGCGTGCCCACCGGGCCCTGGAGGAGATGGAAATTGGCGGCATGCCCACGGTGCTGCCCTTCCACCGCGCAGTGGTGGTGGACCCGGCGTTCGCCCCCACCGATGGCAGCCCGTTCACCATCCACACCCGCTGGATCGAGACGGAGTTCAACAACCTCATTCCCGCCTTTGACCTGGCCGGCGCCGCCGCTGCCACGGACGACGCCGGCGCCCGCCAAAGCGTCACCGTCGAGGTGGGCGGCAAGCGGCTCGAGGTGACGCTGCCAGCGTCGTTCTCCGGGGGAAATGGCAATGGCACCGCCCCCAAGAAGGCCAAAAAGGCCGGCCGCAGCCGCTCCGCAGGCCCGGCGGCGGCCAACGGCAATGCGCTTTCCTCCCCCATGCAGGGCACTATTGTGAAGGTGGCGGTGGCCAGCGGCGATGTGGTGGCCGAGGGCGACTTGATTGTGGTGTTGGAGGCCATGAAGATGGAGCAGCCCCTCACCGCGCACCGCGCAGGGACCATCACCGGGCTCAGCGCGGCGGCCGGGGACACTGTCGCCGCGGGTGCGGTGCTGGCCACCATCGAGGACTGACCCACACCAGCAGCACAAACCACAAGGCAGGCTCCACCAGCATGGTGGGGCCTGCCTTTTGCCGTCTGAGGACCAAGCGGCAGGTCCTGTCCTTTTGGACAGTCCACTTCCAAAAACGCGTCATCGCCGCCTCACGAGCTGGTCCAACGACTGCCCTGAGGGGCGAAAATACCCCCATTGCCGCTCCCGGCCGCTTGAATGGTGCCCGGAAGGAGCCAGCAGCACCGGCAGCACCGGGTCTGATTTTGCCCAAATTCCGGGCTTGGGGGTCAATCTTCACGGTGTTAAGCAAATCTTGAGCCAATTGCGCGTGACTTCTTAAGCTTTTGTCAAGTTAAAAGTGGCACGGTTGAGTATATTCATCCAAAAGGACAGTAGAACTATCCAAAAGGTCAAAGGGGAAAATAAAATGACCGCGCATATCCAGGACCGCATTGAATCGAACTACCTCTCGGTTGCGCCGCGGGCTGAACAGCAGACGCAGCGGGCCACCATTGCGTGTGTGATCCCCGCCTACAACGAAGAGGACTCGATTGCAGAGGTCCTGCAGGCGCTGCTGAAGCAAAGCCGCCTGCCCGATGTCATTCATGTGGTTGTCAACAATTCCACCGATGAAACCTTCTACGTGGCCCGTGAATTTGCCGGGCCCCACGAGAATGTCTACCAGGACACCCTGTACCGCACCGAGGTGTTCGTCCATGACATTGGCACCAACAACGACAAAAAAGTGGGAGCCCTGAACTACGGCTTCAGCAAGGTCTGCGACGACTATGACTACTTCCTTGGCGTCGACGGCGACACCGTCGCCGAGCGCCATGCGATCGAACAGCTGGAGGAGGAAATCCTCAGCGATCCCCGCATCGGCGGGATCTCCGCGATCTACACCGTGGCGGAACCGCAGACGCGCGGGTTCACTGCCAAGTTCCTCACCGCCGGCCAACGCGCCCAGTTTGCGGCATTCAACATGGACAACCTCCTGCGGGGCAGGAACATGGCAGTGCTGGGCGGGCAGTGCTCGCTTTTGTCCATGGAGGCGTTGAAGAATGTCATGCTGGACAACCGCCAGTCCACGCCGTGGGTGAAGGACTCCGAGGTGGAGGATTCCCTGCTGTCCCTGCAGATCAAGAACCTCGGCTACGCCACGAAAATCTCCGCCCGGGCACGCGCCGCAGTGGGCGGCATGAACACCCTGCGCTCCTTGGACGGCCAGCAGGTCAAATGGAACTACGGGGCCATCGACCTGATGTGGCCCGGACAGCGCAGCAACACCCCCGGCCAGCCGCTGCACCCAAACCTGCGGCTGCGGTGGAGCGAAAACGCCTCGATGGTCATCAACATCCTGACCCGCCTCTCCTTCATCATGCTCCTGGCCGCTTCGCTGAGCATCAACGCCTTTGTCTTTTACCCGGTGTGGCTGATCCCGCCGTTGGTGGCCATCATCCTGAACGTCCGGATCGCCGTCTCCATCAAGGGAAAGACAGGCAAGGACATCGCGTTTGCCCTGCTGGCGGTGCCTGCGGAAATCTACCTGTGGCTGCGCATGGGGCACTTCGTGCGGGCCTGGGCAAAGTTTTTCACCGGAGCCCAAACAGACAACTGGGCGGCCCAGGCAAAGGCTGAACGTGGTTCAGGCAGCGCGTACCTGATGCCGGTGGTGGTCTTCGTGGTGATTGGCGCGGGCATGGCCTTTGCCTGGCTGCAGCTTCCCGTGGCCCTCCAATCCGGAATCCTGTCCATTGGCTGGCCTGTGCTGTACATCACCACCATGGTGCAGACGGCCTTCATGCTCCGCAAGACCCTCCGCAACCATCACGGCTACCACGTGTGAGCGCTGCACTGCACCGGCTTCACCATCAGCAAAGCACCCGCGGCGGCGTTCATCGGCGCCACCAGCCCCCCACCTCCCGCACATCACAAACTCCGGCTCACCACCCCGGAAAGGACACCACCATGACCTCCTCACCCAACCTGCTCCGCGGACCCGTCAAGGCCGGCCCACGGCGCCTGTTCAGCACCGTTCCGCTCGGCGCCCTGGCCCTGGCGGCCGTGCTGGCCGTCTCCGGATGTTCAATCCCGGGGTTGCCCGGCGCCACCGGCGCCCCCTCGTCCATGGAAAAAGCCGGCCTCGTCCAGCCGGCGGCTGCGGAGGAAGCAGAGGAAGCGGAGGAAGCAGCGGCACCTGCAGCTCCGGCGTGGATTCCCGTCAGCGGGGACCTGGCCAAGGGGTCCGTCACCCACACCTTGGGCGCAGCCTCCCGGAACTTGGTCATTGATTACTGGATCAACGAGAATCCGGACACCTTGACACCGACGGACACTCCCATCCTGAGGCTGAGCGCGCATCTTGACGGCGCCCCCAACGAGGAAGCCATCGAGGTCACCAGGTTCAACGCCACCGCCCTCGGGACGGTTCTGGCCAATGACACGGGCAATTTTGCCGTCCAGCCGCCGTATTCCTACTCCTCCGGCGTGGTGGTCCCGGCCAATCCCGAGGCACACAGCACCGAAATCACCTTCACCTTTGACCTGCTCACCGAGACCGCTCCGGGAACCGGCGTCTTCAGCCGTCAAACCATTTTGGATACGCTCACCCTTGGCTACGCCCTCCCGGGCACCGCGTCCGGGAACTGAGCCATGGAGACAAGCAAGGGAGCATTGGGGGCAGTTGTCATCGACAGCGACCCGGATATGCGCGAGTGCCTGACGGCCCTGTTGACCGGAATGGGCTACCGCGTCCACACCGCCGGCACAGCCGCCGAGGGTGTGCGGCTCGCGCGTGAACACCACCCGGTTTTGGTGACCACGGAACTGCACCTGCCCCCACCGCCCGGTGCTCTGGGCACGGACGGCACCGACGGCGCGGAAGGCACTGACGGCCTGGACGGCATCCGGCAGATTCAAAGCTTCAGCAACGCCTACATCCTGGTCGTTGCAGCGAGCAGCGACCCCTTCGACCTGTACACGGCGTTGGAGTCGGTGGCCGATGACTACATTGTTAAACCGTTCAACCCACTGATCCTGCGGGCCAGGGTGGCCGCCCTGGCCCGCAGGCCGCGGAACAAAAGGCCTGCGGTTCCTAGCATCCGTTGACGCGTCTGACGCCACACTGGTGTTGGCGCAGGGCTTCCGTTCCCGGAGGCCCTGCGCCCATGAATCCAGCCCGGCGCCGCGACGGTGCAGCAATGGATTCCGCGCGCGCCGGTGCGCCAAATCAGCTCACGTTTGAGGTGTACTCAAGGTCGCGGGTTTCCTTCATGATCAGCAGCGCTATGAGCGTCAGCACCGCCATTGAGGACAGGTACACGCCCACCAAAACGGGGCTGCCGTCCGCGGCCTGCCACAGCGCCACGGCAATGAACGGGGCCACGGCGGCACCGAGGATGCTGGAGACGTTGTAGCTGATGGCCGAACCCGTGTAGCGGACGTTGGTGGGGAACAGCTCCGGCAGCAGCGCACCCATGGGGCCAAAGGTCAGGCCCATCAAGGTGAAGCCCAGGATCAGCAGCACCATGACTCCGGCCGTGCCGGCGCCAAAGAGCGGCACGAAGGTCAGGCCAAAGACCAGGATGCCGGCGGTGACCCACAGCAGGGTCTTGCGGCGGCCGAACTTCTCGGCCAGGGGCCCGGAGACCAGGGTGAAGATGCCAAAGAACACCACACCAATGATGAGCATGACCAGGAACTCGTTGCGGGTGTAGCCCAGTCCGGGCACCCAGGTGGCGATGGACTCGGCGGACATGGGCTTGCCGGCTGCTTCGGCCTTGGCCTTGGCGGCTTCGAGCGTGGATGCCGCGGTGCCGTAGGAGAGGGTGAAGGTGGTCATGAGGTAAAACAGCACGTAGGTGGCCAGCATGACAAAGGTGCCAAGGATCAGCGGACGCCAGCTGGTCTTAAAGACCCGGCCCAGGGGCAGCTTGGACACCTCGCCCTGGTCAATGACCTTCTGGAACGCAGGTGTTTCAACGAGCTTCAAGCGCACATACAGGCCAACAATCACCATGACGGCGCTGAGCAAAAACGGCACGCGCCAGCCCCAGGACTGGAACTGCTCGGTGCTCAGGCCCAGGCTCAAGGCCAGGAAGATGCCGTTGGCCAGGATGAAGCCAATGGGTGCGCCAAGCTGCGGGAAGGTGCCCCAGATGGCACGCTTTCCGGCCGGGGCGTTTTCAGTGGCCAGCAGTGCCGCGCCGCTCCATTCCCCGCCCAGGGCCAGGCCCTGCAGGAAGCGCATGAGCACCAGCAGCGCCGGTGCCCAGAAGGTCCAGCCCGGAACCAGGGCCGTGGGCAGGCAGCCAATGAGGAAGGTGGCAATTCCCATGGTGAGCAGGGACGCCACCAGGGTGCCCTTGCGGCCCACCTTGTCGCCAAAGTGGCCAAACACAATGGAGCCCAGGGGGCGTGCCACGAAGGCCACACCAAAGATGGCGAAGGAGCTCAGCAGCGCCGTGGCGGCGTCGGCCGTGGGGAAGAAGAGTGCCGGGAAGACCAGCACGGCTGCCGTGGCGTAGACGTAGAAATCATAAAACTCAACGGTGGTGCCAATGAGGCTGGCTACGATGACCCGGCCCCGGCTGTTGACTGTTGGGTTCTCCAGGGTTGCCGCTTTTGGAGGATTGCTCATGGCGTGGCTTTCTTTAGTGGCCTTTAGTGCCGGCGGCCGGCTCCCGCAGGGGGAAGGCCGGCCCGGCAAGGCGGTGGTTGTTCATGTTTCGCCCGCTTACACTACGCCCTATGTCCATCTAATGGACAATTCTGGCCACTATCTGGATGAATGGGGGCCGGGCAGCGGCATCTCACGGCCCTGCAAGGTCCTGGTGAGGAGAATGTCACAGCGAATTCACACCGCGGGCGCGGACCGGAAACGCCGCTTCCCTAGCGTGGAACGCACACGTTCAAAGGCGCGGCGCACGGTGCCGCAAGGGGAGGTTTTGTCATGACGGGAAACAGCGTGGACAACACCACACGGGACATTGCCGGCACGACGGCGCTGAGCCGCACGCCCGGGCGGTGGCTGCACCATTGGGACGCCGAGGACACGGTGCAATGGAAAAGCGCCGGACGGGCCATTGCCAAACGCAATCTGGCCTGGTCCATTGCCTGCGAGTTCCTGGGTTTCGTGGTGTGGCAGTTGTGGTCGATCGTGGTGGTGTTCCTGCCCGGCGCCGGCTTCACCTTTAGCTCCGCTGAACTGTTTTGGCTGATCTCCATCCCGTCCCTGGTCGGCGCCACCTTGCGGATCCCCTACACCTTCATGGTGGCCAAGTTTGGCGGGCGCAACTGGACCATCATCTCGGCCCTGCTGCTGCTCATTCCGACGCTGGGCATGGCCTGGTGCCTGGGCAATCCGGACACACCGTTTTCCACCATGCTGGCCGTGGCCGCCCTGGCCGGTCTGGGCGGCGGCAACTTTGCCTCCTCGATGGCCAACATCACCTACTTCTACCCGGTGCGTGAAAAGGGGTGGGCGCTGGGACTGAACGCAGCCGGGGGAAACCTCGGCGCCGCCGTCGCACAGTTCATGGTTCCTTTGGCCGTGGCACTGCTGGCGGCCGGCACCGTGGGACTGCCGCTGGCCGGGCTCATGTGGGTGCCGTTGATCCTCATTGCCGCCTGGGGTGCCTGGAAGTACATGGACAACCTGGCCAGCGCCAAGTCCGACGTCGCCGGTTCGCTGGCGTCCCTGCGGGAGCCGCACCTGTGGATTCTGGCCCTGCTGTACATTGGCACCTTTGGCTCCTTTATCGGCTTCGCTGCCGTGTTCCCCAAGCTGATCATGGATTCCTTTGGTACCGGGGTGGGCATCGCCATTGGACCGGCCGTGATCTCCCTGGCGTTCCTGGGGGCCTTGATTGGTTCCCTGGCCCGGCCATTCGGCGGCAGGCTGGCCGACCGCTGGGGTGGTGCCCGCGTCACGGTGGCCTGCTTTGGGGTGCTGGCAGTGACCGCCCTGGCGCAGCTGTCCACCTTGCCGCTGAACAGCTTCCCGATCTTCCTGCTGCTGTTTTTGCTCCTCTTCGCGGCAGCCGGCGCCGGCAACGGTTCCACCTACCGCATGATTCCCCTGGTGTTTGCACTTCGGGCCAGCACTGGCACTGATGGGCGCATGAGCGCCACCCGCAAGGGTTCGGCCGCTTTGGGCATCATCTCAGCCATCGGCGCCTATGGCGGCTTCGTGGTTCCGCAGGTCTTGAATGCCTCACGCCAGGCCACCGGTGGTTATGAGGGCGCCTTCATGGGATTCGTGGCAGCTTACCTGGTGCTCATGGCCTTGACCTGGGCCGTGTACCTGCGCCCGTCCTCGGCGACGTCGTTGGGACATGTGTAATGGGTACGACGCCGGCCCCGACGGCAACCGCCACGCACTGCCCCTACTGCGCCCTGCAATGTGCCATGACAGTGACGGATGCGCTGCCCGAACCCGTCATTGCCGGCCGCGATTTCCCCACCAACCGCGGCGGACTGTGCCGCAAGGGCTGGACCTCCGCGGCCCTGCTGGGCCATGCACACCGCGTGGCCACTCCCCTGCTGCGCGGGCCCGACGGCGTCCACCGCCCCGTGGAGTGGGAGCATGCGCTGGACTTGATTGCCGGGCAGGTCACCGCCACGCGCAGCAGCCACGGCCCGGATGCGGTGGGCGTCTTTGGCGGCGGCGGCCTGAGCAACGAGAAGGCCTACCAGCTGGGCAAGTTTGCCCGACTGGCGCTGGGCACCTCCCGCATCGACTACAACGGCAGGTTCTGCATGTCCTCCGCCGCGGCCGCCGGCAACCGCGCCTTTGGCCTTGACCGGGGGCTGCCGTTTCCGCTGGCGGATCTGGACACTGCCCACACCGTGCTGCTGCTGGGCTCCAATGTGGCCGAGACCATGCCCCCGTTCATCCAGCACCTCCAGGGCGCACGGGCCGCGGGCGGGCTGATTGTGGTGGATCCCCGCCGCACCGCCACCGCCGATTTCACCGCCGACGGCGCCGGCCTGCACCTCCAGCCTGCACCCGCCACCGATCTGGTGCTGCTGCTGGGCCTGTGCCACCTGGTCATCCATGAGGGGCTTGCGGACACGGACTTCATCACCGGCCGCACCGGCGGCTACCCGGCCCTGGCGCGCAGCGTGGCCCCCTGGTGGCCGGAAAGGGTGCAGGCCGTGACCGGGGTTCCCACCGGGCAGCTGCGTGAAACCGCCCGGCTGTTGGCAGCGGGTGCCCGCCGCGGCGGCAGCTACATCCTGAGCGGGCGCGGCGTGGAGCAGCAGGTGGACGGCACCGACACCGCCACCGCCGCCATCAACCTGGCCCTGCTGCTGGGCCTGCCCGGCTCCGCCAACAGCGGCTACGGCACCCTCACCGGCCAGGGCAACGGCCAGGGCGGCCGGGAGCACGGCCAAAAGGCCGACCAGCTGCCCGGCTACCGCAAGATCACCGACCCTGCCGCCCGCGCCCATGTGGCCCGGGTCTGGGGTGTGGAACCGGAGGCCATTCCGGGGCCCGGGCTGCCCGCCGTGGAGCTGCTCGCCTCCCTGGGCAAACCGGGCGGGGTGCGGACCTTTTTCATCCACGGGGCCAATGTGGCGGTGTCGGCTCCCAATGCCACAGAGGTGGTCAAGGGGCTGCGTGCCTTGGATTTTTTGGTGGTGTGTGATTTTTTCATGTCGGAAACGGCGCGGGAGGCCCACCTGGTGCTGCCGGTGCTGCAGTGGGCGGAGGAGGAGGGCACCATGACCAATTTGGAGGGGCGGGTGCTGCGCCGCCGGGCCGCCGTCACCCCGCCTGCGGGGGCACGTTCGGAGTTGTGGATCATGGCCGAACTGGCCCGGCGCCTGAAAGCCCCGTCCACCTTCAGCGCCGATCCTCAGACCGTGTTCACCGAACTGCGGGCGGCCTCCGCCGGCGGCCTGGCCGACTACTCCGGCATTGATTATGCGCTGCTGGATTCCGGTGCGGCAGCGTACTGGCCCTACCCGGCGGGCAGTACGGGAACGCCGCGGCTGTTCCTTGAGGCCTTCGCGCACCCGGACGGCCGGGCGGTGCTGACGCCCGTCTCCCCCGCGCCCGCACCGGCCCGGGACGCCTTGTTTGCCGGCGCCACCCTCGCCCTGACCACCGGCAGGCTGTTGGAGCACTACCAGTCAGGCACCCAGACCCGGCGCGTGCCGGCCCTGGCCGACGCCGCCCCGCATGCCCGGCTGCTCATCCACCCCCTGGCGGCCCACGCCCGGGGCATTTCCGACGGCGGTCCCGTCACGATCGCCAATGCGCGCGGCACCGTGCGGTGCACGGCGGAACTGAGCACCACCATCCGCCCCGACACCGTGTTTTTGCCCTTCCATTTTGCCCAGGAGGAGAACGCGAACCTGCTCACCAGTGCAGCCGTGGATCCCATTTCCGGCATGCCGGGATTCAAGGCCAGTTCCGTCACCGTCACGGCAGGCACCGCGGCCCCCGGCACCGGCGCCTTGCAGGAGGCGTCATGAAGGCAACGGCGCAGCACGTGGTGGTGATTGGTTATGGACCGGTGGCGGCCAGGCTCATTGAGGGGCTGCTGCCCGCCGTCCGGTGCGGGGACCTGGCCCTGACAGTCATTGGCGAGGAGGGCGCCGCCGCCTACAACCGGGTCTTGGTGGCCGATCTGGGCGTGGGCCGCACCACCGCGGCAGCCATGAACGTCTCAGACCCCGCCGAGCTCGTGGCCGCGGGCGTTGCCGTCCACTTGGCGGCGCGGGTGCTCCGCGTGGACCGGGCCCGCCAGGGCGTGCTGCTGGCGGACGGTACCTGGATCCACTACCAGCAGCTGGTCTTCGCCACCGGCGCCCGGCCCGTGATTCCCACCCTGCACGGGCTCAACCCGGACCCGGCTGCGCACGCACCCCTGCCGGCGGGCGTGATTGCCCTGCGCGATCTGGACGATGCGGCGGTGCTGCGCAGCGCCGTCGAACGGCACGCGCACGTGGTGGTGCTGGGCGGCGGCATCCTGGGCCTGGAAGCCGCCCTGGCTGCCCGCGACGAAGGCGCCCAGGTCACGGTGGTCCACCACGGCGCGCATGCCCTGGGACGCAGCATCGACGCCGGGGCCGGCCACACGGTGGCTGCCGCGCTGCGCGCCCGCGGCATCAAGGTGGTGGCCAAGGCCCGGGCAGTGGGTGTGGACCTGCGCCCGGGACCTGGGGGTGGCGCGGCCTTTGCGGCGCTGCTGCAGGAGGATGGGGACCCGGTGGCCGGGGACCTGCTGCTGCTCTCCTGCGGGGTGCGGCCCCGGGTGGAGGTGGCGGCCGGAGCCGGCCTGGCCACGGACCGCGGAATCCTGGTGGATCACCAGTTGCGGGCGCACCACGATCCCCAGGTGTTCGCCGTGGGTGACTGCGCCCACATCCGTTGCCTGGACGCCGGCTGCCCGGACTGCGCCGCCGGCACGGGACCGGCCGGCCTGATTGGTCCCGGCTGGCGTCAGGCTGAATGGTTGGCCGGATTCCTGGGCGGAGGCGCGGCGCCGGCTCCCCTGCCGCCGGAGCAGGCGGCCGTCATGATGCTCAAGGCCCGCGGCGTGGACGTGGCTGCCGCCGGAGAGGTGGCCGCTGGGCCGTTCGACGACGTCCCGGGCCAGCAGGTGAGCGTGTGGGCCGATCCCGAACACGGCAAATACGTAAAAATGACCACCCGCGCAGGTGTGCTGGCCGGTTTCATCAGTGTGGGCATGCCGCGGACCGGGGCGGAGCTGACCCTGTTGTTTGAACGCGGCTCGGAATTGCCTGCGGACAGATCTGCGCTGCTGCGCCTGGACGGTCCGGACGCCGCCGGCGCACTGGGCGGTGCCGGCACGGATCCCGGCAGGACCGTGTGCCGCTGCGCGGGCATCAGCGCCGGTGCCGTGCTGTCCGCGGTGGCCGGCGGCTGCGCCAGCGTGCCGGAGGTCTCCGCCGCAACCCGTGCCGGCACCGGCTGCGGCGGCTGCCATGGAGCACTGCAGGAGCTGATCGAGGCCCATTTTGCACCCGTCTGAGGCACGCGGGCACGCTGTGACGTGCTGGGCGGGTCAATGCCAACCCTCTTAACTGCCGCACAGCTTCGCCACAGCGGCGGCCTTGGCTGGAGGTGGATGCTTGAAGCAACCATTACAGCAAAGCACGTGAGGCGCCATGAGCAAGATCCCGGAACCACAGCACACCCCGAGCGGACCATCCTATGAGGGCCGGCTGCTTGACCGGGCCGGGGAGGAGGTTGTGGATCAAGGCATCGCCTTTGACCTTGGCACCCTGCTCAGCCGCCGGAAAATGATTGGTGTTTTTGGGGTGGGCATGGGGGCTTTGGCGCTCGCGGCCTGTTCGGGCAATTCCACGGACGCGCCCGCCTTGGCTGTGGTGGAGGTGCCTGATGAGACCGCGGGCCCCTACCCGGGGGACGGGTCCAACGGTCCTGACGTGCTGGAGAATGCGGGCATTGTCCGCAGCGACATCCGCTCCAGCATTGGCGGCGGCGCAACGGCTGCGGGCGTGCCCATGACATTGGCGCTCACCGTGGTGGACATGGCCAATGGCAATGCGCCCTTCAAAGATGCCGCCGTGTATGTGTGGCACTGCAATGCCGCAGGCGGCTACTCCATGTACTCCGAGGGCATTGAGGGCGAAAGCTATTTGCGCGGGGTGCAGGTGGCCGACAGTGACGGGAAGGTGGGCTACACCTCCATTTTCCCGGCCTGCTACACGGGCCGCTGGCCGCACATCCACTTTGAGGTCTACCCCACGGTGGATGACATCACCGATTCCGCCAATGCCATTGCCACCTCGCAGATTGCCCTGCCCCAGGACATCAGCGAAACCGTGTACGCCCTGCCCGACTATGCCGGGTCCATCGCCAACCTGGCCCAGATCAGTCTGGAAACGGACAATGTCTTTAGTGACGACGGCGGTGCGCTGCAGCTGGCCACCGTGTCCGGTGACGCCACGGCGGGCTACCGGGTGGAACTCACCGTCGGGATTGACACCACCACCACGCCCAGCGCCGGCGCGGCACCGGGCGGGATGGGTGGCGGCACTCCGCCGGAGGGAGGGCCTGAGGGAGGGCCCGGCGGGACGCCTCCCACGGAAGGCGGCACGCCGCCGGGAGGCGTCCCGGGCGGCACGCCTCCCACGGACGTCCCGCCGGGCAACTAAGGGCTGTGGTGCGCCAAAGCGGCACCGGCGGAATCCAGCCGTGCCGGACTTTCGGGTCCTAGGGTTCGGGCACCTCGTTGGGGAGCTCGTCCTGTTCTTCGGGGTGCCTGGACAGGTTCCACAGGGCCAGGCCCAGTCCGCCCCACACGGTCAACATGGCAATGATCATCATGGTGATTGCTACCGGGGTCATTTCTTCACCTCCCCCACGGTGGCGCCGGCTTCGGCGGAGTGGCGAGCACCCGAGCCAAGCCCGGTAGAACCAAGCCCGGTGGAGCCAAGCCTGGCGTTGTTGTCCACATCGCCGGCACCTTGGGCGTCACTGTTGAACTGCTCATATTCGGGATCCTTGAGCTTGGATTTGTCGCTCCAGGGAATCAGGGACAGCAGCAGCGCCCCCACAATCAAGGCCCCCGCCATGCCCCAGCCAAAGACGCCGTTGAACCAGGCCGGGTAGCCGGAGTACTGTTCGGCGCTCTTGGCCTGGACCTCGCTGATGAGCATGTAGCCCAGCGCCACCGGCACAATTCCGCCCACCAGGATGCGCCAGCCGGCGCCCATCTTGATGGAGGAGGTGAGGTTGAGGTGCTTTTGCAGCCGCGGCAGGCTGCTGAGCCCGGCGGAAATGACAATCACGCTCACCAGCGCGCAGGCCAGGATGCCGAACTGGTTCACGAACGCATCGGAGGTGTCCAGCAGCTGGATGCCGGTGGTGGTGGGGAAGAGCAGCAGCGAAATCACTGCAATGGGGATGGTGACGGCCAGCGTGGCCAGCTTGCGGCTCCAGCCCAGCTTGTCCTGGAAGGCGGCCACAATGACCTCCAAAATGGAGATCAGCGAGGTCAGGCCGGCAAAGACCAGCGAGCCGAAGAACAACACACCCAGCACCGCACCAAAGGGGGCCTCGGAAACAATCGTGGGGAAGGCCACGAAGGCCAAACCAATGCCGCCGGAGGCCACCTCGTCCACGGCCGTTCCGGAAGCCACCGCCATGAAGCCCAGGGCCGCGAAAACACCAATGCCGGCCAGGATCTCAAAGCCGGAGTTGGCGAAGGCCACCACCATGCCGGAACCGGTCAGATCGGTTTTGCGCTTGAGGTAGGAGGAGTAGGTGACCATGATGCCAAAGGCCACGGAGAGGGAAAAGAAGATGTGGCCAAAGGCGGCAGCCCACACGCTGGCGTCGCGCAGCGCGGCCCAGTCGGGGGTGAAGAAGGCGTTCAGGCCCTCCATGGCGCCTTCCAGGAACACCGACTGCACCACTAGGATGATGAACATGACCACCAGCAGCGGCAGGAACACCGCATTGGCCCGGGAAATGCCCTTGTTGACCCCGGCCACCATGATCACAATGGTCACCAGCCAGACTGCGAGCATGGGGAAGAAGACGCTGGAGACAAAGTCAAAGGACAGCCCGGCCTCGTCGGCGGACTGCAGGTACTCGCCAAAGAAGAAGCCCTCGGCGTCGTCGCCCCAGGCCTGGGTCACGGAGAACCAGGTGTACATGGCTGCCCAGGCAATGATGGCCGCGTAGTAGATGGCAATGACAAAACAAATCAACACCTGCCACCAGCCCAGGGGCTCCGCGGCGCGGTGCAGACGGCGGTAGGACAGGGGCGCCGAGCCGCGGAAGCGGTGGCCAATGGAGTAGTCCAAAAACAGCAGCGGGATGCCGGCACACAGCAGCGCCACCAAATAGGGGACGAGGAAGGCGCCGCCGCCGTTTTCATACGCCACGTACGGGAAGCGCCAAATGTTACCCAGGCCTACGGCGGAGCCGATGGCTGAAAGGATGAAGAGTTTTCGCGAGGAGAAGGTCTCTCGACGGGCCGGGGCGGCTGTTCCGCCCCGGCCTGCAGGTAATTTGCTCATAGGACACGTTAACCCACTTCAGATCGCGGCAGGAAAGGTGTCCTACATGTGAACATGCAGGCGGCGCGCCGCCTCCGAAATGGAGCCGGACAAGGAGGGATAGACGGTGAAGGTGCTGGCAACGTCATCCACATGCAGCTTTTGGGCCACGGCCAGGGCAATGGGGAAAATCAGCTCACAGGCCCCGGCACCCACCACCACACCGCCAATGACGGTTCCGGAGCCCTTGCGGGCAATGATCTTAATGAAACCCTCATCCACATTGCGCATCTTGGCGCGGGCATTGGTGCGCAGCGAAAGCTTCAGCACATCCCCCTGGTACTTTCCGCTGGCCAGGTCCGCCTCCGAAACACCCACCGAGGCAATTTCCGGGGAGGTGAAGATGTTGGAGGAGACGTTTTTCAACTTCAGCGGGCGCACGCCGTCGCCGCCCAGGTGGGCCACGGCGATGCGGCCCTGCATGGCGGCCACCGAGGCCAGGGCGAAGACGCCTGTGCAGTCGCCGGCGGCATAGACGTTCGGCGCGCTGGTGCGGGAGACGCCGTCCACCTTGATGTGGCCGCTGGACGTGACCTCCACCCCCGCCGCTTCCAGGCCAATGCCGGTGGTGTTGGGGATGGAACCAACGCACACCAGGCAGTGCGTGCCGGTGACGGTGGAGCCGTCGCCCAGGGTGACCACCACGCCGTGCTCGGTGCGCTGCACGGATTCCGCACGGGAACGTGAGAGCACTGTGAGGCCGCGGCGGGCAAAGACGTCCTCCAGCACGGCGGCGGCGTCCGAGTCCTCCCCCGGCAGCACCTGGTCGCGGCTGGAAATCAAGGTGACCTTGGAGCCCAGGCCATTGAACGCGGAGGCGAACTCGGCGCCGGTGACGCCCGAACCCACCACAATGAGCTCCTCGGGAAGTTCCTTCAGGTCATAGATCTGGGTCCAGTTGAAAATGCGCTCGCCGTCGGGTTTGGCGGTGGCCAGTTCCCGGGGGTGCGCGCCCACGGAGACCAGGATGGCGTCGGCCCGGACAATCTCATTGGTCTCCCCGCGGTCCACCTCAATGGTGCGGTTGTCCAGCAGCCGCCCGGTGCCAATGATGATTTTCACGCCCACCGCCTCCAGCCCGCGGCGGATGTCGGTGGACTGCTCCTTGGCCAGGCGCAGCACGCGTTCATTGATCTGCAGCAGATCGGCCTTGATGGCTTCCTTGGGGTCGCCGTCGGCGGCTTTGAAGCTCACGCCCAGTTCCGCGGAGTCCACGTTGCGGTTCATGGCGTCGGCGGTGGCAATGAGGGTCTTGGACGGCACCACGTCCGTGAGCACGGCGGAGCCGCCCACCCCGGAGCGCTCAATGATGGTCACCTCGGCTCCCATGGAGGCGGCCACCATGGCGGCCTCGTAACCGCCGGGTCCGCCACCTAAAATGGCGAGGCTGGGAAGGGCAAAGGGCGCAAATACATCCTGTTGGCTGGTCACAGTCCTACATTCTTCCCTAGCCGCGGCTTTGCTCCAAGTCCCTTGGTGCCGGCAGGCCTTTGGACTGTATGTTGGTTCCGTGACTTATGAACAAGAGAATCCCGCAACTGATCCCCACCAGCTGGCTGCGCAGGCCGCGGCCCACATTGCCGAACACACAGGCGTGCCCAACCATGACATTGCAGTGGTGCTGGGTTCGGGGTGGGGGGCGGCGGCCGGCCTCATTGGCGAGGTGACGGCAGTGCTCGACGCCGCCACCGTCCCGGGCTTCTCGGCCCCGGCCGTGGTGGGGCACCAGGCCACACTGACCTCCATCCGCACGCCAAACGGGAAAAACGTGCTGGTCCTGGGGGCCCGCACCCACTTTTACGAGGGCAAGGGCGTGCGTGCGGTGGTCCACGGGGTGCGCACCGCAGCGGCCGCCGGCGCCAAGACGCTGGTGCTGACCAATGGTTGCGGCGGTTTGAACGAGGCCTGGGCGCCCGGCACGCCGGTGCTCATCAGCGACCACATCAACCTCACGGCCACCTCCCCCCTGGAAGGTGCCACCTTTGTGGATCTGACCGATCTGTACTCCGCGCGCCTGCGCGGCCTGGCCCTGGAGGTGGACCCCTCCCTGGATCAGGGCGTGTACGCGCAGTTCACCGGCCCGCACTATGAGACCCCCGCCGAGGTGCAGTACGCCAAGGCCATTGGGGCCGATCTGGTGGGCATGTCCACCGCGCTGGAGGCCATTGCGGCCCGGGCGGCCGGCATGGAGGTGTTTGGCATTTCACTGGTCACCAACCTGGCCTCCGGCATCAGCGCCACACCGCTGAGCCACACCGAAGTGCTGGAGGCAGGGGTTGCCGCCGGTCCCAGGATTTCGGCATTGTTGGCCGGCATCATCGCCAAACTCTAGGACATCCCTGCGGCGGCGGATACATTGGTTGCGTGAAACACGTACAAAAGGAAACATCCGAGTCCATGGCCGCACTCGAACTCGCCGCCCTGCGCGAAGCGGCCGCCGTGTGGGCCGCCAACGATCCCGATCCCGCCACGGCCCAGGCGCTGCAGGAGCTGATTGCGGACGCCGCGGCGGATCCCGCGGAGCTGGTGGACAGCTTTGCCGGGGATCTGCAGTTCGGCACTGCCGGGCTGCGGGCCGCCATGGGCCCGGGCCCCAACCGGATGAACAGGACGGTGGTGCGCCGGGCCGCTGCGGGTGTGGCGGCCCACCTGTTGGCCCTGGCCCAGGAGCACGACGGCGGCCCCGCACCCGTGGGCGGGCTTTCCTACCGCCCCCGGGCCGTGGTGGGCTTTGACGCCCGCCACAATTCAAGCGCCTTTGCCGCCGAAACGGCAGCCATCTTCACCGCCGCCGGCATTGAGACCTACCTGTTGCCGGCGCCGCTGCCCACGCCCGTGCTGGCGTACGCGGTGCGGGCGCTGTCCTGCGAGGCGGGGATCATGGTCACCGCAAGCCACAACCCCAAGCAGGACAATGGCTACAAGGTCTACCTGGGCGGGCGGGCAGTGGCCGCCGAGGCCCAGGGCGTGCAGATTGTGGCCCCGCACGACGCCGACATTGCAGGACACATTGCCGCCGTGGCCCGGGCGGGCGAATTTGGTGACACCGCCGCCATTGGCATGGCGGAGCAGGGCTGGACGGTGCTGGGTCCGGAGCTGGTGGAAAACTACATTGCCGCCGCCGCCGCAGTGGCCGATCCTGGCACCTTTCCGGCGCGCGGGCTGCGGATTGTGCACACTTCCATGCACGGGGTGGGGCATGAAACGGCGCTGGCGGTGCTGGCGCAGGCCGGCTTCAGCGACGTCCACCCCGTGCCGGAGCAGGCCCAGCCGGACCCCGGGTTCCCCACCGTGGCGTTCCCCAACCCGGAGGAGCCCGGCGCCATGGACCTGGCGTTCGCACTGGCGGAGTCCGTGGATGCCGATCTGGTGCTGGCCAATGACCCCGACGCCGACCGGGTGGCCCTGGGTGCCCGGAACCCGGCCACCGGGCAATGGCACCAGCTCCACGGCGACCAGGTGGGGGCGTTGTTGGGCGCACACCTGGTGCTGCGCGGCGGGGCCGTGGACGCCGGCGCGGCGCCGGTGTTCGCGAACTCCATTGTTTCCTCGCGGCTGCTGGCCAAGATTGCCGCCGCCGCCGGCTACCAGCACCGGGAAACCCTCACGGGCTTCAAGTGGATCTCTCGGGTGCCGGGGCTGACCTTTGGCTATGAGGAAGCCCTGGGCTACTGTGTAGCCCCGGAGCTGGTGCGGGACAAGGACGGCATTTCCGCCGGGCTGCTGCTGGCGGAAATGGCTGCCGCCCTCAAGGCGGACGGCCGGACGGTCTTTGATGTCCTGGATGAGCTGGCACTGGTCCACGGGCTGCATGTGAGCAATCAAATGAGCATCCGGGTGGAGGACCCTTCGGACATTGTGGCCATGATGGACAGGCTGCGGAGCCAGCCCCCGGCCGCCTTTGACGGTTCCGCCGTGACCGAACACAAGGACTTGTCAGTGGGCACCGCGGATCTTCCCGCCACCGACGGCATGGCGTATCTGACACGCAACGGCACCCGGGTCATTGTCCGGCCCAGCGGCACCGAGCCCAAGCTCAAGTGCTACCTGGAAGTGATTGTGCCGGTGGCCGAGGCGGATCAGCTCGATGCCGCCCGCTCGGAGGCGCAGCGGGCGCTTGCGGCAGTGGTGCTGGATGTGGAGGGCGCCCTGGGGTTGGAAAACCTCTAGGCAAGGGTGCGTCGCCGGCACAGGCCGGCGGCGCAGGCACTCTCAACAGCCGTTGAATCCCTTAGAGCCGGGCAGCCCATCCTTCCTGGCCACATTGTTGATGTAGTACGTGACTCCGGTCTTGACGGGAATTCTGACGGTGTCAGCCGTGGCGTTGAAGACCGGCTGGACGGGGGTCACAGCCGTGCGGAGATCGCAGCTCCACGTTTTCGGACCCGCCAACAGCACGCTCGCGGCGGCATCAGCTTGTTCAATTCCCGCATTCCCCCTGGCAGCTTGGCCACTTGCATCCCCAACACCGCACTCCTGCCAAGATCGCCGGAATGTGACAAATACGGCTGGGACACCGCCAGTTTTGGGCCGCACCCCGCATCTTATGTGTACAACACACAGCCCGGTCGCACCCACAACATGTTCAGCTTTTTTATGCGCCAAAACCGCACCGAATCCGGCGCATAAGAAACGTGGCACAACTTTATGCGCCAAACCCAGACCGGGTTTGGCGCCAAGAGTCGCCATGCGCCAAATTCAGGACCAGCCCGGCGCATGACATCACCGACAGCAAGGCAGCCCTGCCACGCAGATGGCTAACGGCACATATCCAGGGACACCTCAATGGCGCCGTCCACCACCCGCACCGGATAGGTGCCCAAGTGGAGTTCGGGGTGGCCAAAGCACTCCCCCGTGGCCAGTGAATAGACCTCCTTGTGCAGGGGCGAGGCGATCGTGGGGACATCCCCGCGCGAACCCACCAGTCCCCGGGCCATGACGTGGGAGCGGGTGGCCGGATCGGCGTGGGAGACGGCAAACACCTGGCTTGCCCCCACCCGGAACAAGGCCAGCTGCTGGCCGTTGATGAGAACCGCCTCGCCCCAGGAATCCTCCAGCTCGTCCAGCCGGCAGAGCGCATACCAGCGGGCTGTTTGGGCGGGGCGGGCCTTGGCCTGCTGGACGGTGCGGGGCAATTCCAGGGGCAATTCCAGGGGCATTTCCATGAGCGTTTCCATGAGCGTTCCTTAGGTAAATGCAGCGTAGGTGCAGCGTTTAGGCGGCATTGGGGGCCTGGACCCGGCAGTGGTGGCCCGGATCCATCAACTGCACTTCACACTAGGGCTGCCATGTTTCCCGTGCGGCCCCTGCGTGTGTCGGCAAGGTTAAACCCGGGTCACCACCGCGGCGGGCGCACCAGTGAGGTACGCGTTAACTGCCTGTTACTTAAGCGAAACGGTTCAGTAATGGCGCTTTCCTACGATGGGACCACACCGTGGCGCCAACAGGCCCACCCAGTGAAAGGCCCTGTCATGACGCAGCCCAGCGAGCAGAACATTCCGGATCCGAAAGCCCCTGGCGCAATTATGGTGGTGGGCGGAGGTCCGGCAGCGCACCGTTTTGCCGAGGCCATGCACGCCCGCGGCCTCAACAACTGGCACATTACGGTCCTCACCGAGGAGGTCCATGCCCCCTATGACAGGGTGGCGCTGAGCCAGGCCCTCACGGATGTGGACACCGACCTTACCCTGGGCGATCCGGCCCTGTGGGACCACCCCGCCATCACGCTGGTCCGGGGCGCCGAGGTGGCGAGGATCGATCCCGGCAACGGCATCGTCGAGACCATGAGCTGCGGCGAACTAATCCAGTACCCGTACGACCAGTTGGTCCTGGCCACCGGTTCCGACGCCGTGCGCCTGAGCATTCCCGGCGCCGAACACGCCCACGTCTACCGCACCCTGGAGGACGTGTGGACCCTCAATGCCCAAGTGGCCCGACTGGGGGAGAAGCTGGGCCGGAAGGTGAACACCGCGGTGATTGGCGGCGGGCTGCTGGGGCTTGAGGCCGCCGCGGGGCTCATCAAGCTCGGCGCCGCCTCAGTGGTCATCAACGGCGGCAATTGGCTCATGAATGCCCAGCTTGATGAGGGCGCCGGCCAGGCCCTGGGCCGCCTGGTCGCGGCAAAGGGCATGAGCGCCACCGCCGGGGTGTACCCCTCCGCCATTGAAAGTGACGGTGCCGGGCAGGTCACCGGCGTGCTGTTGGCCGACGGCACGCTGGTGCCGGCGGATCTGGTGGTGGTGGCGGTGGGCGTGCGGCCCCGTGATGAACTGGCCCGCGGGGACGACGGCGCCGCACACCACGGCTTTGAACTGGGCCCGCGCGGGGGCATTGTCATCACCGACGGCTGCGCCACCACGGTCCCGGGCGTGTGGGCCATTGGCGAGGTGGCCAACTTTGGCGGCATGTGCCTGGGCCTGGTGGCACCGGCCAACACCATGGCGGAAATTGTGGCGGACCGGCTGCACGGCGGGACCGCCACCTTCCCCGGTTTTGACACCGCCACCAAGCTCAAGCTCTCCGGCGTGGATGTGGCCAGCTTCGGTGACGCCTTCGCCCGCACCGGGAACAGCCTGGAGGTGGTGTACGCAGACCCGGCCCGTGGCGTGTACCAAAAAATTGTCACCAGCGAAGACGCCAAAACGCTTTTGGGCGGGATCTTTGTGGGGGACGCCTCCCCCTACACCAGCCTGCGCCCCCTGCTGGGCCGGGAACTGCCGGCGGAACCCGGCGCGTTCCTTTCGGCGGCCGGCGGCGGGGACGCCCCCACGGTCGAGCTTCCCGACGACGCCGTGCTGTGCTCCTGCAACAATGTCACCGCCGGCAGTGTCCGCGACGCCGTCAACGGCTGCGGCAGCTGTGATGGCCAGGATCCGGTGCGGGAGCTGCCCGTCCTGAAGGCGTGCACCCGGGCAGGCACCCAGTGCGGTTCCTGCGTGCCGCTGCTGAAGAAGGTGCTTGAAAGGGAACTGGTGAAAGCCGGCATTGCCGTCTCCACGGCCCTGTGTGAGCACTTTGCCCTTTCCCGCCGGGAGCTTTTTGAGGGCATCCGTGCCCTGGAGCTGAGCACCTTCCCGGACATCGTGGCCCGCTTTGGCGTGGCCGGGACGGCTGAAGCGGCGCGCGGCTGCGACATTTGCAAGCCCACCGTGGCCAATATCCTCGCCAGCCAAAACGGCGCCTACGTCCTGGATGAGGGCCGCGGCACGCTGCAGGACACCAATGACAGGGCGCTGGCCAATATGCAAAAGGATGGCAGCTACTCGGTGGTGCCGCGCATCCCAGGCGGGGAAATCACCCCGGAGAAGCTGGCGGTCATTGCCAAGGTGGCCCAGGATTTTGGGCTGTACACCAAAATCACCGGCGGGCAACGGATTGATCTTTTCGGGGCCCGGCTGGAGCAGCTGCCGGAAATTTGGCGGATCCTGGTGGACGCCGGCATGGAGTCCGGGCAGGCCTACGGCAAGTCATTGCGCACGGTGAAGTCCTGTGTGGGCTCCACGTGGTGCCGCTTCGGGGTGCAGGACTCGCAGGCCATGGCCATTGACCTGGAACTGCGCTACCGGGGCCTGCGCAGCCCACACAAAATCAAATTTGGCGTCTCCGGCTGCGCCCGTGAATGCGCCGAAGCCCGCGGCAAGGATGTGGGCATCATTGCCACCGCCGACGGCTGGAATTTGTATGTGGGCGGCAATGGCGGGGCAACCCCGGCCCACGCCCAGCTGCTGGCCAAGGACCTCGACGCTGACACCCTGGTGCGCTACATCGACAGGTACCTGATGTATTACATCCGCACCGCGGACAGGCTGCAGCGCACGGCCCGCTGGCAGGAAGAGCGTGGACTGCCCCAGGTGGAAGAGGTGGTGGTGCAGGATTCCCTGGGCATTGCCGCGGAGCTGGAGGCCGCCATGGCCGCCCATGTGGAGAACTACCAGGACGAATGGGCCGCCACCCTGGCGGACCCCGAACGGCTGCGCCGCTTCCGCTCCTTCGTCAATGCCCCGGACACCGCCGATGACTCCATTGTTTTTGTCCCCGAACGGGGCCAGATCCGTCCGGCCACGCAGGGGGAAAAGGCCGCTTCGGTGCTGATCGCCACCCACATTCCCGTCCGCGGCACCGGAACGCCCGCGCCCAAGCAATCCACCGGTAAAGGGGACCTTTCATGACACGCACACGACGCACCGGACACATCACCCTCGCAGGGGGCGGCCCCGGACCGGCCGATCTGCTCACCGTCCGCGCGGCCAGGGCCCTGGCCGTGGCCGACGTGGTCTATTTCGACCGCCTGGGCCCCACCGCGGACCTGGCGCAGCTGGCGCCACGGGCCACCTTTGTGGACGTGGGCAAAACCCCCGGGCGCCACAAGGTGCCGCAGGAGGACATCACCGCCCGGATGATCGACGGCGCCCGCAGCGGCCTGCAGGTGCTCCGCCTCAAGGGCGGGGACCCGTTCGTGTTTGGCCGCGGCGGGGAGGAAATGGCCGGTGCGCTGGCCGCGGGCATCCCGGTGACGGTGATTCCGGGCGTTTCCAGCGCCATTGCCGTCCCCGGCGCGGCCGGCATTCCCCTCACGCACCGCAATGTCAGCCACCTGTTCACGGTGGTCTCCGGGCACGCCCCGCTTACAGGCAGGGAGTATGCCCATTTGGCGGGCCTGGGCGGCACCCTTGTGGTGCTCATGGGCATCGGCACGCTGCCCTCGCTCGTGGCGGGGCTGCGCCTGGCCGGGCTGGCCGCCAGCACGCCGGTTGCCGTTCTCGAGCGTGGTTTCAGCCCCACCGCGCGCACCACAACGTCAACGCTGGCTGGCATTGTGGCGGCCTCCTCCACCTGCCGCAATCCGGCAGTGATTGTCATGGGCGAGGTGGTGGCGCTGGGGGCGGAGCTGGCCGTGGCCGGGCTGGACGCGGCCCTGCTGACGGCGTGAGCCCGGCCTCAGGCCAGCTGCGCCCGCTCGAAGCGGTGCTTGTGCCGCAGCGCGGGCATCTCCACCCAACGGTAGGACGCCTCGGCCACGGCAAAGGCAACGGCGAGCGCGCAGACAATGAGCAGCACCGGGTCCGTGATGAAAGGCTCCAGCGACTCCAGGGCAAGGAGGTTCCACAGGTAGAGCCCGTAGGAACGTCTGCCCACATAGACCAGCAGGGGCGAGCCGAGCACCCGCGTGGAGACGGTGGCTTGGCTGCCGGTGCTGCGGGCAATGATGACGCAGCTGGCCAGGGACAGCAGCGGCACCACCACCGCATGCGTGACCACGCTGTTCAATGTGGGCGGGGACAGCGCCACCAGCAGCAGCAGGCACCAGGCAATGGGGGCGAACTTTGCCACCTCCGCGCCAAATTGTCCCTGGGTGCGGCGTTGGGCAATGGCCAGGGACGCACCCAAAAGCAGCGGGGCAATCCACGTCCACGTCCGGTAGAAGGACATCAGGCCAAGGAACAGGAAGGCCACAATGCCCAGCAGTGTGAACACCACGGCGGCGCCGAGCACCAGCTTTTGCAGGCGCGGCTTCAGTGCCGGTGCCCCCAGCAGGAGGATCAGGACCAGGGGCCAGAGGAGATAAAACTGTTCCTCCACGGACAGCGTCCAAAGCACGGTCATGGAATGGGGGATCTGCAGGCCTTGGAAGTCGGCGAAGTTGAAGACGTAAAAGAATGCCATCACCGCGCCCGTGACGGCGCCGTCCGGATCCATGCGCAGCTGCCGGCCCACGGTGAACGCCAGCGCCAGGGCCACGAGCAGGAAAAGGTACAGGGCCGGCAAAAGCCGCAGCGCCCGGCGGATGTAAAAGGCCTTCAGTTCGATCCGCCCGGTGCGCTCATGCTCCTTCAACAGCAGGGTGGTGATGAGATATCCGCTCAAAACAAAGAACACCAGCACGCCGTACGCGCCGCCGTCAAAGCCGCCGGGGGCAAAGACGGGCACGTAATGGGAGGCAATGACGGCGCCAATGGCCACCCCGCGGATGCCATCCAGTGCCTGGGTGCGGGATTTGGTCTGGACGGGCGGATTTTTTGCGGCGGGGATGGGCACCAGGACTCCCGTGGTTGCGGCGGCACGCAGACCGGCCGGCCGTTGACAGTGCGTTTACTGTACCGCGGTTCCCTGCGGCGCTTCCAAAACCGTGCCGGGGGCGCGCAACATTAGGCAGTGCGGGTCCCGCTTTGGCAGTGTCGTAAAGCATGGGCCGCAATGCGTGCCACAGTCTCCTCCCAGCTGTAAGGACCCCATGAACGATTCACCGCAGACCCGCCCGGCCCAGCCCCTGCTGGGTTTCCGCATTGGAGTCACAGCCCACCGCCGTGCCGCGGACCTGATCGAGGCGCTGGAGCGCCGGGGCGCGCAGGTCCTGCATGCCCCGGCCTTGAAGATTGCCCCGGTTGCAGATGATGACATATTGCGTGCCGAGACCGCGGCCGTGATTGCCGCCGCCCCGGATTTGGTCATGGTCACCACCGCCTATGGCATGCGGCGCTGGTGTGAGGCCGCCGACGCCGCCGGGCAGGGTGAGGAACTTCTGGCCGCGCTGGCCCGGGCCGCCATCTACGTCCGCGGCCCCAAGGCCCGGGGCGCGGTCCGGGCCACGGGCCTGGATGACGAGGGCATCAGCTCCGATGAAACCACCGCCACGTTGACGGATCTGGTCATTGCTGCCGGGGTGGACGGCAAGACAGTGGCCGTGCAGGTCCACGGCTACACGGACGAGGCCGCACTGGAGCGCCTGCGCGCGGCCGGCGCACGGGTGCTGACAGTGACCCCGTACCGCTGGGTCAATGCCGAGGACGGCGAGAAACTGCCGCAGCTCATTGACGCGGTCATTAACCGTCAGCTCGATGTCCTCACCTTCACCAGCGCACCGGCCGTCGACGCCGTGCTGAGCACCGCCGAGGCCTTGGGCCGCGGCCGGGAGTTCCGCAACGCCCTGCGCGGGGTCCAGGATGAACGCCTCCCCGCCTCCGAAAGCACCCCCGGCGCCGTGGTCACTGCCGTGGTGGGACCTGTCACTGCGGCCCCGCTGCTCCAGGCGGGCATCACACCCCTGGTTCCGGAACGCTTCCGCATGGGGGCCTTGATCCGTCTGGTGTGCGAGCACCTGGAGGGCGCTCCGGTGCTGCGGGCCCAAAGCGCCGGGGCGGTGCTGGAACTGCGCGGGCAGTCACTGAACGTCAATGGGGTTCCGGTGCCGCTGGCCCCGGCCCCCCTGCAGCTGGTGAGGGCGCTGATGGCGGGCAATGGCGCGGTCCTCTCCCACCGGGAGCTGTCCGCTGCCCTGGGGGTGGCCGATCATGCGCTGCACATGAGCATCAGCCGGCTGCGCGCCGCACTGCCGGATCCCGCCATTGTGGAAACCGTGCTCAAGCGCGGCTACCGGCTGCGCGGGCCGGCGGATATGACACCATAGTTGTATCAGCCGCCTGCAGGAAGGTTCACCATGACCAGCCCCCTCTCCGAGCCAAACAACGCCGACACCGCCGCCGAAAGTTTGGCCCGCTACATTGACCACACGCTGCTGGCCCCCGATGCCAGCCGCGCCGACATTTTGCGCCTGTGCGCCGAAGCCGCCGAGCACCATTTCAAATCCGTCTGCGTCAACCCGGTGTGGGTGGAGACCGCCAAGAAGGCACTGTTGGGAACGGGCGTCTTGACGTGCACGGTGGTGGGTTTCCCCCTGGGCACGCACAACACCGACGTGAAGGTCTTTGAGGCCCGCGGCGCCACCATGGACGGTGCCGAGGAAGTGGACATGGTCATTAACATTGCCGCCGCCCGCGCCCTGGACAAGGACGCCCTGGTCTCCGACATTTCCGCCGTGGCCGAGGTGGTGCATGCCGAAGAGGCCCTGTTGAAGGTCATCATTGAGACCTCGCTGCTCAGTGATGATGAAAAGGTGCTGGCCTGCCAGGCGGCTGTGGAGGCCGGGGCCGACTACGTCAAAACCTCCACGGGCTTCAATGGCGGCGGCGCCACCGCCCAGGACGTGGCCCTCATGCGCCAGAGCGTGGGCCCTGAGCTGGGCGTGAAGGCCTCCGGCGGGGTGCGCACCAAGGACAAGGCGCTGGAAATGATTGCCGCCGGCGCCACCAGGATTGGCACCAGCTCCGGCATTGCCATTGTCAGTGGCGGCGCAGGCGGCAGCGGCTACTGATTCATACTAAGATCGTGGGTAGATCACCGCGCCGCTGGCGCAGCCACTTTGCTCCCCACTTTTCGGGGTAGGAGGAACCATGTCCAATAGCAGTTACCGCCGCGAGAACAGTGTTGTGCAATCAGCAGTGTTGTTCGCCATCTTCATGATCCTGTTTTTGGCAGGAATTTTTGCCTTCTCCTTCTGGAGCCTCGAAAGCGCCGCGCACGCCTACATTCCCGGTGCCGCAGGCCTGATCCTGTGCTCCCTGGCGTTCTTTGTGCCCATGACCTTCATTGGCCGTTCGGACACCGCCGGAGAGTAGGCAGTTCCCTTCCACTGACCCGCATCTGGCCCGCCTGGGCCGTGCGGGTCAGTTTTTTAATGCCCCCGGTGGTCCATGCGCCGAACTGGGACCGGGTCCAGCGCATGCACCCGCCATGCGCCGAACCCAGGCCGGGTCCAGCGCATAAGGTTCACACAACACACAACACACAACAGGCACAGCAAGCCACAGCGTCAGCTGGCCACCGGCGCCACTTCAAAGATGGCTTCCAGCACGCCCTGCGCCCAGGCCAGCACCTCGGCATCGGCCAAATCGCGGCCGCCAATGCGCGCGGTTTTGGGCTTGGGGATGAGCACCGCGTTCAGCGCCGGTTTCACCAAAGACCCGGGATACATGCGCGTCAGGCGCATCTCCTTGGATTCGGGCAGCTCGGCCGGGGCGAACTTGATGAAGTTGCCCTGCAGCGCCACGTCGGAGAGTCCGGCGGCGCGGGCCAGCACCTTGAAGTGCGCCACGGCAATGAGGTTCACAGCTGCCGGCGGAAGCTCACCGTACCTGTCAATGAGCTCGGCCTGCACCTCTGCAATGGCCTCCATGGTGTCGGCGGCCGCCAGCTTCCGGTACGCCTCCAGGCGCAACCGCTCCCCCGGCACGTAGTCGTGCGGCAGGTGCGCATTGACGGGCAGCTCAATTTTCATTTCCGCCGCCCGCTCCTCGCCTTCGCCGCGGAAGTCGGCCACGGCCTCGCCCACCAGGCGGATGTACAAATCAAAGCCCACGCCCTGGATGTGGCCCGACTGCTCGCCGCCCAGCAGGTTGCCGGCGCCGCGGATTTCCAGGTCCTTCATGGCCAGGGCCATGCCGGCACCGAGTTCATTGTGCGCGGCCACGGCCTTGAGCCGCTCCAGCGCCACCTCGCCCAGCGGCTTGTCCGCCGGGTACAGGAAGTAGGCGTACGCGCGTTCGCGGCCGCGGCCCACCCGGCCGCGCAGCTGGTGCAGCTGGGACAGGCCATAGTTGTTGGCCTGTTCCACAATCAGGGTGTTGGCGTTGGAGATGTCCAGGCCGGTTTCAATGATGGTGGTGCACACCAGCACGTCAAAGCGCTTCTCCCAGAAGTCCACAATGATCTGCTCCAGGCGTGCCTCGGACATTTGCCCGTGGGCCACTGCCACGCGTGCGTCCGGGACCAGCTGTTGGATGTGGGCTGCCGTGCGGTCAATGGATTTGACCCGGTTGTGGACATAGAAGACCTGGCCTTCGCGCATGAGTTCGCGGCGGATAGCAGCACCCACCTGCTTGTCGCTGTGGGCGCCAACATAGGTCAGCACCGGGTGGCGCTCCTCCGGCGGGGTGGCCAGGGTGGAGGTTTCGCGGATGCCGGTCATGGACATTTCCAGGGTGCGGGGAATGGGGGTGGCGCTCATGGCCAGCACGTCCACATTGGTGCGCATCTTTTTCAGCGCTTCCTTGTGCTCCACCCCGAAGCGCTGCTCCTCATCCACGATCACCAGGCCCAGATCCTTGAAGGCAAAGTCCTTGGACAACAGGCGGTGGGTGCCAATGACCACGTCCACGGACCCGGTGCGCACGCCCTCCACGATTTCCTTGGATTCCTTGGCGCTTTGAAAGCGTGACAGCGGCGCCACCCGGATGGGGAAGCCGGAGAAGCGTTCATTGAAGGTCTCGTAGTGCTGCTGGGCCAGCAGGGTGGTGGGCACCAGCACCGCCACCTGCTTGCCGTCCTGGACCGCCTTGAATGCGGCGCGCACGGCAATTTCGGTTTTGCCGTAGCCCACGTCACCGGAAATCAGCCGGTCCATGGGGACTTCCTTTTCCATGTCAGCCTTGACCTCGTTGATGGCCACCAACTGGTCAGGGGTCTCCACATAGGGGAACGCCTCCTCCAGCTCGGCCTGCCAGGGCGTGTCGGGGCCAAAGGCGTGCCCGCGGCTGGCCATGCGCGCCGAATACAGCCGGATGAGTTCCCCGGCTATTTCCTTCACCGCCTTGCGGGCCTTGGACTTGGTGGCGGCCCAGTCGGAGCCGCCCATCTTCGACAGCGCCGGCGCGTCCCCGCCCACATAGGCCGTCACCTGGTCCAGCTGGTCGGTGGGCACAAAGAGCCTGTCCCCCGGCGCGCCCCGCTTGGACGGGGCATACTCCAGCACCAAATATTCGCGCAGCCCGGCTTCCCCCGCCCTGGTGCTCGACGACGCCCCGGCCACCTTGCGCTGGATGAGCTCCACAAATTTGCCCACACCGTGCTGTTCATGGACCACGTAGTCCCCGGCCTGCAACTGCAGCGGATCCACGGCGTTGCGGCGCTTGGAGGGCATTTTGCGCATGTCCCGCGTGGACACGGCAGAGGCCCGCCCCAGCAGGTCCGCCTCCGTGAGCAGGCCCAGCTTCAGGGAGTCAAAGACAAAGCCGCGGCCGGTGTCTGCGGTGGTGACCTCAATGATGCCCGGCTGCGGTTCGTGGTCCAGGGTGTCCACCCGCGAGGTGGGAATGTTGGCCTCGTGGAACAGCTCCGCCAGGCGCTGGGCCGGGCCGGGGCCGGCGGTGGCCACCACCACCCGCCACTGGTCCTTGACCCGGGAGCCAATGAACTCGAGCATTTCCGCCACGTCCCCGCGGTAGCCGCGCGGTTCCCGCGCCTGCAGGTTGAGCACGTCGGTGGAGACTTCCAGCTCCTCGTCCTGGGCCAGCGAACTCATGGTCCACCATGCCACGCCGTGCTCCAGCGCGGCCTCCCGGGTCTCACCCAGGGACTTGAAGCCGGCGGAGGAAAGGTCCACGGCGGCACCGGCCGCGGTGGACAGATCCAGCGGGGCGGTGCCCCCGTCGGAGGCGGTGGACCAGGCGGCCTCCAGGAACTCCTCATTGGTGGATTCCAGGTCATGGGCCCTGGCGCTGACCTTTTCCGGATCCAGCACCACGGCAATGGACCCACCGGGGAGCAGCGATGCCAGCGGCACCATGCCGTCCACCAGGGCCGGGGCCAGGGATTCCATGCCCTCCACGGCAATGCCGCCGGCAATTTTCTCCAGCATGCCGGCAGCTGCCGGCATCAGGTCCTTGAGCTTGGCGGCCCGCCCCATCACGGTGGGGGTGATGAGGATTTCCCGGCACGGCGGGGCGTACAGCTCCGTGGGGTGAGTGACGCTGCCGGTCACCGAGCTCAGGGTGCGCTGGTCGGCAATGCTGAACCAGCGCATGGATTCCACTTCGTCGCCAAAGAATTCAATGCGCACCGGGTGGTTCTCGGTGGGCGGGAAAACATCCAGGATCCCGCCGCGGACGGCAAATTCCCCGCGGTGCGTGACCATGTCCACGCGGGCGTAGGCTGCGTCGGCGAGGCGCTTGATGAGCTCGGCAAAGGCAATGTCCTGCCCCGTCTTGACCCGTACCGGGACCAGTTCGCCCAGGCCGGCCACCAGCGGCTGGACCACTGCGCGGATGGGTGCCACCACCACGCGCAGGGGTTCGCGGCCGTCGTGCTCGGGATGGGCCAGCCGGCGCAGCACCGCCAGGCGGCGCCCCACGGTGTCCGAGCGCGGGGACAGGCGCTCGTGCGGGAGGGTCTCCCAGCTGGGGAACTCGGCCACGGCGCCTTCGGGCAGGTAGGACCGCAGGGCAGCCACCGTGTCCTCGGCTTCACGGCCCGTGGCGGTCACGGCCAGCACCACTGCCGGGGCGGCTGCGGTGGCGTGCGGCCGGGCGGCAAGCCCGTCCACCATTTCGGCCAGCAGCACCGGACGCAGACCAGCGGGGGTGCTGAAGGCCATGCCCGTGCTGCGCGTTGCCGGGTTGGCGGAGGCGAAGCTGCGCACCCTGGCAAATGACGGATCCTGGGCGAGTGCAATCCGCAACCCTGCAAGGCTCATGGGCGTGTTTCTCCTTCGATCCCGGCGAGGGGGATCTTGTGGCGTGGCGTGCTGGGGACAACAAAACCCGCGAAAATCGCATGGGCGGTCCGGGACCCTATCCAGCTTACTCGTTGCGCGCCTTGCTATCCTAGAGTCTGGCCAAGCAGGCCCCACCATTGGAGGAACCACCATGGCGCTTTCCGCCGCAACCACACTTCAAGCCCCGGCCCAAAGTGTCACCGATGTCTTTGCCAACGAAGGCTTCATTAAACATGTCAGCGAAACCGTGGGCGGCGAACTGAAGTCGTTCACCATCAGCGGCCCCACCACCGGCGCCTTCACCACCACCACGGTGCGCACGCTGCCCACCACCCGGATGCCTGACATTGCCAAAAAGGTCCTGGGCGCCACGCTGACGGTCACCCAAAACGAGTCCTGGAGCGCACCGGCGGCAGACGGTTCCCGCACCAACACCATCAAGCTTGCCGTGGCAGGCGCCCCGGTGGACGTCAAGGCCGAGCAGAAGCTGCGCGCCGACGGTTCCACCACTGTGGTGGAACTCAGCGGCCAGGTCACCTCCGGTGTACCGTTTTTGGGCGCCAAGATTGCCTCCGCCGCCGAGCCGGTCATTGGCCGGGCGTTGAACCTGCAGGCCACACTCGCCCAGGAATGGTTGACTGCGCACCCCGCCTAGCCCGTCCACCCCACCAGCTAAGGTCATGGCCCATGGATAAACCGCTTCCCAGCACCACAAGGCCAGCAACTTGGCGCCGCTCCTTGATGGGCGGGCTGGTGGGGGCCGAGGGCCGCCACCACCTGTTCGTGCGCCAGCTTCCGCTGGTGGTGGTGATGGCCATTGTCACCGTGCTGATGGCCGCCTTCTACCCGGCCGCGCTGGTGGACCCCTTCTACCTTGGCGGCCTCGCGCTGCTGCTGCTGTCGCTGGTGTTGTCAGCCTTTGTGCCCTGGAGCAGGCTGCCTCCCAAGGCCATGCTGCTGCTGCCCATCATTGACATTCTGGCCGTGGGCGCCGCCCGCGCCGGTGAAGCCGGGCGGGTTGACGTTTTTGGGCTGCTGGTGGTCTTTCCCGCCATTTGGCTGGCCACCGTGGACAAGGAACGCGGTGCCTGGGTGGCCACCGCCGGCATGGCGCTGATCATCATGGCGCCCATTTTTTTCACCGAGATGACGCTCACCCCGCAGGTCTGGACCAAGCTGATCATGCTCCCCGTCACCATTGCGGCGGTGGGGCTGACGGTGAGCACCATTACCCTGCGCCTGGAGGCCTCGGCGCAGGAGAACCGGCAGCAGCGCGAGCTGCTGCACTCCATCCTGCAGGCCGTTGATGTGGGGGTGGTGGCCCTGGACACCGGGGGGCGGATCATTGTCAGCAACGACGACGAACTGGCCGCCCGCGCCCGCGCCGCCGCCACCGCCCTGGGCGGATCCGGCTCCTCGGCGGCCGCGGCGGCAGCCATGGCCCAAACCCCCATTTTTGAGCCGGACGGCAAAACCGCCATCCCCTTTGACAGGCGCCCGCTGGTGCGTGCGGTGCGTGGTGAATATGTGCGCAACTACTTGTTTTGGGACCGGCGGGCGGGCGCCAGGGTGGCCCGCTACGCCACATCCGGGCCGGTGCATGACGATTCCGGCGAAGTGGTGGGGTGCGTGCTGGCCTTTTCCGACGTGACACCGCTGATGAAGGCCGCTGCCGCGCAGTCGGCGTTTGTGGCGGCCGTTTCCCATGAGCTGCGGACCCCGCTGACGGCGATCCTGGGCTATACGGATCTTTTGCGTGAACGCCTGGAGGACGACGGCGGCCCGCCGGCGCCCGAGCTGGCAGTGATAGAACGCGGGGCCCACCGCCTGCGCGTCATTGTGGAGGACCTGCTGACGGCGGCCTCCTCGGATATGAGCATGACACCGGTGCGGCTGGATTTGGCGGAGGCCATCCATTCGGCCATGGTTTCCCTCCAGCCGGTGGCCCAGGCCGCGCAGATCACCTTGGAACAACACACCCCCGCTGCGGTCCCGGCGCTGGTGGATCCTGAACGCATTGGCCAGCTGCTGGACAATCTGCTCTCCAATGCCATCAAGTACAGTCCCGCAGGCACCACCGTGGTTGTGGGGGCTTGGATTGATGCCGCTGCCAAGCAGCTGGTGGTTGAGGTCCGGGACCAGGGCCGCGGCATCACGGCCGAGGATGCGGCGCTGGTCTTTGACCCGTTTTACCGCAGTCAAAGCGCCCGGGAATCGGCGATCCCCGGAGCCGGCCTGGGTCTAAGCGTCGCCAAATCCATTGCCGAACGCCATGGCGGTTCACTGCGGCTGCACAGCACCGAAGGTGTGGGAACCACCGCGGAACTGCGCCTGCCCGCACCAGACTAAGCTGCCCAGACAGGCGGGGAACTACGCGGCCAGCCGGTAGCCCACGCCGCGGACCGTCTTGATCCAGCGCGGATTGCGCGGATCATCGCCAAGCTTGCGGCGCAGGTTGGCCATGTGCACCTCAATGGTGCGCTCGTCGGAGTCGCTGATGTAGCCACCGGTGTCATATTCATCCCCCCGCAGCCGGCGGACCAGGTCCGCTTTGGTGCGGACCATGTTTCCGCTTTGCAGCAGGGCCTGGAGCAGATCAAATTCGGTGCGGGTCAATTCCAGTTCCCCGGATTCCAGGGAAACGGTGCGCGCCTGCCGGTTCAGTGCCAGTCCATTGTGCACCAGGGTGTCCCCGGCTGGTGACACCGGAGCTTCCGGCCCAGCGTCCGGGGCGGGTGCGCTGGCCGGAGCCGGCTGCGCCGCAGGGGCTTCCTGGGCGGCGGGGGCGCCGACAATGTGCGGGCGGCGCAGCATGGCACTGACCCGCGCCCGCAGCTCGCGCGGGCGGAAGGGTTTGGTCAGGTAGTCGTCGGCGCCGGATTCCAGGCCCAGGAGCGTGTCCAGCTCCTCGGCGCGGGCGGTGAGCATGATGATGTAGCTGTCACTGAAGAGCCGGATGCGCCGGGCCACCTCAAAGCCGTCAATGTCCGGCAGGCCCAGGTCCAGTGTGATGATGACCGGCTGGTGGCGGCGGACAGCCTCGACCCCGTCGGCTCCGTTGGACACGGCATGGACCTCGAAGCCCGACTGCCCCAAGACCATGACAATCAATTCCCGAATGTCCTGATCGTCCTCGATCACCACGGCTACGCGCGACTGTTCCATTTCCGCCACTCCAGTTTCCCCAATTCAATGTATTTTCCGAGACCCGCAGCACAACGGCCTTAAAACTCCCCTGCCGGTGCCTTTTGAAGTATAAGGGTTGCCGGTGGGAAAACCCGGGAAGTCCGTGCCCCCGTGCCCGTGCGTTGGCCACGGCTACCAGCACAGGCACAGACCGGGAACCGCCTGGCTCCACTGCCGGCAGCCACTCCCCGCTGCCCGGCCACCACCTTTTGGACAGTCACCGGCCACGCAATGTTTCGCCCGGGAATTCGCGCAGTTTTTGGCCGGTAAGCTGGGGGCGTTCTTTCGTACCTTTCGGATGTTGTCTGCACGCCCACCACGTGGAGCGCAAAAGAGCACATCCACACTCCAATCCGACAGGTGGATTATCATGACTGACGTCTTCACCCGCAACAACATCCGCATCCTGGGCCAGGATGACGCACCGGTGGTGATGTTCGCCCACGGATTCGGCGGGGACCGTGAAGTCTGGGAGAAGATGCTGCCGCGGTTCACACAGAACCACCGGGTGGTCCTCTTTGATCACGTGGGCGCTGGCGGGTCGGACCCTGACGCCTACGATTCAGTCAAATACGCCACCTTGGACGGGTACGCAGGAGATGTGCTGGAGATCTGCACGGCCTTGGATCTGCATGATGTCACCCTGGTGGCCCACAGCGTCAGCGGCATGATGGCCATCGCCGCCGCCGCCAGTGATCCCGGGCGGTTGGGCCGGCTGGTGCTGCTGGCGTCCTCACCCAGCTACATGGACTACCCCGAAGACGGCTACATTGGCGGATTCACCGCCGAGGACCTGGACGGGCTGCTGGCCTCCCTCGACGCCAATTACCTGGTGTGGGCCTCCACCATGGCCCCGGCCATCATGGGCACACCCGACCACCCCGAAAACGCCGCCGCCCTTGAAGCCAGCTTCCACCGCGTGAACCCCATGGTGGCGCGGGAATTCTCCCGCATCGCCTTCCTTTCCGATGTCCGCCACCTGCTCAAGGACGTCGCCGTCCCCACCCTGATCCTGCAATGCACCGACGACCTGCTGGCTCCCGTGCACATTGGGCGGTACCTGCAGGAGAACCTGAGCCACAGCACCCTGGTCCAGCTCACCGCCACCGGCCACTGCCCGCATGTGAGCTCACCGGATGAAAGCGCCGACGCCATTGTGAACTACCTGAACACCAATCCGGCCCAGCCGCTGGAACCGGAACGCAGCGCCGCCATTCAATGACCACCCCACTTGGGCAGGACGGTTTCCCCACCGACTTCGAAGCACTGTTTCACCAGGCCCCGGCCGGCTACGTCATCACCGGCATCGAAGGGACCATCCTGGAGGTCAATGACACCTTCCTGAGCTGGTCGGGCCTGGAGCGGGACGCGGTGCAGGGCAGCAACTTCCTCAAGCTCTTCCCCGTGGGCGACAGGATCATGTACGCCACCCATGCCCTGCCGCAACTGGCCACCACCGGGGCGCTTAGTGAATTGGTGGCGGACATCATTGGCAGCGGCGGCCAACGGCACCCCGCCATGCTTTCGGCCACCCGCTCCCCAGCCGCACCGGGCCGGCAGGCAGTGGACAGGATTGTGGTGTTCAGCGCCCCGCGGCGCCGCAGCTACGAAAGCGAGCTGGAGGCTGCCCTGCGCAAGGCCGAAGAGGCCGAACTTGCCAGGATCCGGGCCGAGGCCCTCACCGCCGCCCACCGGGAGGCGCTGGCCCAAAAGGACCAGGACCTGCGGGCCTCGCTGCAGCAGAGCCGGACAAACGAGGCTCTGCTCAACGCCATTTTGGACACTGTGGACGTGGGCATTGCCGTGGTGGATGCCCAGGGCAACAGGGTCATTAAGAACACCCGCTACCAGTACGATCTGGAACATGCCACTGCCCGGGAAAACGGCGAAGGGCCCGACTCCGGCATGCTCCTTTACGGTCCCGACCACGCCACCGCCGTGCCCCGCAAGGACCTTCCACTGTGGCGTGCGGCGCAGGGCGAATCGTTTTCGGAACAGATCTTCTGGGTGGGAACGGCCGAGGATCGGCGGGCACTGAGCTTTTCGGCCCGGCCCATCCCCGACGGCGGCTTCGCCGGCTCGGTGCTGGCCTTCACCGACGTGACCCGGCTGACCAATGCGGTGTCCGCGCAAACGGACTTCGTCGCCAACGTCTCCCATGAACTGCGCACTCCGCTGACCTCCATCATTGGCTACCTTGAGCTGATCCTGGATGAACCGGAGCTGCCCGCGCACGTCACCGCCTCCTTGACAGTGGTCATGCGCAATTCCGAACGCCTCCTGCAGCTGGTCGGCGACCTCCTCTCCACCGCCACCGCCAACAGCCCGGTGACGCCGGAACCCACGGAACTTGGTGAACTCATCCGGGCCCGCATCACCTCCGCGAAGCTGCGGGCGGAACTCAATGGCGTCGCCATCACGGCCACGCTTCCGCCCGTCATGAGCGCAGCTGTGGATCCCCTGCGGATTGGCCAGGTCTTTGACAACCTCCTCTCCAACGCCATCAAGTACTCCCCCGACGGCGGACAGGTCACCGTCAGCGCCCGGTGCACCGTGGAAAACATCATCATTGAGATCGCCGACACCGGCATTGGCATGAAACCCGATGAGGTCCAGAACGCATTCAGCAAGTTCTTCCGCTCCGGGGCAGTGCTCAAGGCAGCCATCCCCGGGGCGGGACTGGGCCTGGCCATCACCAAGAGCATTGTCAAAGCCCATCAAGGCACCATCACCCTGGCCAGCGATTACGGCCACGGCACCACTGTCACCCTCACCCTGCCCCGCCTGGCCGAAGAGCCCCAAAGCCCCCGGCCCTAGGCTCCGGGACGCACGCCCAGGGCCGTAACCTGCAGCCCGGCGAAGCCGTCGGGGGCCAGCCAGTGTGGCATTATCGTTAGGTATTGGCCCCGTGCCTCCCGATTGACCGCACCAAGGTTGGAATTAATTTGCCGCAGTCCACAACAGCCAGTTTGGTTCGCCGTCATTTTCACCAGCGTTCCCTGCGCGTGCGGGTCATCCTGACCCAAACGCCCTTGAGCCTGACGGTCCTGCTGGTCATGGCACATGCTGCGGTCCTGTATCCACAGGCTTACGCGAATCCAAGCTTTGTCCTGAGCCTGTGGCTGCACGCCGGGATCCTCGCACTGTGCTTTGTGATCCCCTGGGACAGGATCCCCTACCCGAGCTTTTTGGTCATTCCGTACCTGGACTTCGTCGCCATTGGGTTCACCCGTGAAGGAACACTGAGCTACGCCACGGGCGCCGGATTGATGGTGTTGTTCCCCGTGTTCTGGCTCTCGGCGTCCGGGCTGGCCCGGAAAACGGCTGTGGTGTCCAGCGGGCTGGGCACCTTGCTGATTTCCTGGACTCCGGTGTTCCTTGACCCGGCGCCGGCAACGGTGGAGCAGCTGGCCCTGCCGGTGCTCTTCCCCTTCATGGTGACGGCCTTTGCCTTTGCTGTGGTGACCATGACCTCCAGCATGGACAACCAGCGTCTGGATGTGGAGGCCAAGGATGCCCAGTTGCGCTCCGCGCTCAGCGCCAGCCGCCAGCGGGAAAAGCTGCTGTCCACCATTTTGGACACCGTGCCGGTGGGTCTGGTGGTGGTCGATGCCCAGGGCGGTGACAGCTTGATGAATTCCACCCAGCAGGCAACGCATGCCCTCGGCATTCCGGAGGATGTGGCGGATCCGGCCGAACATGAACTGCTGGTTTTTCACATGGACAAGACCACCCCCATGGCCAGTGAGGACCGCCCCGTGCGCCGGGCGGTCAAGGGTGAATCCTTCAACAACTCCAACATCTGGATTGGTTCCGGGAACAAGGCCCGGGCCTTTTCCACCACGGCCCGCACCATGAAGGATGAGGAAGGCAATTACGACGGCGCCGTCATCGCCTTCCACGACATCACCGAGATGACCGCGGCCATGGCCGCCAAGGACGATTTCATTGCCAACGTCTCCCACGAATTCCGCACCCCGCTGACATCCATTCTGGGGTATTCAAGCCTGATCCTGGAGGATGCGGACGCGCTGCCCCCCGGCGTGGACAAGTCGCTGGCCATCATTGAGCGCAATGCCGAGAGGCTGCTGGGGCTGGTCAATGACCTGCTGGACACCAAAACCATGGAAGTCCATCCGGCCCCCGCGGATTTTTCCCAGCTGGTGGCCCACAGTGTGGCGGCCGCCTCCCCCGCCGCGGCCCGCAACGCCGTTACCTTGCACACGCAGCTGCCCGGTCCCCTGCCGGCCCGCATCGACGCCGGCCGCATCAGCCAAGTGCTGGATAATCTGGTGTCCAACGCCATTAAATACTCCCCCGACGGCGGCCCGGTGACGGTGCGGGCGTGGACCGAGGGCGCCGATGTGCTGTGCGAGGTGCAGGACAGCGGCCTGGGCATGAGCAGCACCGAGCAGGCAAAGGCCTTCACCCGCTTTTTCCGTGCCGACCAGGTCCTTACCCGCCCCATCCCGGGGCTGGGGCTGGGGCTGTTGATCACCAAGTGGATAGTGGAAAAACACGGTGGCCGCATCACCTTGGACAGCACTGCCGGAGTGGGTACCACGGTACGGTTTGTCCTTCCCCAGGCGGTGCTGGACACCTCGGCGCCCGGCGCGGACCGGCAGTGAAGCACCTCCGAACTTTAGCGGGCGCGTGTTGAGCCAGCTTTTTTGGTTTCCATAACAATGTGGCAGGATCGTAAACGGCGGCATTTTCCTTCCCTCAACGGTGACCACTACTGAAAACCACGCCGCACCCGTGGCCCACGGTGGGAACACCTTGGCTTTGAAAAAAATGTTTAGCAACGGAAGCCATTTTGAGCGAAATCTTAGTCAAGCAATTTGCTGACAGCACCTTTTATCAGCGGTCCCAGCGCACCCAGGTCACGTTGTTTCAACTTCCGCTGTTTGTGACAGTGACAACGGCTGTGCTGCTGATTGCAGTGCTTGAGCCGGTGCTGCTGGCGGATCCGTTGTTGATTGCCAGTTTGGTGATGAATATGGCACTGTTCGCAGCCTGTCTTCTCATTCCCTGGGGAAGGTTCCACCCCGCCTGGCGGCTGGGCATTCCATACCTGGATTTTATGGTCGTGGCACTCTTTCGTGAAGGCGGGATCGCGCTGTTCCCGGCTGCTGGCACGCTGGTGCTCTTCCCCATTTTTTGGGTGTGCGGCTCCGGATATGCACCCAAATTGGCTGTGGCCTGTGGCACCCTGGTGAGCCTGTTCATGGTCTCCGCTCCCCAACTCCATGCCTCCCAGCTGTCGGTGTCGGCACTGGTGGGGACCTTGCTGTTTCCCTTCATGATGCTGTGCTTCGGCACCGCCGTGGTGGTGTTGACCAGGAGTCTGGACCACAACCGCATCACCATGGAAGCCAAGGACGCCCTGCTGCAGGACGCTTTGGCTCAAAGCCAGGAGCGGGAGGGGCTGCTGGAGACCATCCTGGACACGGTGGGCGTCGGCGTGGTCGCGGTGGATGCCGAGGGCAACGAGCTGGTGGTCAATGCCGCCCAGGAGGCCCAACATGAAGTGGCCGGCCCGGCAAACATCATGAATCCACAGGAAAATGAGTTGTTGCTGTTCGGTCCCGACCAGCTTCCCCTCAGCGCTGACGGGCGCCCCGTTCGCCGGGCGCTGCTGGGCGAAACCTTCACCGACTACCGCATCCGCGCCGGTTCCGGGCCGGATGCAAAGGTCCTCTCAACCACCGCCAGGACCATACGCCGGGCAGATGGCGGCCGCGGCGGCGCGGTCATTGCCTTCCATGACGTCACAGACATGGTCAGCGCCTTGGCCGCCAAAGACGATTTTGTGGCCAATGTATCCCATGAGTTCCGCACCCCCTTGACAGCCATCCAGTCCTATCTTGCCTTGGCGTTGGAGACTCCGGGACTGCACCCGCAGGAAGTGATGCGGTATTTGACCATTGCTGACAGGAACGCCGACCGCCTGGGTGTGCTGGTCTCCGATCTGCTCACCTCCGCCAGCATGACTTTAAAGCGTGCCCCCCACAACATTTCCCAGCTGCTGCAGGACAGCCTGGCTTCAGTGGCACCTGCCGCGGAGGCCAATGGTGTCATCGTGGATTGGCAGTGTGAGGACCAGCTCATGGCAAGGATTGACGGCGTCCGGCTCGGTCAGGTGTTGGACAACTTGATCTCCAATGCCGTGAAATACTCGCCCGACGGCGGGACCCTGACAGTGCGTGCCTGGGCCGACGGCACCGATCTGCGCTGTCAGGTGAGCGACACCGGCCTGGGCATGAGTGTCTCCGAGCAGGCCGGCCTGTTCCAAAAATTTTACCGCGCCGGCACCGCCCGGGGCCGTGGCATCCCCGGCATTGGGCTGGGGCTGATGATTTCCAAGACCATCATTGACAACCACGGCGGCAAGATCGCGGTAAAGAGTGAGAAAGGTGCGGGAACCACCATGAGCTTTGTGATTCCCGCCTGCGTGGTCGGCATGAGCCTTACGGCGAACTAACTTATGGAGAATTCGTAGCCGAAGTAGCGGACGTACTTGTACACCGGATCGCCCACCAGATCCCCCACCATCGGCTGTATCCGCAGTTTATACACACCATAGTAGGGAGCCGTCGGCATCGGGTTATTCCATGCATCCCGGGCTTTCACTGGAAAGGAAAACGATCCGTTTAGCGCAGTAGTGGTGAATTCGGCACCGTAGCTGGAGTTTTCTGCCTTGATGCTGACCCTGTAGCTGGCATCTTTGGCCGCGGAAGACCAACTGAGCTTTAGAACATTTCCGGCCGTTGTTCCACCCAAGGGTTCTCCATTGACCGAGATATTACCCAGCGGAGATTTTCCCTGCGGATCCGCGTAGTCGCAGTTCGAATAGTACTCAAGATGATTGACTGTTTTGTAGATGGCATCACCGGCAACGGTGCCTTGCATAGGTTGAATCCGAAGGACATAGGCGCCATATGCGGCTTGGGTCTTGGCCATTGTGAAAGTGGCCGTCTTTCCAGTCACCCGTATTGACTGCGGAGCGGGATAGTTGGTGTTGCTGGCACTCAAGGACACGATGTAGCGCGAGGCGTCCCCCGCCCAGGAAATTGTATAGTCCTTGTCATTAGGGGCCCTGCTGCATGTGACGCTTCCCGGATTCATAAGCGAGGGACGCGCTGCAATCACCGGGTTCACCACAATGTTCCCGGCCTGCCCAACCGGCGGGGCGGTGGTCGGAGCCGGGGTGGTCGGCACAGTGGTCGGGACCGGCGCCGTGGTGGGGGGCGGCGCAGCGGTCGTCGGTGCCGCTCCGGCCGTGATGCCAATGGTCACCTTGGCGCTTTGGCTCCAATTGGCCACAGCTATGCCGCCAACACCCAGGATCACAATCACAACAAAGGCAACGGCAGCCACGGTGAAGCCCGGCAGTTTGCGCAAGCCGCGGCCATGTCCCGTTGCCGGGTTCCCGGTCTGGCCGCGCTCCTGCGGCGCTTGGTCACTCATGAATTCCTTTTCCGTCTCCTGAATGACATCGCCATGTACGCGCCGGCACTCAAAAATGCGATCCACGGCCATGGGCTGCGGATATTGGCTACAACATTACTTTGTTCCGTGGTGTTCCAGAGCCAGCTTCTCCAGGCAGACCTTGGGGACTGCGGCACTGGATCCACGCCGTCCTCGTTGACGGGAAGGAATGCCGCATCGGCTCCGGCCAAGGCGCTGCCACCGGTCAAAAGTTGGGTTGAGGATCCTGCCGCCTGGGCGGTTCCACCGGGCAGGGGCACTGTGCCCACCGCAACATTGTCGGCCGGAACTGCGGGCAGGGCTGTGCCGGGCAATGTTGTGGGTGCGCCGGCGCACGGTGAAATGTGTGTGCCTCCCCCGATCCCCTGCAACACAAACACCAGGCCAAAGGTGGATGCCTGGTTTCTTGTGGCATTGGGGGCCTGAAGTGCAAGTCCCATGTCCAGCTCCAATTGCAGGGCTTCACCCCCGGCCATGGTCCAGCCCTGGAGCACAGGCTCGCAGGCGCCGGCGGCAGGGAAGGCGCTGGCGTTTGCGCTGCCGCGGCCGGAGGACACGTGGAGGTTGAGATAGGCCGGCAATGCGGATCCGAAAGCCGTGTCCGGGTTCACGATTCCCAGGGAAAACTGTGCGGCATCGGCACTGGCGTTGCGCACCCAGATGGTCCCTGTACGTGATTCGCCCGGCACATAGCCGCCGGTGTTCGCGAAGATGTCCTGGACCGTTCCCGGGGAGTAGTTCACACCGTCATGGCTGAGCTCCAGCGCGATCTTTTGGCCATCGGCGGCAAGGGCCGGTGGGGCCAGCAGCATCGCAAGGGCCATTGTTCCAGTTGTTGCGGCAACTGCCAGCGGCGCCCGGTGTCCCGTGGCGCGGCGGCTCTTCGTTGTCACAGGCTGTGCCGTGCTGACTGCTGCGGGCGCTTCTTCTCCAGCGCGCCCCTGACCATGCTCAAGGCGCCGAATCCGAAGAAGGCAATGGCAATGATGGGAAGGATCAGGTCCCTGTCCTGGCCCACGGCGTTGGCCACAAAACCAACGAACGGCACCGCGTAGAACAGTTTGCCTTTGACCTGTGCCGCCTGCACGGGGTTGGGGTCTTCGAGGGTGTTGTTGTCGCCCTTGGTGGTCAGGATCCGCTCACCGCTTTGGGTGGCTCCGATGGAGGAAATGCGGTGGGTGATGACGCCGGGCTTTCCAGACTCAATTTGGTAGGTGATGATGTCGCCCACCTGAAGTTCGGCAAAGGGGGTGGGCTTGACCACCATGAACGTTCCGGGGGCGTATTTGGGTGCCATGGAACTGGTCAGCACCGTGTAGGTCTGCGCACCGGTGGCCATCGGAACAATAATCATCACCAAAGCTATGAGGCCTGCAATCAGCAATGCCAGGTATGCCAGCCCGCGGCCCATCATGCGCACTACGGATACTTTTTCGGTCTGCCGTGACGCCACTGCCGTCTCCTCGTTGGAGAAGCTGTTTGAGGCCTTTTCCGAAGTGATGACAGACATGGCGTTCCTTCTTAGATCTGGGTGACTGTGACGGGGACGGCGACGGTGGCGGTTTGTCCGCTCAGAGCGGCCGGCATGTTGGCAGCCAGGGTGACCTGGAAGCAAAACGCACCTGTGCCGGCCTTGGGAATGTTGATCTCTGCGGTTCCGGAGCTGGCCGGGCTGGCATTGAATGTTGCGGCATTGCATTGCGCCAACGTCTGCGCTGCAACCACCTTAAGTTCGAGGTACTGCGCCAATTGCGAGCCGGCACCGTTGGTGATGATGGGGGCGGCAGTGGTGGCCAGGACTGTGAAGTCTCCACCGGCATCGGTTTTATTACCCAGTTGCACACCCGCATAGGTGCTTTGTCCCGGTATGACGTTTCCAATGGGCGAGGTGCTCAGCGACAGTGTCGCGGCGGTTCCATCCGTCAAGGTCATGTTGGTGTCGCGCTGGGAGCCAATGTCTGTGAGGCTGACCCGGAAATCCGCGGATTGCACGGTTCCCGCATTGGCACCGACAGATTTGTTCCAGACGGCGTAGCTTCCCTGGACAGCGAGCAGGCCCAGCACCACTGCAATCAGCACAAGGCCGGTGGCCTTCAATGCCCGAGTGCTTTTCATGGCTGCTTCCGTCAGGAGGGGGTGTGATGTGCCGGGCAAGCCCGGCACATCACGGGGGTCTACATTAGTACGGTATTACTTGGCGGGAGTCGTGGCCACCGGAAGGGCGTTGCTGCCGGCGGGTGCCTGCTGGATGAGCGTGTAGCCAACTGAACTGAAATCATACTCGGCGCCGACGGAGTTGCGGCCCGTGGTGCCTTCCTTGAAGGAGAATGTGGTGGTGGCGGTGACGGTGCCGGAGTCGGCAGCAGTCAATCCCTTGTCCTTGGAAACCACAGCGCCCGCAGCGTTGGTCAGGGTCGTCGTGGAGTCCACGGCGTTGGCATCGAAGCCCTTGTCGGCGCCGGCACCGGTGACTGCAAGCTTGGCAACCATCAGGTCACCGGTCAAGGTCACGGTGAGGGGCTGCTTGTAGGTCAGGGTGTCACCGGGGACAACCTTGTAGGTTGAAACGTTGACCACGGTGCCGGAGGCGTTCGTCCACACGCCGGCACCGGCATCCAGGTTCAAATCACCGGCAACAACCTTGCCCATGGATGCATTGTCAGCTGCATTCCAGGTTGCCAGCGTTCCGCCGCCACCTACCAGCAGTACTACGCCAACACCGGTTGCAATTGCGCCTTTGACCATCTTGTTCATTGTGAGACCCCTTGTTACATGTTCTTCTCAGTAGGTGTTCCTGCTGATGGGTATAACAATGCCGCGTCCAACTCAAGAAACAGCACGGGTTTTCAGGAAGGTTCCGCGAAGATCAACTCAAGAAACTTTGGACTTTCTTCAAGCTCAAGGTTTCCTCAAGAATGCCCGCAGCCAGCTTGGGAAACTGTCCGTTTGGACAGCCTATTTGCGCCTCCATGGCCGCCGCTTGATCCAAAGGGGCAATCCAGTGGCCTGGGTCAAAGAGCTAGCTCAAGTTTGCATCTAGTTAGCCGCAGGACCCCAAAAAAACCCGCCAATCCCGCCCAATACAAGCCATATTGTTAAACCCTGTCACGGAAACTTCTGGGATACCGGATCGACGCGGAAGCAGGTGTTAACTTTTTGAGCATTACCAAAGTGCCGCTGGTGTCCTCAGAGACTCTGCAGGTGTTGGAAGAGTCCCTTAACGGGGAATTGGGGCTGTGCCGTAACTTTGTTTCCCGTTTCATTGACATGTGGCCCGGCCGCTTTGAGCGCATCCATGAGGCCATTACAACTGCACACCAGGAAGACGCCATGGATGCTGCCCTGAGCCTGCGCAGCTCCAGCATGATGGTGGGTGGTGCCCGCCTGGGCGCCATGGCCACTGACATCATTGCCCTTCTGGAATATGAGGCCTACGCCCAGGCAGCCACGAAATTGGCAACCTTGCAGCGCTGCGGCAACCAAACCACCCGCCAACTCAAGGCTTGCTACGTCAACGCAGCTTGAAAATATGGGCAGTTCACCGCCGGCGGTCCAAACCGTTGATCCGCCGCTGCGGTTGCAGGTCTTGCAGCCGCGACTTCCTGACCTGCCCCACGGGGGAGAACTGGAGAGGGTAATCCCCAGCGGGATGTTCCCTTCACGGGCCGCCTGCAGCCAGGCCCGCACCGCATGTTGGCCCAGCCGGGAATCGAGCACTACACCCACTTCAGTGCATCCTTCGGGAATCAGCAAGGGTGGAATGTCCACGGCCGCTGTTGGTGCCTGGCCAACAGGCTGGCGGCGCCTGCAGATTAACGGTTGCGGGAACCTCCCGGACGGGTGGAGTCACCGAAAACTTCACTATCTAAAGGTTCCCGCCTCACACGTTGATGCCATTGCACCCTTGACGGAAGGGTCCTGCACTCGGGCATTTATTCAAGGCCCCGCCACCCACGGGACGGGATCCTGAACCCCACGCGGGGCCCTTCACCTTGATTGGGAACATCTGCCGTCAAAGGTCCTTGGCGAACATTGCCCAAGGAGAGCGGCAACCCCAGTTGCAGCCTTTTAGTTACGGACGGCCCATTGTTGTGGCCGCAACGGCAATCCTCCAACTCATCCCCCGGCCCGCCCCGTAGCCATCACCCACTTGCCGGCTGGGTAGAGGACCTGTCCAGCCCTCGGGAAGACAGGCCCTCGTGCGGTCTTCAACTCCACGGCAGCTGCAGGAGCCGGAGTGCATATCAGCAAAAGCGGAACCCATGGTTGGCAGCTAATGGGCCCGGGATGGTTGAGCCATTCGTCCAGGAACCTCCACCGGGCATCGGCGGCCGGTGCCCGGTGCCCGGTGCTGCAAAAGTTCAACGGAGTAGGCGGATGCAGCGCGCCCGTAGAGCGGCAAAGTGGATGCGAGCGCTTTGAGTGCGACGCGCAAGGCCTCGTCGTTGCGGCCGCAGTCCCTAAAGTGCCAAGGCGAGGAAGCCCTGCGCAGCATTGCCTCTCAGGCCATCATTCAGGTGGCCATCCAGAAGTTCCACTGTTTCTGTCCGCTCCACGATGTTAGGCAGGGAATTGGCAGGCTGGATGATCCGTGGGGGCCTGGGCCCCTCAAGGCCGTGGTCAGGGGCTGCCGTGTGGAGGGGAACGGCCTGGTCCGGGTGCTCGGCAACAAGAACTTCCATTGCGCAGAGCATCTCTTCAGCTTGAGTGTCATCGGGAGGGGTGAAGAACGAATCACTGCATGCATCCCATGAAGCAATCATCCTGCCAACGCCCCACGACGGCCAGGCATAAGCCCGTGAGGGAAAACTGCTTTGGGGGCCCGGGGTATTGCTCCGTCCCCTCAGGTTGATCCGGTCATTGCCCCCACGTGCCAACGCCAGCAGTTTCGCTGCTCGGCCCACCGGGCGGCACCGCAAACGGACAGGCAAGTGCTGCCAGCTGGCCAGCACAGCAGCCGGCATCATTTTTTTGCCAAATCATCGCTCTATTTTTGCTCAACAAATCTGCACTTCCGGCAGCAAAATACGCTTCCCCATGGCCCGGTTCTGCGTCAAAGTGCTCAAAGCAGGGAAATCCACCCACAAAACTGATCCAATCGTGGAAAAGCTCAAGGACTGCTCAAAATCTCATAAATGACCACATCAGTCCCCTGAGTTTTCCTTAGGGACACTGCCCTAACCTTGAGGACGTTCGGTGTTGGGACCTAAAAAAGTCCACGCAGCAACCGCACCGCCACCCGTCACGTATGGGGCCCTGGTCTGGGAGGAAATCCCGGCAGGACCCAAACTTTCCCGCTAGTTTCCAAGGACCGATCCCCCATGTTTGAGAGTCAACAGACATCTCAGAGAACCTCGCAGCGCCCAGCTGCCAGGACGCCGCTCCATGCGCTGCTTCTCATGGCAATCATTGCCGCCTTGCTCCCCGCCCTGAACCTGGGCGCCGCCGGCAGCGCCCAGGCGGCCTACGCAACGAACGGCGCGGGAAGCTACAAAGGCAGCATTGACTGGATGCAATGGGGCAGCCATGGAACCGTCCTGTCCGCAGGGGCCCGTTCCGAAACGGTTCGGATCATTGGCGGCCAAAGACTGGTCACCACCTGCACCCTCGACACCCTGGTCAACCCCCTGCGGGCCTACAGGTCCGGAAGCTATTTTCGTGACGCCCTGGACGACCTCTACAACGTCGGCGGTACTGGAAGCAACAACCAACTTGTTTCCGGCCTTGGCAACAACATTGACGGGCAAACCGCCAGCTTTCACGTCTCCTGCAAGGCCGAATTGGATCAGGTCCCTGTCAAAGTCAGCGGCTTGGTCATGGCTGATGCTGAAACCAGCGGGAGCAATGAATACATCTCCGCACGCCCCGATGGAACAACCCCCCAATGGCGGCTTATTGAGCGTTTCCGTGGCACCGATTGCACAACCAACATCAAGGCGACCCTGGCCACCGACCATAATCTCATGCTCCAGCCCACGAGCGCTGAGTGCGCCAACGGCGGCCCCACGGCCATTGCCTACATGGAGGCGGCAACTGGTGCCAGCGTGACCATCAAAGGCGGCGGCGCAACTGCGGTGGCGTTGGGCGTTGTCCTGGACTCCGACTTTGGTGATGCCCCGGCCACGTACGGCTCGGCGGGAGCATTGTTCCAGCCGGAGTGGATCGGCTCAGCCATCCCGGCAGGAACCAGCTACGTCTTCCCGGGAACCACGCCCACCATTGGCCTGAGCACTCTTGGGCAGCCAAAAACCATGCTGGGGAAACTCATCGACGCCGAACCCGGCTACCAGCCCAGTGCCGGGGCCGACGCCGATGACGCCGCCCCCATCGATGACGAGGACGCCATTGCCGCCCTGGGCACTGTCACTGCTTATCCCGGACAGACGTACTCCGTGGCCAATGTGGCCTGCACGGGGCCAGGCTACCTGGCCGGCTGGATCGATTGGAACAACAACACAGTCTTTGATGCCGGGGAACGCTCAACCCAGGCCCAATGCACCGGCACCTCAGTGAACCTGTCCTGGACAGTTCCTGCCAATGTCTCCAACACCCCCGCCGGCGTTCAATCGGTGCTTCGGCTGCGCATTGCTGAACTGGCTTCCCAGATAGCCCTGCCCACCGGCATCAGCACCACTGGTGAAGTTGAAGACCATCCACTGCGTCTGAGCGTTCCCACGGTGAGCATTCAAAAGAACGTGAGCTCAAGGGTTTCCGCCACCGACCAATTCACCCTCTCACTGGCCACCGCCGGGCAAACCACCGACACCGCAACCACAGCGGGTGCGGCAACAGGTCTGCAGGCAGCCAAAATCGGCCCCAAGGCCGTTGCACCCGGTACTGCCTTCACTTTTCAAGAGACAGTGGCAACCGGTTCCGCCTCTCCCCTGAGTGAATATGACAGCAGCTACAGCTGCACTGTTTCCTACCCAGGCGGTGCCAGTTCGGTGCTGGTGGCCAATACCAGTGGCGCCCGGGGCAGTTCTACAGTCCCTGCCCTTGATGCCAAGGGCGCGCCCACCATCGTCTGTGTCTTTGGAAATGCCCCCAAAGCCGCCTCTTTGCTGGTCACCACCGTGTGGACCGTAAACAACGTGTCCTATGCAAATGGTGCACAGCCACCAGGTATTACGGCGCAATTGGTTCAGCCAGGCATCCAGCCGGCAGGCAATGTGGCGGGAAACAAGGTTGGGTTCAGCCAAACGGTCTCCATAGCCGAGGCCATGCCCGGTTGCACAATTGCCAGCCAGCGCATCACCAATGTCAACGGCACAGCCGCTGATTTGGCACTGAGCTACGAACAAACCCTTAAATCAGGTGTCAATACTGCACAAATCACCAATACGGTCACCTGTCAGGCGCAATTGACATTGGTCAAGGTGGTGGAGGGCGGCACCACACCGGCCACCGCGTGGACGTTGAGCGCCTACCCCGCCACGGGCTCCGCTGTAGTCACCGGCACCACAGGGGTGAAGCAGAATGTGGCTGCCGGCACGGTACTGCAATTGGCCGAGTCCGGCGGCGATCCTCGCTATCTTCAAAATGACGAGCGCACTTATGCCGAACGTACTGCCGCTCCCCGTGCCAGCGGTTCCTGGAACTGCGTCGCCACTGACATCACCGGCAAAGCGCTCACAGCTTCCTTCCCCGCCCGGACGGGCGCCAACGGAACCTTCACACCCACCCTGGGCTCCCACACCAGCTGTACGGCAGTGAACCGGACAGCAACACTGTCGGTGCTCAAGTTCGTGGAAAACCGCAATGGAACAGGAACTGCCGGACCGGCGAACTGGAACCTCACCGCCGCACCCAGCAGCGGTGTCACGGGCTTGGTTTCGGCCACCGTTGCAGGCGCCAACCAGCTCTCGGCTGCCTCGGCCATCCAGGTGCGGCCCGGCCACAACTACCGCCTCTCCGAGGCCGGCAGTGTTGGCGGTTATGTGCAAGTGAAGTTGCAGCGTTTCACCGGAGCCGATCCCGGCAACGCAGCAGCGTTGAACGTGGCCTCCAACTGGACGGACGTGGATGCGGCGGCACCGGTGTCAGTGCCTGCAGGGCAGCACCAGGTCTACCGTTTCGTGAACCGTGACGCCGTGCGTTTTCAACTTCCAGCCACCGGCGGACGCGGAGCACTGCCCTACCTTCTGGTGGGTGGGGTCCTCGTGGCCGCGGGCCTCGGAGCCTTGCTCAAGCGCCGGAACAACCACCCCGACACCCCCTAAAACTTTTCCTCCCACGGCGGCCCATGCCGCCGCATGACAACAAACAAGATCAAAAAAATAAAGAAAGTGAATCACCATGGTCTCTCAACCGCCCCTCCCCCGGACCAGCCGCCTGCGCCGGCTCTCCATCACCCTTGGCGCACTGGTCGCCGGCACAGCACTGAGCCTTGGTGCAGTGGCCCCCGCATCCGCGGCTCCCAACCTTGAACCCAGCAGGACCGGCTCCATCACGGTGCACAAGTACCAGGAACCCACCACCGCCACGGGTTTGGCGAACAACGGCACCGCAGTGGATACCACAGGGTTGACAGCCATTTCCGGTGTGACCTTCACAGCCCAGAAGGTCAACATTGACCTGAGCGTCACCACCAACTGGCAAAATCTGGAAAGTTACACGGTTGCCCAGGCTCAGGCCAATCTCACGGGAACGCCGAAGGCCCTGACCACCGACGACGCGGGCGTCGCCAAATTTGAGAACCTTTCCCTGGGCCTGTATCTGCTGACTGAAACGGACATTGGCAGCAACAAGATCGCTTTCAAGGGTCAGCCGTTCCTGGTCACCATGCCCCTGGCGCTCAACAACGACTGGGTTTATGACGTCCACACCTACCCCAAGAACACTGTGACCTCACTTAATCAGGTCATCGACGACTCCGCCGCCCACGTCATTGGCGATCCGGTGAAATCCACATTCACCAGCCAGGTTCCCTCCTTGCCGGCCGGCACTGCCTTGACCTCGTTTGGCATGGCCGACACCTTGGACCCGCGTCTGAGCTACGTCTCTGCTGACGTCACTGTTGCTGGCGTTGATCTTGTCAAGGGCGTCGACTACACCATTGTGGTCAAGGGTCAGGAAGTCCTGGTGGAGTTCACCCCCGCCGGCTTGGCCAAATTGCAGGGCAAGGCAGGGGCGGCAGTCACCGTCACGGTCAACACCACCATCAATGCCTTGGGCGACGGCCAGATCACCAACAAGGGCCAGGTCTTCATCAATGGCAACACCAACCGTTTCGACTCCAACGTTGTCACCACGTCCTGGGGCGCTTTGAAGGTCACCAAGCACGCCAAGGGCGATGTCACCAAAGTGCTCAGCGGTGCAGAATTCCAGTTGTTCGCCCTTGATGGGCAAGGCAAGCGCATTGGCGGGGAACTCCACGACGTCACAGGCGCTGCCGCAGACGTCACCTTCACCACTGCCGCCGATGGAACTTTCACTGTCACCGGTTTGAAGGCCGGCAACTATGAACTGGTGGAAACCAAGGCTCCTGTCGGTTACAAACTCGACAGCACCCCCAAGACGGTCACTGTCACCCAGGGCACGGTTGAAAATGCTGCAGCCTACTCCATTGCCAACACCCAGGTGCCCGCTTTCCAGCTGCCCTTGACCGGTAGCACCGGAACCACCCTTTTCAGCGGCATTGGCCTGTTGTTGATTGTGGCTGGCGGCTCCATTGCCGTGGCCCGCAAGCGCCGCACGGCAAAGGCATAACGCCAACCCTCCCATGCGCCATTCCATCATCTCCACCACGCGACGCCGCGGAGCCCACATGGCCCCGCGGCGTCGCGTCATGCCCTTCACCTGGTTGACGGCCCTGCTGGTCCTGGTGGGAACATGCGTGATGCTGTACCCACCTGCAGCCAGTTGGTATGCGGCGGTGGAACAGCACCGGGAGTCCCAGCACTATGTTGACAGCGTGCAGGATCTGGGGGCCGAAGCCCGGGCCGCGTCGCTGGCCGAGGCCCACCAATACAACGACTCCTTGGCTGACGGCAATTACATTGTGGATCCCTTCGCGGCCATTGAAGGGACAACCGTAAAGTCCAGCGACCCGTACTGGTCCCTGATGGATCCAGCGGGCGATGGTTTGATGGCCCGCCTGATCATCCCGTCACTGAACGCCAATTTGCCCATTTACCACGGCACCGGATCGGACGTGCTGTTGCACGGGGTGGGCCATCTGCAGGGGACGGCCTTGCCGGTGGGAGGGAATGGCACGCACACGGTGCTCACCGGGCACCGCGGACTCCCCCAGGCCACGTTGTTCGACAATCTGGATGATTTGAAACCCGGCGACCCCATTGAAATCAATGCCCTGGGAGAGCTGGCCGTGTACCGGGTGATCAATTCAGCCGTGGTGCTCCCCAGTGAGACCGAATCCCTGCATTCCCAGAGCGGCAGCGATCTGCTGACCCTGGTGACATGCACCCCGGTGGGCATCAACTCCCATCGCATTCTGGTCACTGCGGAACGGGTTGCACCTTCACCGGAGCAGACGGAAACCCCGGTGGACGCCGTAGGCTTCCCCTACTGGGCCTTGATACTGGGCACCATCACGGCCCTGGACGTCATCTATGTGGCCCGCTCCCGCCGCTAGCCGTACCAGGAAAGCCGAACACCGGCCATGCATCGGCTGTCCGCACCGCAGCGGTGGCACCGCTGGCGGTTCAAGGCGTGGGCCTGGTACGTGCCAGCCGGTTCCACCCCGGCAGGGTTCGACGGCGGCAACCGGCCATACACCCAGTCCGACAGCTCAGGAGGTGCACGTCAGTTTCTTGTTGATGCCCAGAATGCCCGAGGTGGCATGCACCGACGGGAAGCTGACGGGAGCCGATTTCCAACTCCCGTACATGGCTGAAATGGTGATGGTGATCTTCGGGTCAGGGTTCAAGATGTCCAGGATGGTTCCCAGCAGGCCTGAATCAAGGGAAGCAACATAGCTGCGCGCGTCCGCCGGCAAAGTGGTGGATTTGGGGGCTGTCAAAGAGCCGTTCTGATGTGCAGTCACTATGTAGCCGGTGACCCCTGGCGGTGCCGCGGCCCAATCAAAGCGAATGGTATGGGCGTTCCCAACATGGTTGGTGCAGGTCACCTGCTGCGGCGGGGCCGCGGTCACGGCCCGTGCGGCTGCATTGGCCGCAGCCGTCCCGATGAATGCCGCCTCCGTGGAGGCCACCTGGGTGCTCATTCCCAGGCCCCCAAACAGGGCCACTGATGTCACTACAGCAGCTGCGGACGTGGCCCTTGCCGCCCCGCGGCCCCGCGGGCGCCGCGGGCGCCGTGGCGCAGCCCGGCGGCCGGAGGATGCGCCACGCACGGTGCCCTGCCCGATGCCCCTGGCCATGAGGGCCGGAGCACCAGGCCCTGACTCCCCGCTTGCGGGAGGATCACCCTGTTTGCGAATAAATGCCAGGTATATAAACATGGCGCACAGCATTCCGGCCACAAAGAACAGCCACGGTTGGCTGAACCATGCCACCACAAAGCCCAGCACGGGAACGCTGAACAGCACCCTGTCCACGGAGTCCACTGCATACGGCTGCAGATCGGCCACCGGATTCGCATCGCCCTTGAGGACCAGCCCGGTCTCCGCGGCATAGGATTCCACCCGGTAAGTCACCCGGGCCCCTTCGGAGTTGATCACCGAGACCACCTCTCCGGCCTGCACCTCCACCGCCGGCATGGGAACAGCCAAAGCCAGCGAACCAGTGGGAATTGCCGGTGCCATGGAGCCGGAGGCAAACACCAAGGGTTTGAGCCCCATCATCAGGGTTGCCGCTGCGAGAAGCAGGCATACGGAGCCTGCCGCGGCGCTGAGGTTCAGTGCCCACCGCTGCCATCTGCCGACGGCGGAGCTGCTTTTAAAGGGACGGTACACCTGAGGCATGTCAGGATCCGACCGTTGCCGTGAAGGTGAGTTTCACGGTGGTGGAGTTGCCCTGCAGGGCGGTGTTTGCCGTGGCCGGCAGTGAGTACTGCACACAGAGCGTTTCCGAGGCTTCCGGGGCCAGGGATGAGGGGCGCACCACGGGTGCGGGGAATGAGGCCAGGGCGGCTTTGGACACCAGGGGCGTGCCGGTGCAGCTCACGTTCGGGGCCGTCCCTGTCACGGTCCCGGCCGTGACCACCACGTGCAGGGCTTGGCCCAGGCCGCCTCCGGCATTTTCGGTCACTGATCCGGTAATGGAATAGGGCAGCGCCAGGGTGCTGGTGTTTTTCACCACCACTGGCAGAGCCTGACTCATTCCCGGGTACCAGTTGCTGCCGTTGATGGGAACCGTGTAGCTGCTGGCATTGTCGGCGGTGGCCCCCACCCCCAGGGAGACCTTCGCTGCGGTGATGGGCGCCGATGTGGCGGTGGCCGTTCCCGTCCAGGCGGCCAGGGTGGAGACGGCTCCCAGTCCCACCAGCATTCCCATGGACAGCAGCGCCTTGATTTGCATGGCCCGGCGTGATTGCGCTCGGTTGCTCATAATTGTGCCTCCCGCATGGTCCCGCCCTTCGATTGTCCCCTTGTCCCCGGCCGGCTTCGGGAGCCGAACCACGCCCCCAGTCCCCCCAGAAGCAGTGCAGTCCCCAGCGGCCAAATCCATGGCCTGGCCCCGGTATTCGCCAGCGTACCCGTGCCGCCGTTGTCCTGCCGGCCACCGGCTCCCGGGACAGCCTCGCTGACGTTCACCCTCAATTGCAGCGGCCATGTCTGCGCTTGGCTGTCATTGTCCGAGTCCACGGGCAACCACATCCGTACCGGCAAGGTCCCGGCGGCACCAGGGTCCAGAGTCAGAAAGGATTGGGGGGCCGCCTCCGCCGGCTGGAGCGCTTGCGGTCCGCCGGTCAGTGCCGCCAGGGAGATGTCCACGGGTACGGCATGGTCATTGCGCACCCACAGCTGTTCCTCGACGCTCTCCCCCGGCACGAGTTTGGGTGCGTGGGCGAACAAATCCGGCACGTGTGCGGAATAGTCCACACCGTTGGAGCTGTACGCAAGGGACACTTCGTCCACACCTTGCGCCACTGCGGGTGCTGCGGGAGCGGCCAGGACTGCCAAGGCTGTTATGGCCAATGCAGCCATCAAGGCTGGTTTCCGGGGGTTAGTGATGGTGGAAGTAATCATGTGTTCTTGCTCCGTCCCAAATGGTCACGCAGTGCACTGAGGGACATGAATGCGGCGTAGCCCAGCAGCGCTGCCACGCTCAGGCCCAGCAACAGCGCGCGCTGCTGGCCGGTAATGGCAGAATTCACAAAGCCCAGCAATGGCACGGAATACCAGAGCCGGCCCCGGACCTGTTCAGGAAGTATCACTGGATCGTTCATGTTGTTGGCATCCCCACGCAGGGTCAGCCGCTGCTCACCATGGGTGGTGGCGCCTACCCCCACCACCCGGTGGGTGACCACTGTCGGTTCTCCGGACTTGAGCTGGTAGGTGATGACATCACCGGTGCGGATATCCGCCGGATCAACGGGCTGGATCACCGCGAGTGTTCCCGGCGGCAGGCCCGGCCGCATGGACCCGGTCAGGACCGTGTATGCCGTGGCCCCGCCGGCGCTGGGGATCACAATCATTACGGCCGTCAATGCCAGTACCACCAGCAGCACCAGCCACGAGGTGGTCTGGGCAATCCACCACAGCACTCCTGTTCTTTCGCGCTCTCGCCTTGCCGTCCGGCGCGTCAGCGGCACGGAATCCCGGTGCGTGTGCCTGCCAATGGCAGTGGATCCCGCTGTCATGCTTGCTCACCTCTAAAGGACAGGACCAGGAGCAGGGTGCCGCCGGAGGCTGTCTGGGGTGCCGCACCTGGCAAGGACACCCGCACGCACAGGGTTTCACTGCTTCCAGCCGCCAAGCCGCGGGTTTGGGCGAAGCTGGCTTGGTCCAGTTTCCTTTGGTTTACCAGCGCTCCGTTGTTGGGCGTGCTGGCGGTGCAGTCGGCCCGCTGCGGGACGTGCTGCATGGACAGCACCACGGAGCTGCCCAGTGCCGTGTCCGCAGCACCTGGTGCGGGTGTGGAAGATTTCGCGCCGGCCAGGGAGTAGCGCAGCGCCACCGTGCCGGTGTTGTTGATGGTCAGCGGTGCCTGCACAAATCCGCCGGGGGTCAACGAGGATGTCTGCAACTCGGTAAAGACGTAATCCTGCGCACTGCTTACACCGTTTCCCGCCGCCAGTGAGAGTCTGCCTGTGGTGACGGTGCCCGGTGCAAGCTCTCCCTCGGCACGCCACAGAGCGGCCGTGCCCTGCGCGCTCACAAAGAACACCAAGACCACGGCCGCTGCCAGGGCAAGTTTCAGGCGATTAGGCACGCTGGCATCCAGGCCTCAGTTACACCGCAGGCGCTGCATTGGCGACTTGGGTCAGCGTCAAGGTCATGGAACCAAGGTCCAGAGGCGTATCCATGGTGCCTGTTGCACCCTCGGCGAAGCTCAGGGTGATAACAACCGGAACCTCATAGGTGGCTGCCTCACCAAAGGTGATGACGTTGTTCTCGTCTTCGACAATGCCGGCAGCGTTCCTGTCCACCTGGATGTCCACTGTGACGTCTTCGGGAAGCGCGTCCTCACCCGTCAGCCCGGTGACGTCCAGCGTGCCCTTGAGGTTCTTGCCATCGGCGGCGATGGACACCGTTTGGCTGTACGTGACAGTGTCGCCAGGAACAAGGTGGTCGGTGGCGGGTGTAAATACTGTGGTGGCGGCCCCTTCCGTGGCGTCCGCCCAAATGCCTACCCCAACCGCTTCCATAGTCAGATGACCGGTGCTTACGGTGCCGGCGTCAATGGTGTCATTGGCACTCCACAGCGCCATGGTGCCCGCTCCGCCCAGCAGCAGTGCGCCGGCAGCTCCCGCGGCAATTGCCGCTTTCGTAACTTTTTTCATGGGGTATTCCTAACCTCGTCCACCTGCCCCCAATAGGCAGTACTTCCAGCCAATCCCGGAAGTTCCCAAAGATACAGGGGCCAGACGGCTACTTTCGGCCCTCAAGCGTCTATAAAAAATGGCCCTATTTCAGCCAAGGTGGAGGCCCAATGGCTAGTTCACCGGAAGGTTTGGCAATAGTGCTACGGCCGAATTGGAAATTTTTGCCCGGCTATGGCCCGGCTTTGAACTTCTCCCCGGAACGTGTGCCGCGGGCGGTTTTCTACCATCTGGAAAGGCATAGATCTCGGCATTGCCAACGGTCGCCGTCTAGCGAAGTCATAACCAGCAATACCGTAAACTGACAGAGCTGGAAACCGTAATGATGACGGAAACGGCATCCAAGACGTTTACCAACAAGACTGAGCCAATGAACCAGCCACGCCGCAGCATTGCCCTGGTCGCAGCCGTGATCTACCTCGCCGCTGTGGCTCTCATTGTGTTCTGGCCATCCCCGGTGGATCGTCCCGCCAGTGGGCAGCTTCATATGGTCCTTGACTGGCTTCACCAACACGGAATGCCCAAGTTCATCGGATACAACAAAGTGGAATTTGCCGCCAACATCGCCATGTTCATCCCCATGGGCTACCTTGCCGCCACCTTCTTCAGGAGGGTCCTACCGGGCATTCTCCTCGGGGCTCTGGCTTCCTGCCTGATTGAATTCGGGCAGGCTTTGTTCCTGCCCCAGAGGTATGCCACCGTACTGGACGTCCTAGCCAACACAACCGGTGCTGTATTGGGCGCGGCCCTCTACTATCTAATCCGCCGGTTGTACCCGTTGAACCCATCCGGGCCCTCGAAACACCAAATGAAGGAACCTCAACCATGAACCGCAGCGTGATGCCATGACTGACACAGCTCCTTTCAAGATTTTGACCGTGTGCACGGGAAACATTTGCCGCTCCCCCATGGTGGAACGGGTTCTCCAACACGGGCTGAATCTGATAACACCGGGCGCATATAGCGTTGAGAGTGCCGGCACCGGCGCCTTGGTTGGCTCCGCTATGGAACCCCACATTGAAGGATTCGTCCGGGTCCTGGGAGCAAATCCGGAGGAGTTTTCCGCACGCCAGCTAACTCCGCACATACTGGGCAGCCAGGACCTGGTTCTGGCGTTGACCAGAAAACACAGGAGCCGCATCGTTGAGCTCCACCCGGCGCTACTGAAAAAGACTTTCACGCTGCGCGAACTGGCTAGAATTCTGCCGCAGGTCGAAACACCACGTGGTTCAAGCGTCACCGAGCGTTGGGCCACCGTCATACCGCTGGCACTGCGGGCCCGAAGCCTCAAGGGCCACAATCCCGAGGACGACGATGTGGTGGATCCTTACCGCCGCGAAGACGAAGTCTACGAACAAATGCGCCAGGAAATTACTCCTGCGGTCCAGGTACTGCTCGATTGGGAGCTCCACCATACTCAGGCGCTTCGACCGCGAGGATAGTCCCAAAAAACGTTGGCCGTGCGGTGTTGTCACCGGCAACACGATGGACACGGTATTCCGCGGCGCATTGGATGAGCTAACGAACTACGGTGGCGGCCACGGCATACTTATCAGTGGATGGCCAGCTTTCCCTTCTACTGCGGCGCCTCAAATCTATGCAGATCAGATCATAATTTCCAGCAACCTACTCAAGAACTGTGGGCGCGGGGGCGTGAACCTGCGGGGGCAACGAATATAACCATCGACGGGAACATGTTTGTGGACATGGCTGAACCGTTCATGATCGACGGAACAACGCCGATTGCTTCCACTGACTTGTCACTTAATAACGGCGTCTACAGTGGTGCCCCAGCAACCGTCTCCAACCTGTCAATCCGAAACAACGACTTCATTGACACCAGGGCAACACCGGTCATGAATTTCGCGGTCATTCCGCAGCTGGTCGCCTTGATCACAACTGTCATTCGGGAAACGCCCTCCGGCGGTTGCGCCAGGCGTTGGCCGAAGTCGTGAAGGCCGACAAGATAGTACCAAGCGATGGGCGTTTCAACCTCGCCCAAGACCCCTCTACGGGCGCGTTGCTAGTTGAACGACGTGACACTGCGGGCGTCCGTTTATCCATACCCCTCCAAGTATCGGCAAGCAACGGTGAAGTCCGCACTAACGATCTACTCAATATGGTTGCTGGCGCGTACGTCCCTGCGGGAAAGAAGATCGACTTCGACACTGCGACGCGTGGACAAATAGGAAGTAATAGCTCAAAAATTGGATTCTTTGGGGCAACAGCAACGGCAAAGCCGGTGCTTAGCTACTCCAGAACCGGGGCGTCAACGCAGAACGCTGCTATACGGACGGCGCTGACCGCCCTTGGGCTTGTTACTGACTCGACTGTCTCCTAGTCCATCGGCCTGAGCAATCTCATCGCGTGATTTTGATATTGCCCAGGCTGCCAGGACGGCAGAGAACGCGAGGACCATTGCCCTGTTGTAACCCCATGTAGAGAACACAACATCCCAGCAACCCTGCGCTGATACTAGAATCACAAGCGGCGCCCAGTTGCCTCGGACTTTGAACGCCGCTGCAATAAAGATCCCTAGCAGAAGCAGCGGAAGGGCTGCGCTCACTATGCCGCCCTCAGCCCAGCCCTCACCCAGTAGCGAATGCACGGACACTCGCCCTTCCTCTCGAACCCACAAACGCTCGTAGGCTTCCGGGAGCATCCCCAGTTCATACGCGATATTCCTAGCTACACCTAACGTGTCGAGGTCAATGCCGTTGAGGTTACCCCACCCAAACCACGGCTTTTCCATAATCGCCGCGATGGACAAAGGTGGTTCGACGCGGCCGGCCAGCAGGGCCGGGCCGCTGTCATCCAACTGGTTCAGAGTACGCAGCCTAACAGCCTCACCAAACACTCCTGCTGCGACAGCCGCGGGCAGGAGCTTGTACAACCCGAGAAGGGCTCCTCCGGCTGCGACAATGCGAACCAGGGGCAGCTTGCCCTTCCGCGTCTTGCTTTGAAACATCAGGAGGACCACAGTCACGAAGCACACCAAGCCATGAGAACGAAAGCCCAGGAACAGGCTGGCAGACCCTACGGCGAGTAGCGCGAGCATTGCAAGCAGCCGCCGTTCTGTAAGGCTGCATGCAAGCCAGACGGCCGCGATGGCGACGTACGGACCTAGCCCGTACTTCCACATGTGTTCGAAGGTGTCCGTATTCTTAGGGCGGAAGACGACGAAGAATAAGGCACTTCCAATGGAGGCATAACCAAGGAGTTGCGCGGCAGACGCTTCGCCAGCTGTAAGTCTCACAGCGGCACATACAAATAGCGCCATGGCAGCATAGTGAAGAATGTTTCCGCTGATCTCCTGTCCCTGATACAGGGCACTAAATACGAGGGCTAGGATACCCGCTAACGACCACCCAATCAGCGCTTTGGTTCGGACAGGCCACCCCGCAAGCGGTTTGACGAAAACCGCGGCGGCAGCAGGGATAGCTGCGAGAGGGAACGCAAACCCGTAGATTGGGCTTGCAGCCATTGCCCCAGCCCCCATAAGGCGGCGCATCCACGTCCTTGGTCGCTGCTCATGACTCGCATGCTTCGCTGCTAGGGACGCCTTGAGTCGAGGAATCTGCAAGAGGGCGAACGGTATGGCGAGGCAAAGGAACAGTAGAACGAAAAGCAACAAGATTTCGAGCATGGCTGTCCCCTAGGTATGCAGAGCGGTTCCCTAATTATAAAGGGTTACCAATGTGGGTTTAGAACGCCTCGCGTTGTTGGTCCGCGTCTGCTTGCTCGCACCCATGAGAGCAGTAGCGGTAGCCGCCGGGCCTTTTGAATTTCTCCCCAGTCTTCTTGCACCAGACGCACTTGCGTGGGTCGGGCGTAACAAGTCCGGCCCGCCAGACGCGAAGTGGTTCAATCGGCGTAATCCCCATGCGGACAGTATGGTGCTACGCTCGGGCGCGCTGCACTTCCCGCCGGGGCGAGACCCCGCGGGCCAGCACCGTCCGGAGCCTACGCTGCCGGGCATACTCAAGCGGCCTATCCACCAGGACAACAACGACCGCTCCAGCAGTGAGCGACAGCACGACAGCCGCAGGTCCACCAAGCGGCAGACCTACCGAGGCGAACACGCTGATCATCAGGATATGGACCAAGTAGACGGGATAGGACAGCTCCCCGACCCAACGGTCCACTGCTGACTGCTTGGTGCTTTCGAAGATGGCCGGCACGAACAGGGCGAACACCAGCGGGAAAACGACCAGGGCCACGGCGTAAGCCGGAGGGACCGCCCGACCCAACGGGAGCAGCAACAGACCGACGAACACCAACACCAGCGGCACGCTCGTAGGCAGCTTGCCCACCAGGCTGTGTCTGTACCGGAATGCCAGCATCCCGGCGATGAACAGGGACAGCTCAAACGGGAAGAACCTGTACGACCACGGATCGGCACTCATGCCCGCGAAACCCAGCCCAATCCGCAGCCCAATGGAACCTGCCATCAGCGCAAAGAGCGTCCGGTTGCAACATCGGGCGATGAACGGGGCGGACGCGTAAAACACGAGCTCAAGCCCTACAGTCCATGCCTGGGGGATCAGGAAGTACTTGTATGCCGGCACGTCAACCGAGCGGAAGTCCGGGGTATAGAACAGCTGCCCGCCAGAATCCACCCCTGCAAATAGTGCCCAGTCCTGGGTGACGATGATGAGGTTAGACAGTGCCATCGGCAGCCACGTCGCTAGCGGCAGCGAGAAGAACTCCGGGAGCCGTTGCGGATCATCACCCACAAATATGTTCCCGCCCAGCAGTAAAAGCCCCATCGTCAGGGCGGCGGTCAGTAGGTAGACGGGAAACAGCCGAGCCAACCTGGACTGCATGAACGTCGCCCACACCTTGTCCGGCAGCTTCAGGTATTTGCTCTCAAGGACCATCGCCATATAGAAACCACTGATCACGAAGAAGCACTGGACAGCGGTACGGCCGGATACCAGCGGGATGCCGAACAACGGTCCGGAATGTCCAGCCACCACAGCCACAGCCAGGAACACTCGCAGGAACCCCATGATCTCCCCCGGATCTAATCGAATTATCCGGTCAAGCATACCGGCACCCATGGGGTCAATCAGACCGGTTAAGAACATAAGAGAATAGGCAGGACTGCGCCGACTGCTTGGCCTCTACGCCAGAATGATACGGTGGCCTACATGAGCTAGAGGCGCCTTTAAACCGATACTGGGGCCTTAGGAAGGGTTTACCCCCGTTATCTTTTTGATAGTCCCTAGAAAGAGGATCATGGGGATTGTCGGCCGACCAGCCTCGGCATGGTGTCTTCCCCCTGTCTAATCAATGATCCGGGGGGTGTTGCCACCGAGGCTGGGATGGCAGCGAGGTGATTGCTGATTAGGGGCGCGGCGCTTGTATTTGGGACGCCTGTCATAACGTGGATGTAAGACTTTGCTACCGGCGGTTGGTCGGCCTTGAACAAGAACCAGTTCAAAGGAGCACGAGTCATGATCACTGATGACATCCAGATATTCCTAGGCCTAGACGTGGGGAAGACCGACCATTGGGCCTGCGCCGTCACCAAAGACGGCACAAAAATCTGGAACAGGACCTTACCCAATGATGAAGCCAAGCTCACCACCGTCTATCAAGCGCTAAGTGCCAAGGGCACTGTTCTCCTCGTCGTGGACCAGCCAGCGACCATCGGCGCTTTAGCCGTCGCAGTCGCCCAGCATCTTGGCATCCCGGTCGCGTACCTGCCAGGGTTGTCGATGCGACGGATCGCTGACATGTACCCAGGAACAGCGAAAACCGATGAAAAGGATGCGTTCATCATCGCTGGCGCGGCCCGCACCATGCCCCACACGCTACGCAGCATCGAAGTATCTGACGAGGACGAAGCCACTCTGGGCATGCTCACCGGTTTCGATCTGGACTTGGCGCGCCAGATCACCCAGACCAGCAACCGGATCCGAGGGCTCTTCACCCAAATCCACCCACCACTGGAACGGATCCTTGGCCCGTGGCTGGAGCATGATGCCGTGCTCGAAGTCCTCGCCACCTGGCCGACACCGGCCCAGCTAAAGCACGCCGGCGAAGCGCGGATCGATGCGAAACTCAAGAAGCACGGAGCCCGCCGGCACGCTGCCTGGGCCAGGGCGATCATCGAGGCGTTGGGGGCACAAACAGTGACCGTGGTTGGCACTGACGCTGCCGGACTCGTCATCCCACACCTGGCCCGACAGCTCATTTCACTGCATGCCCAACGCGTTGATGTCGCCCTGCATTTGGAGAAAATGGTGGAGGCCCACCCTCTTTACCCGGTCCTGACATCCATGCCCGGGGTCGCCGTCAGGACCGCAGCGATCATCATCGCCGAGATCTCCGGCAAAACCTTCACCAACGCCGCAGCCTTAGCCTCCTACGCCGGCCTGGCACCGACGACCCGTCAGTCAGGCACATCGATCAAATCCGAACGAGTCAGCCATTCAGGGAACAAACGCCTCAAACGTGCACTTTTCCTCTCCGCCTTCGCCTCGATCAGATTCGACCCCACCAGCCGCTCCTACTACGACCGGAAACGTGCCCAAGGTAAACGCCACAATCAAGCCCTGATCGCACTAGCCCACCGCCGACTCACCGTCCTGTTCGCCATGCTCCGCGACGGGACACTCTACGACGTCCCAATGCTCAAAGCTGCCTGACTAAACACATAGGGCCCCCCGGATTTGTTGACTCTAGCTCCGGTCATCCACTGCGGCCTGTAACAGGTAGTCACCCGCGCGCAGCTTAAACTATTCAATTGGTGTAACCCCTACGCCCCTAATCATACGGGGACTGTTATCGGCCAAATGCGTTGGCGGATAGAGTCCGTCAGGGCTTTATCCGCGAACTTCCTGGCGTACAAGGCGTGTACGATCCCGTAGCCGTCCTGATCGAAGACGAGGCGCTTCTGTTCCATCTCCGCGACATGTGATTCGTCCATGGTGATCGGCTTCGTCCCATAGTCCCGGGACCAGTCGGACCAGAGCACCGTAGGCATCCGACGGGAAGCGAAGGGCGAAACGCCGATCTCGATTTGAAAAAAGTGCTCATCTGGGAATCGGGTGTGCTTCATAAACGCGACGAATGCAGGGTCTTCCTTGATGTCTTCAAGAATCCACTGGACGGCCTCACCGGTTAGAGCCCACCATGTACTGCCGGTGAACGCTTCGCGGGGCCCCAGCGCCTTCTGCCAGTTGCGGGGAGAACTCACTTTGTTAATAAGCTTGGGCAGGAGGTTTCGTTGCCCGTTGCGCGGGTTATATTCCACATAGTACTTCGATAGCCGAGAGATCGACTTGTTCATCTCAACGCTCGGCAATTCCACGCTATTAATGAACTGGTCGCCGTGATTGTGCGCAAAAAAATCCCGTATTGCCCCCGGGGTGCGAAGCGGGTAGCTGTCGCCACTGAGCAGGACGACGTAATCTTCCGGAGCCACATAGGGCATCGCATGGCGGATCAGTGCGATAATCGCCTCCACCTGACTCCACCCGCCCCAACTCACCCGGATGCGCTCGGTTGTAAACGTCACCGCTAGTGTCTGAAACGGCTCGGCGTCCACTTTAGCGTCAATGTGCGCATAGATGGGACTATCCCCAAGTGCGGAAACCAGCTCGTGAAACTGCTCCGGGTTGTGATGCGCAAGGACAAGGTAATGAATTTTCAACGAGACTCCCCCAATAGACGTGCCCTTATCCTAACTGCTAAATAAGACCGGGAAACTACTCCTGTCTTTGTAGTCGGCGCTAGTTCACCGACAATGCCACATAACAAATCCGGCAAGGTTCACGCCCGTCTGTGGACGCAGTTTGGCGTGACACAGCCTTCATTTGGCCCACACAGTTCCGGAAGCACAGCCGATGCACAGCGTTCCCGCGTCGCAATCCGAAATCACAGAGTTCAAACTTGCAACAGCACAACTACTATTAAGAGGTAAGGATTCTGTTCGGGCGAACCGGCCAGATCTGATAAGATGAGGCCGAATATACAACGTTAGCAATTCATTTAATTATAATAATTCACACAAAAACCGTAAAGCCGCCCAATTATTTCATCTAACTAGGCAAAATAACTTTTTGACTTCAAAAGAACAAACACTATAGTAGGCCCAATCATATCAAAGCGTGATTCTCAAAAAAGGCAAATGATGTCACGAGCGGTATCCTTTCCTAGCAATTCAATTCTAATTATTGCCCCATGGTTACAAGGTGGTGGAGCACAAGGCGCGCTAGTCAATTTAATGACACTTTTGCCTAAGGAGCAAATTACGATGGTCGTCCTATTCAAGGGCAACCGGAATCATCACGCGATCCGAGCTTTAGTTTCATCATATACAGAACTAGACTTCCCCAAGTCTATATTGGGTGTCTGGCATGCCTCAAGAGCCCTTAAGAAATATATCGAGAAAAATAACACCATTTACTCATTAATGCGAGCAAGCCATTTGGTGTTGGGGCTCATATCCCCTCGTATTTTAGCTCAAAAAAGGCTAGCAGCCACCTTTCATCAACTACCAAGCCAAGACTCCGAAGGCGTCAAAGGGAAAGTCGAGAACATTCTCGTACGAAGAGGTGTCAGGGGAGCAGGGTTAATAACGGCACCATCGGTTCGGGCCATAGAAGAACTGAATGAGCAAAATATCGGGTCTTTTGAAGTGAACAAGGTTGAGCAAAATCTCATTTCCACGTCCGCGTCTCACCCTAAGCCACCCCGTGACGGCGTTCTTACGCAACCGCGTCTTCTCTTTGCGGGCCGGCTTACTGAACAAAAAGGTTTAGATCGATTAGGTGAGCTTTTGGCGGAGACTAAAGTTCATGTCCATGTTCGTTGTTTAGGGGACGGAAAAGAGCGCAAAAGGTTACATGAACTGTCTGAGAGCATTTCCGGACACACAATCGAGCTATTTCACCATGTGGAAGATATTACTGAACACCTGGATTGGGCAGATGCCGTATTCTTACCAAGTCGCTGGGAATTAAACCCTCTTGTTATCTGGGAAGGTCGCGCTAGAGGACGGGCTACGGTGGGTTCTTCAATCGAAGCTTTCAAAGATCTATCTAAAAGTGGACCTATGCTGCTATTTAGTAACGCAGCAGAATTTGCCGAAATCATACAGAACATATCTGAGCAATCGGACCTACGCAACAAACTTTTCCATCAAGCGCTCGATTCCTATAAAAGGGTCAACACAAGGAGTCTAATTGTACAGTACCTCGCAGGCTAAACTTCCACAAATTCTCATTCTACACGCGTACAGCCCGAATAACTCTGGAGACGGACTGCTCGTGGAACTGGCAAAGAAAATAGTTTTAGAGGCATTAGGTGAAGTTGAGTTTCGCATATGTGCTTCTGACGCGGAATCATTTGGCGGTCCGGAATATCTTCAATGGAGCACGCCCTATAAAGGTATAAATAGTTTTGTCGGAAGACGAGCAGCTATGCTTCTTACGGTGTTCCTTGGACCAAACAAGGAAGTGAAGCAAATTGCTAGACAGGCCGATTTAATCGTTGCCGTTGGAGGCGGTTACCTGCGCGGCGGGAATATCTCTGCGGCGGTTAAGAGCTGGGGCGCTCACTTTGGTCAGCTGAAAATGGCCGCAAAGTACGGCCATAAATCCGTGTACCTGTCTCAGAGCATAGGTCCTTTCCATGGAATTTATAAAAAGGCAGTGACCAAGAATCTTGGCAAAATCAGTGCTGTCTTTGTCCGAGATGACCGTTCGGCTCGCGAATACAAACTTGCCGCTGTTCGGCGAGCCCCAGATATGGCGGTCCTTGAACTCGCGAGTCTTTCGATTCAGCCTGAACAGACGTTATCTGAATTGCCGCCCGTAATGGTGGCCAGAGAGATCGTTGGGCCGCGTAACTACTACAAATTCTTACAAGAAGCAAGCGATTCAAAACACTTTGAGTGGGCATTACAGTCTACTGGTGGTGCCAATGACGACTATGCATTGACTAAAAGGTCTGGAGGTTCCGAACCACATAAGTTAAAGACAATACTCGAACAAAATGATCCACGTATTGTTGTTAGCACAAGATTGCACGGGGCTTTATCGTCTCTCATTGCTGGATATCCAGCAATACATTTGAGCTACGAGCGGAAGGGATGGGGTGCTTACGAGGATTTGGGTCTAGACGAATTTGTTGTGAACGCGCGGGATGTAACGCTGCCAGACGTTCAACGACTCATGGAAAAAATCATTCGTGACCCGGGTGCCTTTTGGGACAGAATCTTAGAAAAACGCCCGCAAATATTGGAAAATTACAATCAAATACTTGCCACGTTGCAAGATATATCGAGGGACGGCCGGGAGACGACTGGGAAATAATCTTGCCGTAATTTTTGAGTTATTTTTTGTCAAACATTTATTCCAACAAAAATTTCGATGAAAGCAGTTCTCATTAATGAAAATACTACATGTGACTGAGTCTTTGGGTGGGGGGGTTCAAAATGCTATATCTAAATATACGCATATGGCGAATACCTCAGAACATATAGTACTCGGAAGATTGAGAAAGGGGGAGGCGACTGGCGAGTATTCAATAGGAACGCATGTTATAGAATATAAAGGTGGGTTTATAGGATTTTTAGCCAAAATTCGGGATGCAAGTATAGAATTAAAGCCCGACATTGTTCATTTGCATTCGAGTTATGCGGGACTCGCTCGAGTTTTCATTTCTTTAAATATTCCTATAGTATATTCGCCCCACTGTTTCGCGTTTGAACGGACAGATAAAAGTGGTATTTGGAGAAAAACTGCTCGGTGGGTTGAAAAGATTTTGGCTATCAGGTCGCAGGTGATAGTTGCGGTCAGCCCCCACGAAGCGCTCTTAGCTAAGGATTTGGTGAGAAATGGCTCTGTATTTTATGTGCCCAATGTGCTTCTAAATTCTGTGAATGATGTCCCTAAGCTGGCTCGCCCTACCGTTGTTATGGTTGGTCGTATCGGAGCACAGAAGGACCCGAAGCTGTTCGCGGCTGTATCGAAAAAGCTGCGCCATTTATATAATTTTATCTGGGTCGGAGACGGAGACAGTGATTTACGACAGGAACTTGTAGACTCTGGCGTGAGAGTTACTGGTTGGCAGACGCCTTTGGAGACTAGACGACTCGTCGCCAGCTGTCACTTATGCTTCCATACCGGGGCATGGGAAGCAGCCCCTATTTCGACTATCGAAGCTGCCTCGTCCGGGACTGCAGTACTAGCTAGGGGAATACCTACGATGGCGTCGCTCGGATATCATGTAACCTCAGGTTCTTTTGACCATATAGCTAATGTAATTAACGCATTCTTTACGGACGAAGCATTTAAAGATCTTGTTGAAGCGCAGACGTTGAAAGTTGCAAAAGGACTGAGTGTTCAGGAAGCAGAACTTCAGTTGCAACGTGCTTATGAGTATTCCTTGTCGAGAAAGAAAACGGATGAAATTTAGTATTATCACAATTGCGTGGAACGACCTAGATGGACTCAGGAAAACTGTCGACAGTGTTCGTTTGCAAAAGTTTCACAATATTGAGCACATTGTTATTGACGGTGGATCTGAAGACGGTACCCGTGAGTACCTGGCACAACTTGACCCAAGCATCAAATGGGTTAGCGAAGGTGACGCGGGCAGATACGACGCAATGAATAAGGGCGCCAAAATGGCGACGGGTGACTTGCTGTGGTTTCTTCATTCATCCGATATATTTCACTCATCCGACACCGTAAATTTTGTCGCCGCTAAGTACATACAGACCCCTTTTATGTGGGGCCACGGTTTGAGTCAAATAGTAGACGGATCCAGAATTCTTGGTATAGGTGGTAAAATTCCATTCAATCACTCAAGATTTCTTATCGGTGGTCATGTGATACCCCATCAAGCAACCGTATTCAATAAAGACTTTTTTTGGACAATTGGGGGATATGATATTGACTTTGGATTGTCGGCAGATCAGATGTTCATGATGAAAGCGTCTATGGCGTCTGTCCCAGAGGTTTGGGGGGAACTTTTGTGTGACTTTGATGCATTGGGAGCCGGATCAGCACGGGGGGCGTCGGCCCATTATAAAGACATGAGTCGAGCTCGAAATGTACTAGGCATATCTGTGACCGGTTTTAGGATAACCGACATGCTCCTAGCCGTATGTTGTACTTTCTCCACATTGCTCGAACGCTTTCTGAGAAAGATCATGCGAAAGACTCGGCCTCGACTTATTTCTACGGGTGTTTTATGAATTCGGTAAAGTTGAGCGTTATTATTCCGGCGTTCAACTCTGCCACTACCATCGTTAGGGCGATTGAGAGCTGCTCTGATTTCATTGGCTGCGAAATCATCGTCGTCGACGACGGGTCAACAGACCAAACAAGCATCGTAGCGCAAGATGCTGGCGCCAGGGTTATTTCACAGGTCAATTCTGGTGCAGGTGCTGCCCGACGGTTGGGATTGACGGTTTCGAGTTCAGAATATGTCATCTTCTTAGATGCTGACGATGAATTGGTTCCCGAGGGGGTATCAGAGTCAATAGCCTTGTTGGAGAATAGTGCCGATGCTTCTGTCGCAGGTGGGCGAGTGTTAGGTATCCCGCCCAGCGGGCGGGCTCGTGTGCTCTTGCGCAGTTATGAGAAAATAACGGCAGCAGCCTTAATTAGAGTGGGTTTTGGTCCATGGCCCCCAGCTGCATCTGTTGTACGACGCAGCGCCCTCATTTCTGCAGAGCAACTTAGCATCCGGCCTTTGAGCACTCGATTCGCTGAAGACTACGAAATGGTAATCAGGTTGTCAATGGTTGGATCTATCTTGACCCACGATCTGGTCTCGACGAGGTATCAACTTTACTCAGGGAAATCGAGCAAAGCGCCCACTGCGGCAATCCGTGATAAGGAAATCATTCGAGCACATTATTCCCGTCAGCTTGGTATTTCTTGTGCCCTGCTTACCGAAAGTGAAATAGTAGCGTCGGCCCGAGCGCGCGCATCACGCGTTGCTTTCAGCAATGGTAGATATATTAATTCGCTGGTCATGTTTTTTGGCGCAGTAATATCTTCACCCCGCCAGTTTGTGAAAAAGCTTACAATGAAGTTCTGCAATAATACAAGCATGAAGAGAAGTTTTTAGTCAGTGTCGGTTTTACTAGCTCGGGCAAAAGAATTCGACCTTGGTTCCACTGCTACTTATAGAATTATCAGTTTAATTCTGAGTCTTGGTTCTAATGCGCTGGTAATTGGGCTTTTGGCGAGACAGTTCGGAGAAAGTTCATACGCTGCGTTCGCTATAGTCGCGTCACTAATTAATTTGCTTCCATTCGCGGATTTAGGTCTCGGCGCCAGTATCGTTAATGCCACATCAGACGAGGCGAGCGGTCGTATATCGAGAGAAGCGTACCGTCATCTCTTGTCCCGAGCTAGAGACCTTTTATTGCTCGTTGCGGCCTGCATAATTATAGTTATTGTCGTTCTTGTGCATTTCGAATTGTTGGACTTTGTCCTCGGGAGCTTAGCATCAGCTCCGGGCATCATCGGCGGCGCCTTATACACGTTCTGCTGTATATCAGTTTCGATTCCCTTTGGAATCGGTTCTCGGCGACTTCAAGGGATGGGTCGCATGGTCGATGTTGTCCGGATTGGGCTCCTCGGACCTATAGTTCAGACCGTCGCCTATCTCCCGCTATGGGCGTTGGATGCGCCGGTTGAGGCATACTTCTATGTACCCGGTACAGCCTATTTTGCTATGGCAGTTGCGGGATATGTGGTTGCCAGCCGAAGATCTGGCATCAAACTCTACTTTTGGGGCACAGCGCCATTCCGGAGGGTGGTGACGCAGCACCGACTGTGGCACACGGCCGCACCCTTCCTTATAGTCTCCGTGGGAATGGCCGCCGGATTTCAAAGTCATCGATTGCTTTTAGCCCAGTTCGGAACGCCGACAGATGTCGCTGAGTATTCTCTAGTTGCACAGTTTCTGGGACCACTTCTGGCGGTCACGAGCGTGGTGGGACAGAACCTTTGGACTCGATATCGTTCCATGATTGGTACCAAGAGTTTAGAAATATCCGTTTTTCGCAGTCACATACTTATATTTTTGATTATTGGCTTGGTTTTTTATGGTGTGCTTTTTCTGGTTATGCCAGTAGCTTCTAATCTACTGACCGCTGGCGCAATATACCCCTCTGTGCTAGTAATAGTGTTTGCAGGATTATATTTGCTCGTATCCGCGATTCATCAGCCTAGTGCCATGCTTTTGAATGATACGAAAGGACTTTGGTTTCAAGCTGCCTGCGTCATTATGGTTGCAGTTGGAACGATTGTATTGACAATATTGACTGTCGATAGATTAGGCGCTGCGGCCCCTTACGCTTCGATGGTAGTTTCTATGGTCCTGTTTCAGCTTTTTCCGAGCCTTAGGCTTGCCATGCTGATAATTCGGAGGCAGAACAAGGCGTAATCAGGCGTAATCAGGCGTGATGGGTTGACGGGCCATATTTTCAAGGGTGTTGATAGGGTGGCGTTCAGGGCTGGGTAGTTTTCGTAATTGATCAGGTGCCGGAGCTTTCTCTTTCGTTCGGACAGCTAATTTTTGTCTGATGCTTGGTGTTTTATAGGCTCTTCAGAATCCAGAGTGCAGTTTTGGTCTGAAGCCACTGGATTCCAGTAATAACCTTGCGACGTAGTTCGTGAGATTGTGGAAGCCGAGGGCGGATCTCAGAGGTGTTTTTCGTCGGCCGTTGATCGCTTCGGTGGGGCCGTTCGAGGTACCGGGCCGGTCGAAATAGGCCGGCACGTCCACTCCCCGTCTTTGGACGGTCCGTCCTGGGGTTTTGAGTTCCGTGAGCGCGGCCGGAACACCAGATTTCAGGCAGTTAACCACGTCCTGCATTAACTTCTTGTCTTGGGTCCGGTCAGGTTCCCGGTAGGGGCTGATCATGCGCTGATAGATGCCTCAGGTAGCTTCCACTTCAGCACGTGTATCGGCAGCGAATAAGTGGTTCTCCTTGGTTCGTGATGAATTCGGGTTTAGCGTCCTTGACCAAAGGTGGTTCGTACCCTGCTGTGATGGATGTTCTGACGCATTCATCTTTGACAGGACTGCGAGCCTTAACGAGCTTACTTCGCTGCGCCCTGCCCCTTCCAGAGCCATTTTTGATCTGGCCGATTTCCGTGTCCTTGGAACCCAAGTACTTAGATTTGGCAGCCCAGGATCCACATTGAGAGCACTGTGGAATCGAGGTGTCCTGGCTGCGGGGTGATTAATGGGAGATTGGAACAGCTCCGAGGCTCTGCCCTCGGCTTCCGGAATCTCACCAACTACGTAGCCAGGTCGCTGCTGGAATCCGGAGGCTTCAGACCGGAACTACACTCTCAATTCGGAAGAGCCTGATTGGCGCCCGTCGCCATTCCTGACGGCAGCCACGCGTCCGCGAATTCCCTGTAACCGGCCCACTGGAAGTTATTTGGGCCAAACGTCGGCTGTTTTGCGACGAGTCATTGTGCCCGCACAAAACGTTCTTTGAAGCTACGCTCCAGATCCCTGCATGGGCGCGCACCACGAGTCGGCTGCGCAGCGCTCTCGTGCGAGCGGTCATCAACTCTGGCCGCGCCGCAACGGAAACCCCCACCGCCCACGCCGTCGCCTGTTGGTTTGGACTGCCCCAGCTTTCATCGACTATCGGGGGTTCAAGCCGGTGAGGCTTCAGACGGTCGGCCGTCGGTTCCACTCGCGGCAAGCTAAAAACGGCCCCATAGCCGCAGTTAGATTAGCCACCACTTAATCAAGTTACAAAATGTCCTGCACCTGAACATGGTGCAGGACCCGACCTCAACAAAACCTGTATCATTTTGAGAACAACGTGGACGAGTCAATCGACAATCGTTCAGCCGTAGAAATGTCATCTCACTGGTTATTCACAACGTTGTCAAGACTGCAAATAGGGAGATTTTGCGTTGTCTAAGCGTGCATTAATTACTGGAATTACCGGCCAAGATGGCTCTTATCTGGCAGAGCTGTTGCTCAAGAAAGGCTACGAGGTCCACGGTTTGATTCGCAGGGCCTCAACATTTAATACCACTCGTATTGATCATCTATACGTTGACGCGCATGATCCGTCAGCTAAGCTGTTCCTCCACTACGGGGATTTGAGCGATGGTGCCAGGTTAGTGACCCTGCTGGCGCAAATTGACCCTGATGAGGTCTACAACCTTGCGGCTCAGTCTCACGTACGGGTCTCCTTCGATGAACCTGAGCATACAGCTGACACCACCGGTGTGGGGACGGTCCGCTTGCTGGAGGCCGTGCGCATGTCCGGCATCAAGACACGTTTTTACCAGGCGTCCACCTCCGAGATGTTCGGTGCCACTCCGCCGCCCCAGGGCGAAGACACGCCTTTTTACCCCCGCTCCCCCTACGGTGCCGCGAAGGTGTACAGCTACTGGATCACTAAGAACTACCGTGAGGCCTACGGCATGTTCGCGGTCAACGGGATCCTGTTCAACCACGAATCCCCCCGTCGTGGAGAGACCTTTGTAACGCGAAAAATTACCCGCGCCGTGGCCGCTATCAAGGCAGGCCAGCAGGAGGATCTCTACATGGGCAATCTGGATGCCATCCGCGACTGGGGGTATGCCGCGGAGTACGTGGAAGGCATGTGGCGCATGTTGCAGGTGGACGAACCCGAGGACTTTGTCCTCGCAACTGGTGTGGGCTACACAGTGAAAGACTTCCTGAACGAGGCGTTTAACCACGCAGGACTTAACTGGGAAGACCACGTCAAATTCGATGAACGCTACCTTCGCCCCACCGAAGTGGATGCCCTCATTGGCGATCCTTCCAAAGCCCATGCGAAGCTCGGATGGAAAACCACTGTCGAAACGCCCGAGCTGGCGCGCATCATGGTTGATGCGGACATCAACATCTTGAAACACGGCGGTAGGCATTGGGTAGACAATGTGGACCTAGCCACTTGGAAGGCTTAGCCATGAGCCTTGACTACACGCCCGCACCCCTGGACCGTAATGCTACGTTTTATGTAGCTGGCCATAGAGGACTGGTCGGTTCAGGTATTTGGCGGAACTTGCAAGTTTCTGGATTTACAAATCTGATTGGCCGTACCTCCAGCGAGCTCGATTTGAAAAACAGAAAAGCAACTTTTTCATTTTTCGCCGAAACAAAACCGCAGTACGTGGTACTCGCCGCCGCTAAAGTGGGCGGGATTCTGGCGAACAGCACCTATCCCGTTGATTTTCTCAGCGACAATCTTCGGATCCAAGTCAATGTGCTTGATGCGGCGCGTGAGCACGGAGTGGAGCGGCTTTTGTTCCTTGGCTCGTCCTGCATTTATCCGAAATTGGCAGAGCAGCCCATCCGCGAAGACTCGCTTCTAACAGGCCATTTGGAACCTACCAACGATGCCTATGCCATCGCCAAGATTGCAGGGATCCTGCAGATTCAGGCCGTCAGACGGCAGTACGGTCTGCCTTGGATTTCGGCGATGCCCACCAACCTTTACGGACCGGGCGACAATTTTTCCCTGAAGGGTTCACACGTTTTACCGGCCCTCATCCGCCGTTACGACGAAGCCGCTCGTCTTGGTGTTCCGTCGGTGGAGAATTGGGGAACAGGTTCACCTCGCCGCGAGTTCCTGCATGTGGATGACATGGCTGCCGCGTGTCTGCACCTGATGGAGAACTACAATGGCCCGGATCAAGTGAATGTGGGCACCGGCACGGACGTCACCATCAAGGAACTTGCAGGGCTCGTTGCTGACGCCGTTGGATACACGGGGGAAATGTTGTGGGACACCACCAAACCCGATGGCACACCACAAAAACTTCTTGACGTGACCAAATTGGACCAGGCCGGATGGCGGGCATCCATTAAACTGAATGAGGGCATACGCAACACGGTGCAGTGGTACCGGGATAACCGTGAGAACATCCGGGACTAGGGCGTTCGAACAGGCGATATAATCAACCACTAGGCGTCAAAAAATATACTCAGGCCTCTCCTGGTGTGTTTGCCGCTGATTTATCTACACGGGGGAACTTGCTCTTGGAATTACGGGACTACCTGCTCATTTTGCGGCGCAACTGGATCATGATTGTGGCCCTAACCTTGGTCGGCTTGTTGGTTGGCGGGCTGACTTCATTGTTGACAAAGCCCATCTATTCCGCAGAAACCCAACTTTTTGTCGCCACTCAAAACTCCGGCTCTGTGCAGGATCTGCAAACGGGTAATACCTTCATTCAAGCCAGGGTTTCGTCCTATGTAAAAACGGCGACTACACCAACGGTGCTTCAGCCGGTGATTGATACATTGGGGCTGGACGCCACGCCACAGCAGCTTGCTGCAAAGGTGTCTGCAAGCTCTGATCTGAAGACAGTCCTGATAACCATTTCCGTGGAAGATGGATCCCCCGTACAGGCAGCCGCCATTGCCCAGGGAGTGGCCAATAGCCTGATTCAGGCGGTTGACACACTTGAAGCACCCGCTGCAGGTGGCGTCTCCCCCGTCCGGGTTTCAGTCATCACACCGGCCACAGCGCCGTCCTCACCTTCGGCTCCTAATACCAAAATCAATTTGGCACTGGGTCTTTTAGTGGGCTTGGCGCTGGGGGTCGGCGCAGCTTTGCTTCGGACCACTTTGGATACCCGCATTAGAAGTGAGCGCGATCTCAATACCATCACCCAAGCGCCTGTTCTAGGCGGCATTGCGTTTGATGCGGACGCGGCAAAGGATCCACTTGTCAATGCCGGCTCGCACCACAGCCAGCGCGCTGAGGCCTTCAGGCAGCTCCGCACAAATTTGCAGTTTGCCCACGTCAGTCACAAGAGCAAAACCGTTTTGGTGACTTCATCATTGCCCGGTGAAGGCAAGAGCACCACTGCCACCAACCTCGCCATCGCTATGGCCGAATCCGGCCAGTCCGTTGCCCTCGTGGACGCGGATCTCCGCAGGCCAATGGTCGCAAAATATCTGGGACTGGAAGGCAACGCGGGTCTTACCACCGCATTGATCGGACAGGCAGACGTGCAAGATCTTATGCAGCCGTGGGGACAAAACGAGCTTCACGTGCTTACATCAGGGCGGATTCCTCCGAACCCCAGCGAACTTCTGGGCTCGCATGAAATGAAGCAGTTGATCCTGCGCCTGGAGCAGGCATTTGACTCCGTAGTCATAGATGCCCCCCCATTGCTTCCTGTAACGGACGCTGCGGTTCTGGCCCAACAAGTGGGTGGCGTCGCCTTGGTGGTGGGTTGCCACACAGCCAAACGCCCCCAGGTGGAAAAGGCCATTGCCACCCTAGAGTTGGTCAATGCGGACATTCTGGGCGTTGTTCTTAACCGTTTGCCTGTCAAGGGTCCCGACGCCTATTCATACACCTACTACGGCTCTAACGCTGCAGATACGGACAGCTCAAGCCAGCCCTACAGAAGAGCGAAGACATCGAACATGACAACTGGGCAGCCTACTGAGGATGCCTTCGAGGAGATACTTCGCGGTAGAGTCTCTCGCCGCGGCGCATAGCTCCTTTTGCCATCCACCCAGTTCGCGAGTAATAAAAGTCACGCTCCAACATTTGTGATGTCGATTGTCAATATTTACGGGGAAAGAGTATGAGCTTGGGGCATTGGCGTAGTCGATACATACAAAAGATTCGAATCGTAGATGCGATGGTCGTTATCTGGGCTATCGTCGGGGCGCACGTCTTTAGCTTAGGTGTCGAGTTCAACCAGACGATTGCGGGAGCTCAGAGCATCCCCTACGCGGCCATGACAATTGTTCTGCCCCTTATATGGTGGTGCATGTTGGGGATCTGGGACAGCCGCGCCCCTCGTATTCTTGGGACAGGGCTTGAAGAATATAAGAGGGTCACGAACGCAAGTCTTTGGCTATTCGGCGCGGTGGCAATTTTTTCCTATGCACTTCAAATCGACGTAGCGCGTAGCTATGTAGCTATAGCCCTCCCCGTTGGCACGCTGGGATTGGTTGCCGGTCGCTGGGTGTTGCGTCAGCACTTGAGTCTGGATCGTGCAAAAGGCGGTAGTTCATCCCGTCTATTACTTGTAGGCAATGAAACTGCGGTTTTGCACCTTATTGCAGCACTCGAACGTCACCCACTCGCCGGCTACCAGCCAGTAGGTCGCTATCTGCCTGGAGCTCGGGTCGAAAGTAAGCCAGACCAGCTCCGTATTCCTATGCTTGGAACGGACGCATCTGTGAATGGAATTATGGCGGCAGTCAGGTCATCCTCAGCTGATGCCGTGGCATTATCTGGAGGAAATTCTCTTCATCCAAACACGACTCGTCGACTGGGGTGGGCGCTTGCAGAGAACAACATTGCTCTTATAGTTGCTCCAGCCCTAACGGATATAGCTGGACCCAGAATCCATATGCAACCTATAGCTGGCCTTCCGTTAATCCACGTCACCACGCCTAAGCTGGAAGGTGGAAAACGAGTGGCCAAGAGGGTTTTCGATCTCGTAGGTGCTGGATTGCTGATCGTCCTCTTATCCCCACTGTTTGTCATACTCGCTGTACTTACTAAGGTGTCAAGCCCAGGGCCGATTTTTTATACTCAGGAGCGGGTTGGGGTCCGTGGCGCAGTGTTCAAGATGATTAAATTTCGTTCGATGGTCCCGGACGCCGATCTTCAATTGGTCCGGCTTCTCGAGGCGCAAGGCACCGCTGACAAACCCTTATTCAAGGTGGAAAACGACCCCCGCATCACTCCCGTCGGAAGGATACTTCGAAGATACTCCCTGGACGAGCTCCCTCAATTGTTCAATGTTCTATTAGGTAGCATGAGCCTGGTCGGCCCACGTCCGCAACGCGATGGTGAGGTGGCTCTCTACGATGAAGACGCTAAGCGTCGCCTCTACGTGCAGCCCGGAATGAGCGGTCTATGGCAGGTCAGTGGTCGCTCCAATTTAAGTTGGGATGAGAGTATTCGTCTCGATTTGTACTATGTGGAGAACTGGTCTTTGACAACGGACATAGCAATTCTCTTGAAAACTGCCAAAGCCGTCGTTTCGAGTTCAGGCGCCGTATAAATTCACGGGTAACGTATTTTCCTCGGGAGCCCTTCTCTCCAAACTTTGACTCTGAAAGGTCATGCAATGCGAATATCTGTAATTGGTTGCGGCTACCTTGGTGCGGTACACGCCGCTTGCATGGCCAAGCTGGGCCATGATGTGGTGGGAATTGACGTCGATGAGAACAAGATTGCTGACTTGGCCGCCGGCCATGCTCCGTTCTTCGAGCCCGGCCTGGAGAACCTGCTGCTGGAAGTGCAGGAAACCGGCAGGTTGACGTTCACATCAGACATGTCCCGGGCCCACGGCAGCGATGTTCACTTCATCTGCGTGGGTACCCCCCAAAAAAAGGGAGAAAATGCCGCGGACATGACGTATGTGGACGCGGCAACCCAGGCCCTGCTCCCCTACCTGCATTCGGGGGATCTTGTGGTGGGGAAGTCCACGGTTCCCGTGGGGACAGCGGCCCGGTTGGCCGAGATGGTGCAGGCCCATGAACCCGGCGCCCACTTGGCATGGAACCCTGAGTTTCTGCGTGAAGGACATGCCGTCAAGGACACTCTTACCCCGGACCGCTTTGTTTACGGCGTGCCGGGTGGATCCGAGGACCACGCCGCGGTAGCCGTCCTGGATGAGGTTTATGCAACTCCTTTGGGAATGGGAACGCAGCGCCTGGTGGCTGACTACGCCACGGCCGAGTTGGTCAAAGCCGCAGCCAATTCATTCCTGGCCACTAAAATTTCCTTTATTAATGCCATGGCGGAGGTCTGTGAAGCCACCGGTGCTGACGTAACTGTCCTGGCCGACGCCATTGGTCTGGATGACCGCATTGGCAGGAAATTCCTCAACGCCGGCATCGGTTTTGGCGGAGGTTGTCTGCCCAAAGACATCCGTGCGTTCATGGCCCGTGCCGGTGAGCTGGGCGCGGACCAGGCTTTGACGTTCCTGCGCGAGGTGGATGCCATCAACATGCGGCGCCGATCACGGACAGTTGAACTGGCCCGTGACTTGTGCGGTGGCACCCTGATGGGACAACGCATCACGGTCCTGGGAGCGGCATTCAAGCCCGACAGCGACGACGTCCGGGACTCCCCCGCACTCAGCATTGCCGCCCAACTGCAATTGCAAGGCGCGGTGGTCACGGTCAGTGATCCGCAGTCCTTGGGCAATGCTGCCCGACGGTTCCCGGAACTGAACTACGTTGCCAACACTGCAGAGGCGCTTAACAATGCTGATGCCGTGCTTCTGCTGACGGAATGGAAGGAGTACCGGGATCTGGATCCCTTCGAAACCGGCACGCTGGTCAAGCAAATGCGGATTCTTGACGGACGCAATGTCCTGGACCTTCAAAAATGGCGCGCCGCCGGTTGGTCCATTCGCGGAATAGGGCGGCCCTGACTCCATGAATGACAATGCAGACGGGAGCCACATCCCAGCAACGTCCCCGAACATGCGCAGACGTCGATCGCAGCAACCGTTCCGAAAGCGCAGGCGCGGACTCTTTTGGGCGGGGATCACCGTCGGTGTCTTGGTGCTGGTCTTAGGTGGTGCAGCAGCGTGGCTGGGCGTGCAAGCGGTAATTATCAGGGACAATCTTCAAGCCACCACTGAGATGTTGCCGCAGCTAAGAAAGCAGCTTTCGTCCAATGACAAGGCAGGCGCGGCGGCAACAGTCGACGCACTTTCACAACATACCCAAGCCGCCAAAGCAGCAGGCACAGGGCCCATTTGGACCGTTGCCAATGCAATCCCGTGGTTGGGACCAAACTTTGCTGCCGCAACCACCGTGACAGTGACAGCTGACGATGTGGTCCAGCTGGCGGCCAAGCCACTCCTTGGAGCCTTTGATTCTCTGGATTGGAAGTCACTCACGCCCACCGAGGGTGCCGTGGGGTTGGAGACCATCAGTTCAGCAGCTCCCAGCGTGGTGGCCGCTGCAAATACAGTTGAGCTCTCTCACAAGCGGCTTGCGGACATTGATCAGAGCAAGCTGGTGCCACAAATTGCGGAGCCGTTGTCTGCAGCCCAAAAACAACTCGATGAGCTGCGGGGAACGCTCAATGTAGCCTCCAACACCGTCCAGTTGCTGCCGGCAATGATGGGAAGTGAGACGCCACGGAATTATCTGCTCCTTATTCAAAACAGTGCCGAAGCCCGTGCCATGGGTGGCATTCCAGGTGCCCTGACAGTCCTCACTGCCAAAGAGGGCAAGATTGAGCTCACCGCCCAGGCTTCCGCATCGGAGCTGGGAGCTTTTGTGCCGGCCTTGAAGGTGGATTCGGCGCAGGAGGCCATTTACACCAACCGGCTGGGCAGCTATATGCAGAACGTCACCATGACCCCGGACTTTCCCACAGCAGCTTTAACCGCGCAAACCATGTGGCAGCAGCGGCACCCTGGTGATGCCATAGACGGGGTCATCACCATAGACCCCTCAGCACTTGCCATCGTCTTGGGTGCCACAGGAGCCGTTGATGTTGCCGATGCCATTCCTGAGGGCGTGGACATTGGCACCTTGCCCACCAAATTGGATAAGAACAATTTGGTCCAGGCCCTGCTCTCTGGCGTTTACGCCAATATTGAGGATCCGGCATTGCAGGATGCCTACTTTGCGAAGGTGGCCGAGAAGATCTTTACGGAGGTTTCCTCCGGCAATACGTCCGGGGAAAAGCTGGTGACGGCTTTGGGCGAAGCGGTTGCGGATAACAGGATTAAGGTTTGGTCTGCCCACCAGAATGAACAAAAACTCTTGAATACACAAAAGATTGGCGGGGCCATTTCCGGTCCCAGTGTTCCCGCGGCTGCATTTGGTGTGTACTTCAATGACGGCACCGGCGCCAAGATGGATTATTACGTCAAGCGAACAGTGCAGCTGGTACAGCACTGCACCCAAGGCGGGTACGGGCAGTACACAGCTCGCATAACACTGAAGAATACTGCTCCGGCAGATGCTGCCACCTCCTTGCCAAAGTACGTCACCGGTGGTGGGGCGTTCGGAGTCACCCCAGGCAATGTAGCAACCAACGTTGTTGTTTACGGTCCCTCCCAGGCACGCACCCAAGCAGCACGACTTGATGGGACTGAAATTCCCATCAGTTCCTACACGCATGCTGAACGCCCGGTGGGCCTCACACGGGTGGAGCTGACTCCGGGACAAACAGTCACTGTGGAGGTCGACTTTGCCAAGGTGGTCCAGACCGGAACGCCCCATTTGGACGTCACACCCACGGTCCAAAAAACCACTGAGGTGGTTTTGCCGGCCGAGCTGGCCGCGAACTGTGGTACCCCAGCCAACTAGCTGCATAAACCGCACATGTCCATTATGTGGCGGGTTATTAACACAAAAGTTAAATTTGCATTTCTGCCCCCCGATATGTTGGTAGATCCACATACGGCTGATAGTCTCAAAAGGACTTAAAAGCTCATCGGGGGCAGCCAGTCAATTCGCAAGAACTCTAAACGGGGGAACCTCTATGAAAAAAACACTCGCAAGCCTTGCCCTGGCAGGCGTCTTGACCATTTCCGTTGGTACCGTGGCAGCTCAGGCTGCTCCCGAGTACCCCGCAACACAGCCCAGCGTGACCGTGTCTGACGGCACTGTGACCCCGGGCGAAGCCGTAATCTTCTCCGGCACCGGTTTTCTTCCCGGTGAAATCATTGACGTAACCGTAGAGCAGACTTCCGTCGTTGCCGGTGGCGCCATTGGGTCATTGGGCGGCGGCGTATCCATGTCCAAGCCGATGATCATCAAGGCTGTGGCTCCGTTGAGCTTCACCACCGAAGCAGCAGCTGACGGCTCCTTCTCCGTGCCGGTGACTTTGAACGCAACAGGCACTTACACCTTGACTGCCACAGGTCGCGAATCCAAAGTGACTGTCACCCAGGTAGTGAAGGTTGTCAACGCTGACGGAAGCGCCGTTGTGGGCACCGACGTTGCCGGCAGCGGCACCGATGGCGGCCTGGCCAACACCGGTCTTGACCTGGGTGTTCTGGTCTGGTCCGCAGTTGGCGCCGGCGCACTTGCTGCCGGTGTGGGCACCGTGGTGGTTTCACGCCGCCGCAACTCACAGAACGCATAACACCACTAAACACCGGCCTCGGCCGGAAATGTGAAGAAAGCCCGGAACCAATGGTTCCGGGCTTTCTTGGTTCTTAGCGGGTTTGATTTAATGCATCCTCGGCAGCAACCCACGCGAGCATGGCGCATTTGACCCGGGCCGGAAACTTGGAAACCCCGGAGAGCGCGGCAGCGTCCCCCAGAACTTCCTCATCGGCCGCCAGCTTCCCACGGGAACGCATCACCTCACGGAAGCGGTCAATAAGGGATTGGACCTCATTTCGGTCCACCCCCACCACCATGTCGCTGAGGATGGAGGCCGAAGCCATGGAAATGGAGCACCCATCCCCCGCCCAGTGGATGCCGGAGACGGTGCTCCCGCTGGTCTCAATGCGCAGCGTGATTTCATCCCCGCACACAGGGTTCAGCTGGTGGCACTGGCCCATGGTGGCTGGCAAGTGCGTGTCCAACGCCTGCTCTGGTGTCAGGTCCGCCCCGCGGCGTGTCTTGGATTCCTCCAAAATGATTTGCTGGTACAGCGAGTCCAATTGATTCATGGTCTAGGCTCCTTCGGCGCCAAAGTAGCCGCGCACGCCGGCAACTGCCGCCAGGAACGCATCCACTTCCGCGGTGGTGTTGTACAGGTACGCGCTGGCGCGGGTGGAGGAGTTCAAACCCAGGCGGCGGTGCAGCGGTTGGGCGCAGTGGTGGCCCACCCGCACGGCAATGCCGGCCGCGTCAAGGTACTGGCCCACGTCATGGGCGTGTACGCCCGCCACCTCAAAGGCTGCCAGTCCTGCCCGGGGAATGCCCGCAGCAGGGCCCAGGACCCGAACGCCCTTAATCTTTTCCAGTCCGCTGACCATGCGCTGGCCCAGCCCGGCCTCCCATTCGTGGATGCGGTCCATGCCCGTTTCGCTCAAATAGTTCACTGCGGCTGCCAACGCGGCGGCCTGGGAGATGGGTTGGGTGCCTGCCTCAAAGCGCTGCGGTGAGGGCAGGTATCCCGCGCCGTCCATGGTGACGGTGGTGATCATGGAGCCACCGGTCAAAAACGGCGGCATGGCGTCCAGCAGCTCGGCGCGTCCATAGAGCCCGCCAATGCCTGTGGGTCCGAGCATCTTGTGGCCGGAGAACACGGCAAAGTCCACATTGAGGGCTTTGACATCCAGCGCCAGGTGCGGGGCCGATTGGCAGGCATCCAAAACCACCAGTGCCCCCACCTCGTGCGCCAGGGTTGCAAGCTCCACCACGGGGTTGATGACGCCTGTGACATTGGAAATATGGCTAAAGGACAGGACCTTGGTGCGTGCGGTGATGAGCTTCGCGGCGGCGTCCATGTCCAGGGTGCCGTCGTCGTGGACGGGGATGAAGCGCAAGGTGGCGCCGGTGCGGCGGCACAGTTCCTGCCACGGGATCAAGTTGGCGTGATGCTCCATCTCGGTGACCAGGATTTCATCTCCAGGCCCCACGGCGAAGCGCTGGGCCTCCGCCGGGACCTCACCCACGCTGGCATTGGCAAAGGAATAGGCCAGCAGGTTCAACCCGGCAGTGGCATTGGCAATCCAAATGAGCTCGTTTTCGGCCGCGCCAATGAACGCCGCCACGGTGGCACGGGCGTCTTCGAAAACGTCCGTGGCCTCCACTGCCAGGGAGTGCGCACCGCGGTGCACGGCGGAGTTGCGTTGTTCGTAGAATTCCTGCTCGGCCTCCATGACACTGGTGGGCTTTTGGGAGGTGGCTCCGGAATCCAAGTACACCAGGGGGTGGCCGTTGATGGTCTGTTCCAGGATGGGAAAGTCATTGCGGATACGCAGCACTTCGGTATCCGTCAGCTGTCCCTCGTGGGAGTGCGGGTTGTGCTCAGCGGTGTCAGTCACCAGATGTGCTCCTTGGCTAGCTCGGCTGGCCATTTCACGGCCGGCAAGCGCACCGGTGATTACGGCACGCTCTTATCACCTAATTGTGGCACTAATCGGGTGTTCCGGCAGCTGAGGATGGGCTTACTCCTGCGGCGGTGGGGGCAGTATTGCCTCAACTAATGGAAACGCTCCGGAACGCCACCGGCTTTGCGGCCGGATAGTTTTTGCACAGGCTCAAGTATCCGCCGCGGTGCCCGGCATCCTCCACCCGGAGCTTCCATTCCGCTTCGCCGCTGCGGCTCACTTCCACCCCGGCTGCATCAAGGCGCACTGTCAGTGACACCCACTCCCCGGATTCGACGGCCCGGGTGGCCACGGAGGCGAGCCTGGTGCCCTCCCCCTGGCCAGCCCGGCGGGAGTGGAGCACCAGTTCCCCATCCGGGTGCAGCAGCAGGTGGTATCCGGCCACGGCAGCCGGCTGGTGGATTAAATACGGCTCATCGCTGGCTTGGCCAAAGGCCAGCCCCGCGGTCTCGCCCAGCTCCGGCGGCCACACCGGCCAGCACAGTTCCACGGTGAGGATGGCGGATTCGGCGCTCCAGGGGCTCAGCGATCCCATCACATAGCTGGCGTGGCTGTCCATGCCCAGGGAGATGGTCCCGGCGCCGGGATCTAGAGCCGGCTGCACACCCCAGCCCTTGTCCAGGGCCCAGGGCAAATCCCCTGCCGCCCGCAGTCCGGTGCCGAAGGCATCGCTGGTAGCGCCCGGGCGTTCTTCGCGGACATAAAGGATGTTGGAGCACATCATGCCCTGGACCCCCAGGGCGGCCAGCCGGTCCCGTTGGGAACGGGTGTGCACTTCCCAGGCAATGACGGGTTTGCCCATGGCCACCAACTCGCGGTAGGCGTCGTCGTCCGCGTCAACTGACAGCCCGGCCAGGTCCAGTGCGGGCACCACGTCCGCGAAGGTTGCGCGCTGGTCGGCGTCAAAATAGCCCCACACCCGGTACCCGCGGCTCTTGACCTGGGCCGTGTGGGCTCCCTTGGAGCTTTGCTTCCAAATGAGGTGGTTGGTGGAATCAGGGTACTGGTCCATCAGATCCAGCAGCGCCGTGGTGTTGGTCCCTTGTTTGTCCTCCAGGAAAATGACATGTGTGCCCGCCATGGCATCCAGGACGTCCCGCAGCTGTGGGATGGCCTGCGGCGCGGCGGCCGGGCCCAGCCACTTGCGGGCATCCACGGCAATGGTTGAAAGCTCACTGAAGCTCAGCTCGGAGATTTTACGTTCATCCCCGGCCGAGCGGCGCAGGTTGGTGTCGTGATGGCACACAAAGACCCCGTCGCTGGTGGCGTTGACGGAGACCTCAATGGCCGCCATGCCGTGGGCAACGGACTCCTGGTAGGCCTGCATGGTGTGTTCGGTCCAGTTGTCCCCGGATCCCCTGTGCGCAATGTAGAACGGGGACGCCGCCAGCAAGCTCGCCACCGTATGCACGTGTTGCCTGGGCTGTGGTTCCACCCCGGCGCAGCCAGCCACGGCGGCCGCCGCCACCGCTCCAACACCGAGCAGCAGCTGCCGCCGGCTCACAACTGGCAGGCCCGGCATCAGTAGGCTCCGGCCGGTTCAAGCACTGTCCGCACGGTGCGCCACAAAATGATCAGGTCCCCGGTCAAGGACCAGTTCTCCACGTAGTACAGGTCCAGCCTGACGGCCTCCTCCCAGGGCAGATCGGACCGGCCGCTGGTCTGCCACAGCCCGGTGATGCCCGGCTTGATCAGCAGCCGGCGCTGCACGGGGGATTCGTACTGGGCCACCTCCTCGGCCAGCGGCGGCCGGGGACCCACCAGGCTCATGTGCCCGGCCAAAACGTTCCACAGCTGCGGCAGCTCATCCAGGGAGTATTTGCGCATCCACTTCCCGCAGCGGGTGATGCGTGGATCGTCGGCCATTTTAAACAGCACCCCGGAGCCTTCATTGTGCCCGCGCAGTGCCGCCTGCAGCGCCGGGGCATCGGCCACCATGGAGCGGAACTTCCACAGCCGGAAGGTGCCGCCGTTTTTGCCCACCCGGTGCTGGCTGAACAGGGCCGGGCCCGGGCTGTCAGCCTTGACAATCCCGGCCAAAAGCAGCAGCAAGGGCATGATCAGCACCAGCCCAACCGCGGCCAGCACCACGTCCACGGCGCGTTTCACCACATGCTTGATGCCTGAGTAGCGGGGCAACTCCACATGCATCAGCGGCAGTCCGTCCGCGGGGCGGAAGTGCAGCCGCGGCCCGGCCACATTGGCCAGGCTTGAGGCCACCACCAGTTCCGTGTCCAGATCCCCCAGCCGCCAACCCAGTTCCTGAATGGCTGCGGGTCCGCCGGGAAGTTTTCCCGCCACCACCACCGCCTGCGCCCCGGCCGCTGCCACCAGGGTGTCAATGTCTGCAATGGTGCTGAGCACTGGAAGGTGCTGCCAGCGGCCAGGACCTTCCACCTCATGCGTCAGCGCCATGCCGGAGACCTTATACCCGGTACTGGAGCTGCGCTCCAATTGCTGCACCACGTGGTGGACCTCCGCGGCGCTGCCCACCACCAGCGCCGGGGAAAGGTACTGCCCGGCACGGCGCCGCCGCCCCAGCCAGCTGCGCCAGACGTGCCTGTTCAGCAACAGCAGCACCAGCCCGGCCGGCAGTGCCACGGCAAAGAAAAGCCTGGGCACCTGCACCCCCAGGACCACCATCACCATGGCGAGGATGCCGAAGGCCCGCAGCGTTGACTGCACCACTGTGCGGTACTCCCCCACGCCGGCGCCAAAGCCCTTGTGCTCGCGGGAGCGGCCGTATTCCAAATCCAAATTCCACAGCACCAGGCCCAGCAGGCACAGCCACAGCAGCCAGTGTGCCGGCAGCCCGTCCAGGACCGGCTGCGCACTCTGACTGGAGGCAAAGGCCACCGCGAGCACGCCGGCGCAGACTGCGGCGTCGCTCAGGCGCAGCCGCCAGGCGTAGGCCGCGCTCCACGCGCGCCGGCTGCCGGCCGGTGCACCCTGGGCGCGGCGCCGCGCCCTGGGGGCCGCCACGGGCGAAGTTTTCTTTGCGTATCCCGCCCCGGTGCCGATTCCCGGAACCACGGCGGTGGCGGCAAGGCTGAAGTGGTTCTCCGCCTCGCGCTGCAGCAGCGCGGGGCCTTCAATGAGCTCACTCATGGTTCATGCCACACAGCTGGCGGATGCCACCGCGTACCACCTGGACGGCGTGCCCGTGCCGGACCACTGGGGCAAAACAAGGAGCCGACGGCGGCTGGGGGAAGCCTTGGTCTCAGAAGGCTTATCCGCCGCCGACTCCGCTTGTGGAGCCCGGCCGTTGCCGCCGGACTGTGGTGGGGGCCAGCACCTTGAATTTCCATGCCGGGGGTTGACAAGTCTGGATCCTGCCATCCGGCGCGGCCATGCTGCTGACATGTTTTGGGCCCCCTGCTGAAGTAACTGACTGCTCCCCAGTCAAGTCCAGCCGCCGGCTGGATGCACGAGTGATTCCTACCCGTCCGTGCCGCCGCCCCGCTGCCGCTGCGCCGCTAAATTACCTGCCTGCACTCTTCGCTACTGGCTTAAGTGATGGAATTCACCATCATGTTTTGGCCCGCACTGCCGTTTGGACGCAATGGGGTTACCGGCCCGTACCGCTCTACGTGCGGTAGTACAAAGGTCACATCGATGCAAACGCCAAAAAGTCATGGACTCCGCCATTGTGACCGATACCGATTTGTTACCAAAGATGGACTGGGACATACTTGTGGAGGTCTCAGAGGGTTCCCAGGGCACAGCCTTATGAAAAAGTCGCTTCTCAAGCGTCCTCAACCAAGAGAGTCTCACTTACTTTATGACTACCAAGTCCATCACCGCGCCCTCAGCGCGCACCAAGAAAAGGCCGGCAAGAATGACGGCCGGTGTTTTGTCCGCGGCAATCCTTGCCTCGCTGGTTCCTGCCATTGGTGCCAATGCTGCCGAAACCAGCTATGTCACGCAGTCGTCCCTGCTGAACGACTCCATGTCCCGGACCGTGTCCAACAGCTGGGGAACAGCCAGCAACACTGTCAAGTACTCCGGTGCCACTTCAGCCTTGGCCGTGTCGGGGGGCACCGCCAAGTTGAGCCTGGACCGTCCCGGCAAGTCGGTGACCACCGAAGCCGTGGTGAAGTCCACCGACGCCGAGGCTTCCTACCAGGTCTCCGTTGACAAGCTGCCCACCTCGGGCAGCGGCGTTTACTCCTCACTGCACCTGCGCCACAGCGGCACCGGCTTCTACCGCACCACCTTGCAGGTCACCCCGCAGGGCAAGAGCTACCTGGAAATTTCCCGCTCCAACAAGGGAAAGATCACGGTCTTGAAGAAGACGGCACTGCCGTTGACCATCAAGTCCGGCCAGAAGGTCAACGTGGAACTGCGTGCCACCGGCACCAGCGCCGTGAACCTGCAGGCCAAGGTGTGGCCCACCGGCACCACCGAACCCGCAGCGGCCGCGCTCAGCTTCGATGACAAGACAGCCGCCAAGATCTCCACCGCCGGCAACGTCGCCGTCAGCGGCTACCTCTCCGGTGGCAGCCAGGCCTCGACCCTGCGCTACGACGACTTGAAGTTGTCCTCCTTGAAGGTTGCCCCCGCAGCCACCGTCAAGCCCGTTCCCCTGCCCACGCCGGTCAAGCCTGTCGCTCCGGCACCTGTGAAGCCAGTGGTTCCGGCACCTGTGAAGCCTGCTGTGCCTGCTCCCACCCCTGCCGGTTTCCGCCAGGGCTGGGGCGAGCCGGTGTTCCGTGACGAGTTCAATTCCCCTCTGACCCAGTGGAATGTGCGCGACAACGACTCGCTCTCCTACGACAGCGCCCGGATCAAGGCCGCCAACGTCAAGGTCAGCGACGGCCTGCTCCACATTGAGGGCAAGAAGGAAAAGGCCAACGGCCGCGACTTCACCAGTGGCTACATTGATTCCATTGGCAAGTTTGAGCAGCAGTACGGCCGCTGGGAAGTCCGCGCCAAGATCCCCACCACCCCCGGGGACTCACGCGGCATCTGGCCCGCCTTCTGGCTGCGCAACTCCGGTGTGGGTGAAATTGACATCATGGAGGCCTGGGGCGATCCCTTCGACAACCCCACCAAGGTGGGCACCTCCTCCTTCACCGTCCACGAATCCACCAACGGTGGCGGACAGCGCAAGGGCTGGAACTGGGAAACCCAGGCCGGCACCAAGGTCAACTCCTCACAGGGCTTCCACACCTGGGCCATTGAATACACCCCCACCGAACTCAAGGGCTACTTTGATGACAAGCAGGTCATCACCGCCACCAAGGCACAGTACCCCTGGCTCTGGGGCGCCAACTTCCAGACCAAGTTCAATATGCGCCTGAACCTGCAGATTGGTTCGCCGTACCACGGCCAGCCGATCGGTCCGGATTACAAGGACACGAAGTCGTACTCCGACTTCCAGATCGACTACGTGCGCGCCTGGGCCTACAAGGGTTAATAGCCTTTTCCTTCGCACACGTCCCACCCAGGTGGGGGCGGACCCTTAGCGGTTCGCCCCCACCTGGTTTGCGTTAATGGCCGCGAGCGCCAACCGCAGCTGCGTGCTGGAGGTGTGGACGGTGTACGGGAAGTACACCACCTCCACCCCCACCTTGGCGAACCTGTCCTCCAGGGCGCGGCCCTTGGCGGTCCCGCGCCAATCGTCGCCCTTGAAGAAAATGTCGAACCTCAGGTGGTCCCAGGTGTCCAGCTTGTCCGGGAACACCTCTTCAACGCCTTCGTCCACATACTTCACCGCCTGCACAATGGACAGCCGCTCCGTCAGCGGCACCACCGGCCGCTGCCCCTTGCTTGCCTCGCACAGTTCATCCGAGACCACCCCGGCAATCAGCCAGTCACACTGGCTTTTGGCGTGCTTGAGAATGTTCAGGTGCCCGATGTGGAAAAGATCGTAGGCGCCTGCTGCATAACCGATGCGCTGAACCATGTAATGCTCCTCGTTTAATTCTTTTGCCGTCCCGGGCAAGCCGCCGGCCCGCATGCGTGCCGGCGGCTTTTGCCGCTGCCATGTTCCTGGCGCCGCAATCAACACTAGGGACGCCGCGCACCCCGGTCACGGGTAGGGCAGGCCCACAAATGCGCGCCAATACTTGAGCCTTTCGGCGGCCGCTACCTAGCCGCGCACGCCACTACTTGGCGGAATCCGCAGCCGTACTTCACTTCCCCTGCGGCACTGCCCGTTCTGGCCCAAAAGCCCTGATTTTCCTTGCCCGGCAGCAGGCCCGAGCCTACGGTATGAGCAATCCCCCGAACACGGTGGACCATTGCACTTGCCCGCGTAAGGAACATCGGTGACGCCAACCCATTCTTCAAACCAGCAACCGCCACGGTCCCGGTCCGCGCGCATCATTGCCCCGGCCGTCATTGTGCTGGCCGCCGGCGCCCTCGTGTTCGCCACCATGGGCCAGGGCTCCGGAACGGAGGCACCCACCACCCCGTCCGCTCCGGCCCCCGGATCCGCCACCGCGGCCGCCCCGGCGCCCGCTGCCGCCACATCCGCTGCACCCACCACCGCTGCGCCCGCCACATCCGCTGCGCCCGCCGCACCCGGGGCCACCGTGCCGCCGTCGGCCATTGACAATGCGGCGGTCACGCCCCCGGTCAAAACCGCCGTGGCCTCCTTCATCACCGGGACCGGCCAAATTACCGCCGCCCCCGCCGCCGTCGACTTCGCAGCCGTGGCCCACGGCTCCGCCCTGGGCGAGCTCGAAGCCCAGCAGCAGGAGTTTGCCTCCAACGGCTGGCAGCTCTCCGGCACCGTAAACGTTTTTGGCGCTGCCTCCACCAGCACCGAGACCCGGGACGGCGCCGAGGCGGTGCTGGTGACGGTCTGCCTGGACTCCAGCTCCGTGGCCGTCACCGACCAGACCGGCGCCACCGTCCTGGCTGCCGGCAAGCCCGGCACCCGCAAAAACCTCAACACCTATGTGGTCCAGGAAGTCTCCGGAAAGTGGCTCGTCGTTGAGCACACCTTCCCCGGCGACACCAGCTGCTGACACCCACCCAACCTCAAGGACCAAGCCCATGAAACCACGCACTGGCCAACCCCGCCCGGCACTGCCACGCACCCTGTGCACGCTGTTGAGCGCCGCCGCGTTGCCGCTGTCCCTGCTCTTCGCCTTCACTCCGTCGGCGCAGGCCGCCGGGCCGGCCGTGTACGACGGCAGCAGCGCGGCCTACGCCGCGGCGTCCTGCTTCGAAATCAAGCAGCTTGCCCCGGAGGCGCCGTCGGGGGTGTATTGGCTGCGCACTCCGAAGCTGCCAGCACCCGCCCAGTTCTACTGTGACCAAACCACCGACGGCGGTGGCTGGGTGCTCATTGGCCGGGGCCGGGACGGGTGGAAGGAAAACTATGAAGGCTACGGCACGCCCGCCCAGCTCAGCGCGAACGTCACCGGCACCGCCGCCTTTGTGCCACGGCAGCTGCCCTCCACAGTGGTGGATGGGCTGCTGAACGGGGCCCGCCCCGACAGCCTGGCCGACGGTGTCCGGCTGAACCGGGCCACCAACACGGACGGCAGCAGCTGGCAAAACGTGCGCTTCAAGTACAGCAAGCAGCCGCGCTGGACCTGGACGTTCCGCGCAGAAACCCCCGTGAACTCCGTCAGCTTTGACGGCGTGGCCGCCTCCGGCGGACAAACCGGGGACTTTGGCAGTGACCAGGACCTGCGGCGCGTGTACATGCAGACGGCCACCACCCAGAGCTGGAAGATCGGCTTCTCCTTCGGCTCAAATGCGCGTGGTTCCTCCGATGCCGGCAGTTATGTGTGGTCCGCCGCCGCCGCCACCGGCCGCCCCCAGCCGTTCACGCAGATGTTCCTGCGCCCGCGGCTGCTGCAGGCGGATTTTCCCGCCGCAACGATTGCCGACGCCGGCACGCCCGCCTACGCCCAGACACCGCTGGCACAGACCGGTTCGCTGCCCACCACCTGGGGCGTTTCCGGGCTGGCCAACGGCCGCTCGGGGGAAATGAACACCGAGGTCCAGGCCTTCACGCAATCGGGGTCCACCGTCTACGCCGGCGGCAACTTCCGCTACGTGCAGCAGAACAAGGCCGGCACCGGGCAGGTGGAGCAGCGCTTCCTGGCCGGCTTCAACGTTTCCACCGGTGCATGGGATGCGAACTTCCGGCCCACCTTCAACGGCCAGGTCAAGGCGCTGGCCACCCTGCCCAACGGCCTGGTGGTGGCAGGGGGCGAATTTACAGTGGCCAACGGCCAACCACACGCCGGCGTGGTGGTGCTCAACCCGGCCGACGGCTCCACCAACAACTCCGTGAGCGTGAACGTCCGCAACGCCCTCACCGCCGAGGTGCTGCAGGTGCGCAGCCTGAAGGTGCAGGGGAACTGGCTCTACCTGGGCGGCAACTTCACGCACCTTGGCGGCGGCACCCGCCCTGACACCACCACCTATTCCCGGTCAGCGGCCCGGGTGTCCGTGGCCAACGGCACCCCTGACGCCACCTGGAACCCGGCCTTCAACGGCACCGTTTCGGAGGTGGAGCCCAGCGCCGACGGCACCCGGCTCTACGCTGCCGGCTACTTCACCACCAGCAACGGCGCCACAACCCACAAGATCGCCGCACTGGGCACCGCCGCGGGCGCGGCGAAGGTCACAGCTGATTGGACCATGATCTCCAGCGGCAACGCCGACTTCCAATTCACCGTCAGTGAGGGCGCCTCCCAGATCTGGCACGGCGGCTCCGAGCATGACCTGTTCGCCTACAACAAGACCAGCTTCACCAGGACCGCCACGAACATTGGCAAATACAACGGCGACTTCCAAACCTCGCAAATCAGCAATGGCACCATTTACGCCGGCTGCCACTGCAATGACTTCACCTACACCGGCGCCAGCTTCTGGCCCAACCTGGGCTCCACCTGGACTGTGGCTGACAAACTGGGCTTTGTGGGGGCCTGGAACGCCGAGACCGGCATCATTGAACAGTCCTTCAACCCCATCCTGGACACCCGCGCCGGGCATGGGGCCTGGGGCACCTTCACCGATTCAAACAACAACCTGTGGATTGGCGGGGACTTCACCAACTCCGTGTCCCAGACCGGCTCAAGCCAGTGGTCCGGCGGCTTTGTCAGGTTCGCCCCGCGGGATGCGGCGGCACCGGGCAGCCCGCAAAACCTCACAGTGACCTCCAACGGCATTGAGGACACCCTCTCCTGGGGCGCCGCAGGCGGCGGGCCTGCCGGCTATCAGCTGCTGCGCAACGACCGTGTCATTGGCACCGTGGCCGGCACCAGCTTCAGCACCCCCACCGTGGCCGGCAGCAGGTACTTTGTGCGGGCTGTGGACGCTGCCGGGAACTACTCCGCCAGCACCCCGGTGGCCGTTGCCCCCGTGGTGGTGGATCCTCCCACGCTGTTGATCGAGGCGAACGCCTCCTGGTCCTACCGCTTTGAAAACACCGCCCCGCCGGCGGCCTGGAAGGACAACGGCTTTGACGCCTCCGCCTGGGCCAGCGGCCCCGCTCCCCTGGGCTGGGGATCAACGGCCATTGCCACCCCCCTGGCCGTGGCAGGCACCAAGCCGCTGGGTGTGCAGTACCGCAAAAGCTTCACCATTGACAATGCCGCAACGGTGGCTTCGCTGGAGCTGACCACCAAGGCCGACGACGGCGTGGTGGTGTACGTCAACGGGGTTGAGGCCGGCCGCAGCAACATGCCGGCCGGGACCATTGCCTGGAACAGCTACGCCACCTCCGCCCCCCGCACCGCAGCGGCCACCTCCGTCAGCTACACGGTCCCCGGATCGGTGCTGGTCAACGGGGTCAACACCATCACGGCCCAGGTCAGTTCCAACCACCGCACCACGCCCGACTCCAGCTTCTCCCTGACGGCTTTGGCGGTGGCCGGGACGCAGCCGCCGCCACCGCCGCCGCCGGTCAAGCCGGTGGTGCTGGTGCCTGCGGCCGCCAGCTGGCAGTACAGATTTGAAAACTCCGCCCCGGATCCGGCATGGACCACCACGGCCTTCAATGCTTCATCCTGGGCCACGGGCCCGGCCCCGCTGGGATGGGGGGACGGCTCCATTGCCACCACCTTGACGGCGGCGGGCACCAAGCCGTTGGCGGCCCAGTACCGGCTGAACTTCACCATCGATGACCTGGCGTCCTTTGACGAGGTCAAACTTGTCACCCGGGCCGATGATTCCCTGCTGCTCTTCGTCAATGGGGTGGAGGTCTCCCGCACCAATCTGCCCGCCGGAACCATTGCCTGGAACAGCTACGGCACGGCCGCGCCGAGCACCAGCTTCGCCGCCAGCAACCCCATCTCGGTGGTGGTGCCGGCGTCGGCCTTTGTGCAGGGCAGCAACAGCATTGCCGCCTCGGTGCATTCAAACTTCCGGTCCACGGCCAATTCCAGCTTTGCCCTCACCGCCACCACCGTGGTTGCGCAGGAGCAGCCGTGAACCGGCCGCACAGTGGTCCCGGGCAGCTGACAATCAACTTGGAGAAGGCATGACACAGCAACAAAAAACGGCCGCGCACAGCGCTGCCCCGGGTCCCCGCACCCGGGGGTCCTTTGGGGAGATCCTGGCGGGTTTGAAGTTCGCACAGAAATCAGGGGTGGGCGTGCCGGCGTACACCCGGTGGGTCAACCGCGGCCTGGCCCGCGGGGTGGCGGCGTTCTTCGCCGCCCGCGGCTGGAGCGCCAATGCCGTCTCCGGAGTCAGTGCGGTGTTCTCCTTCGCGGCGCTGGCGCTGCTGCTGCTGCTGCCGGTCTCACCCCTGACGGGTCTGCTGGTGGCGGTCCTGCTGGCCGCCGGCTACGTGCTGGACTCCGCCGACGGCCAGGTGGCCCGGGTGACGGGCACCGGAAGCATGGCCGGGGAATGGCTGGACCATGTCATTGATGCCGCCCGGACACCCGCCATCCACCTGTGCGTTGCGGCCGGCTTTGTGGGCCTCTACGGCGCCGGCGCCTGGCAGTGGTGGCTGCCGCTGCTCTACTGCGCCGTGGCCACCTGCCATTTCATGAGCCAGATCCTGGCCGAACAACTGCTGCGCAATGCAGCCCCTGCACCGCAGCCGGTGCCTGCCCCCACGGCACCGGTCCCCTCCTCCGGTGCCGCCCGCTCCCTCCTGATGGTCCACACCGACTCCGGAACCCTGTGCTGGCTGTTTGTGGCGTGGGGCTTCCCGCCGTTGTTTTTGCTGCTCTATGTGGTGATGCTGGCGGCAAACACGGTGACGGCCGCCGCGTCCATTGCCCGCAAGTTCCGCAGCCTGCAGGGCGCCCAGGCGGTGGCGGCGTGAACTCCCCCCACAACACCCCCGGGCTGGAGAAGACCCCGGCGCTGGATTTGGTCAGCGTGGTCATTGCCACCATAGGACGCCCGGACATGCTCCGGGACGCCGTCAAATCCATCCTGGCCCAGGACTATACGGGGCCGGTGGAGGTGCTGGTGGTCTTTGACGGGATTGACATTGACAAGCTCCGCGACATTGAGATCCCGCCCAACCGTGATGTGCGGCTGATGCAGAACTCCCGCACCAAGGGGCTGGCGGGCGGGCGGAACACCGGAATCCTGGCCGCTGCCGGGCAGATCATTGGCTTCTGCGACGACGATGACCTGTGGCATCCCAATAAGCTGAGCCTGCAGCTGGACCTCTGGTCACGGCACCAAAAGGAGGCCATTGCCATCTCCGGCGGCATCACCGTCCGCTCCGACGCCGGGCAGACCGACCGCTGCCCGCCGTCACAGACCTCCTTCCGGGACTTCCTTTCCTCCCGGGTCACGGCCATCCACCCCTCCACCATGCTGTTCCGCTGGGAGGACTTCATGGGACGGGTGGGGCTGGTTGATGAAGCCCTGCCGAGCTCCTACGGCGAGGACTACGACCTGCTTTTGCGTGCCACCCGCTTCGGCGACGTGTGGTCGGTTCCGTTCCCGCTGGTGACTGTGCGGTGGGACAGGCCCTCCTTCTTCGCCGGCAAATGGCGCAGCATGGCCGTGGGGCTGACCTACATTCTGCGTAAATTCCCGGAACTGGAGGAATCCCCGCACGGGGTGGCCCGGATTGCCTCCCAGGTGGCCTTCTCCCACGCCGCGCTCGGTGAACGCCGCGCCGCCCTGCACTGGGCGTACTCGGCGCTGCGCCGCAATCCCCAACAATTGCGCGCCTATGCCGCGCTCGCGGTGGCCGCAGGCCTGGTCTCCCCCCAGCGCTTGCTGGACACCGTCAACCGCAGGGGCCGGGGGCTGTGAAAAACCCCTGGGCCCCGGCCGGCGCCGCACCGCCGGCGCAGCTGCACCCTTCGCAGCCGTCCCCTTCGCAGCCGTCGCCGCTGGCGGCCGGTGGCCCCGGGCGGACCGTGGCTGCCGCCGGCGTTTTGCCGGCCTGGCCCATGATGGTGCTGCTGGCCGGCTTCCCGCTGTGGTGGGCGCTGGGCGCCGCACCCTTCGCCCCCGCCGCCCTGGCCCTGGTGATGCTGGCCCTGCTGCTCATCCGCGGCCGGATCACGCTGGTTCCGGGACTGCTGCCCTGGTTTGCGTTCCTGCTGTGGGTGGGGGCCGCCGCGGTGAACCTGCCCGATGGCGGCGCGGCCGTGGGCTACGCCCAACGCCTGGGCAACCTGGCCGCCGTCGGAATTTTCATGCTGTACTACGTCAATGCCCGCGAACGCCTCAGCGCCCGGCGCCTCATGGCCGCCGTGGGCGTGGTCTGGGTGACGGTGGTGCTGCTGGGCCTGGCCGCCATGGTGTGGCCGGAGTTCCGGCTGCGCACCCCCATTGGTGCGGTGCTGCCGGGGGCGCTGACCCAAAACCCCCTGGTGTATGACCTGGTGATGCCTCCGCTGGCTGAAATCCAGCAGCCCTGGGGGGCACCGGAGCCCTTCAACCGCCCGGCCGCCCCCTTCCCCTACGCCAATAGTTGGGGTGTGGCGTTTGCGCTGCTGACCCCCTGCGCCCTGTATCTGGTGACGGTGGCCCGGCACTGGTGGAGCAAGCTCGCGCTGCTGGCGCTGCTGGTGGTCTCATTCATTCCGGCCCTGGCCACCAGCAACCGCGGCATGCTGCTGGGGGTGGCCGTGGGAACCGGCTACGTGGTGCTGCGCATTGCCGCCCGCGGGCAGCTGGTGAAGGTGGCCGGTCTGGCCCTCGGCGTGGCCGCCGCAGTGGGGGCCCTGACGGCCTCGGGGGCCCTGGCCCGGATTTTGGGCCGGCAGGAATACAGCGACAGCACCTCCGGGCGGCTGCGCATTTACGACGCCACCTGGGCGGCCACGCTGCAGTCGCCCCTGGTGGGCCACGGCGGGCCGCGCATGGACGCCACCATTGGAATTTCCCTGGGCACCCAGGGCTACATTTGGATGCTGATGTTCAGCTATGGCCTGGTGGGCCTGGGCCTGTTCCTCTACTTCCTGGGCAACGGCATCATCCGCACCTGGCAGGCGCCGGGCACCGCAGGGCTGTGGCTGCACGGGGTGTTGATCACGGCGGTGGGAATCATCCCGTACTACAGCCTGGACATCATGCAGATGACCACGGTGGCGCTGGCCATGGCGGTGCTTCTGCGCGCCAAATACCATGATGAACCGCTGAACGGGAGCCCTCCGCAGACGCCGGCAGCCGTGCTCCCCCCGCCAAGGCAGCTGCACCCATGAGCCGGCCCATTGTGCTGCAGGGCGATCGAAAGGCTGTGACCAAAACCGGCATAGGCACCTTTGGCACAGTGATTTTTGGTGCCGGCGTGGCTTTCGCCACCACCTTGTTCGTCAGCAACTCCGCCGGTGATGCAGGGGCCGGGGTCTTTTTTCAGATCCTGGCGTTCTTTGCCATTGCCACCGCCGCCTGCACCTTCGGGGCCGAGACGGGGCTGGTGAAGACCCTGACCGCGCAGCTGACCCGTGGCGAGCGGGACGCGGTGCGGCTGAGCTTCGCCGTGGCGTTGGTGCCCGTGGGCATCACCGCCACCGTGGTGGCGGTGGCCGTGTGGTGCTCCGCCGCTGCGTTGGGCGGCCTGTTCCAGGACCCGCGGGCCACGGAGCTGATCCAATTGCTGGCAGTGTTCATTGTCCCGGGCTCCCTGCTCAGCACGGTCTTTGGCGGCCTGCGCGGCTTCGGGCGGGTGGGCAGCTTCACGGGGCTGCAGAATGTGCTCCTGCCGTGCCTGCGCTTCACCGCCGTTGCCGCAGTGACAGTGCTGGGGCTGGGCACCCTGGCCCTGGCCGCCGCGTGGGTGGTGCCCGTGGCCGGCGTGCTGGTGGTGGCCGCGGTGATGGTGCACCGCAGCTACCGGGCCTATCTGGCCCAGGACGGCGGCATTGGCGCAGGCGGCGGGCAGGACCGGAGTGCCTCTGCGGTGAAGTCCCCGCGCAGCGCCCTGGGGCAGCTGCGTTCCTTCTGGTCCTTCTCGGCCGGACGCGGCGCCAGTTCCCTGGTGGAGATTGTGTTGGAGTGGCTGGACGTCATTTTGGTGGGCCTGTTCCTGGGTCCCGCTGCGGCGGGTATTTACGGGGTGGTGAACCGCTGCGTGCGGCTGGGGCAAATGGCCGACCACAGTGCCCGCATTGTGGTGGGGCCCATGCTGGGTGCCGCCATGGCCTCTGCGGATCTGGCCCGGGCCCAGCTGATCTACCTGATGTCCACCAGGATCCTGGTGCTGGTGGCCTGGCCCTTCTACCTGGTGCTGCTGGTCAGCGGACCAACCCTGCTCTCATTCTTCGGCGCCGAATTCAGTGCCGGCTACCCGGCCCTGGCCATCATTGCCTGTGCCATGTGCCTGGCGGTGACGGCCGGGGGCGTCCAAAGCGTGCTGCTTATGGCCGGCCGCAGCAGCTGGCAGCTGTACAACAAGCTGGCGGCACTGGCCGTGGCCCTCACGGGGAACCTGACGTTGATTCCGTGGCTGGGCCTGCGGGGGGCGGCCCTTTCCTGGGCCGCCGCGGTGCTGCTTGACTGTGCCTTGGCCACCTGGGAAGTCCACCACTTCCTGCGGATCCGGGTATCCCCCCGCGCCATCGCCATGCCGGCAGGGCTGGCGGCTCTGGTCTACGGGGTGGGGCTGTGGCTGGTCCAAACCATTTTTGGCCCCTCCTGGTGGAGCGTGGGCCTGGGCCTGGCCGCGCTGACCGGCATCTACACCGCCGTGGTGTGGCACCGGCGGATCCCGTGGGGACTGGCGGCCCTGCGCTGACGGCACCCACGCCGGGGCTGCCTGGCCCGGACTGGCCGGGCGCCGCCGTCGGCTGTTGCCGGGCAGAAAAAAATGCAGCCCCTCCCCGCGCCACCGCGCTGTGGCATGGGGAGGGGCTGCGTCTTGGGAAGGGCCGCAACTGTTGGCGGCAGCCCTAAAACCGCATCCAGTGCCCGGGGACCAGGTCCGCGGCGGGGTCCGGGGAGCCGGAAAACCACTGCGCCGGCGCTATGACCGGGGACCCCGCGGTGGAGTCGCCACCGAGCCACCCGGCCCACCAGCTGAAGCTGCTGTTGGCAATGACCCTGCTGGAGCAGGCCGCCATCAGGGCAATCTCCCCACCGGCGCCCGTGGTCAGCTCCGCCGTCAGCGCCGGGGTGGCCACCGTATCCCCTGGCCGGGCCAGTTCGGCAGCCACCCAATCGGTGTCATCGCTGAACCACAGCACATTGTGCTTCCCCAGGTCCCGCAGGGTGGAGAGGGCGGACTGGTAGTAGCTGCCCTGAAGGCTGCCGTGATGGGCGGCAGCCACCGGGTTGCTCAGGTAGTCACCGCGCCGCACGTGCACCGCAGCACTGTGCGGATCCGCCGCCAGGGCGGCGGCGAAGGACTTCCCCTGCTGGGTCAGCATGCCGTGAAGATGGCCGGAGACCTTGGTCCGGACCTCCTGTTCCTGGCCGGCAAAATATTTGGGCGACTGGAAGTAGCCCAGCACATAATTGGTGGCCCCCTCCGGTCGCAGCAGACCATCCGTAAAGCCCTGGTCAAAGGAAAAGCCCGGTTCCTGCACCAGCCGCATGCTTCCGCTGCCTGCCCAATTGCCTGCCAGCAGGCCCCGCTTCTGGGCCAGCACGGCGGCCAGTCCCAGCGGGCGCGAAAGCCTCGGATATCCGTCCAGGAGCGCGCCAAGTTCCAGGGGGCGGTTGCCGCGGCAGCGTACGGTGTCAATGACCACCCGGGCGCCCCGGGCCGCCAAAGCGTGGGCGAAGCCCCACTCAAAGAGCTGGTTGCCCAGCCCGCCCTGGACGGACAGGATGGTGGTGGTCTGGACATGGGCGCCCCTGCGCTTGGGCTGCGCCGGCTTTACTGCCGTCAGCTCTGAGCGGCCCGTCATGGATTGCCGCCATGGCCGGGACCGCCGGAGGCTGCCAAGGGGTTGCCTTTGGCACCAATCAGCTGCTTCAGACGCCGTCGTGTCCTGCCCTTGTCGCTTTGCAGGAAGCCGGAAAAAATTGCTTCCTCCAGCTTGTAGGTGGCAATGTCCGGCCGCGCCACCCGGGGCGCGGTGGTCACCGTTGCCGGCTGGGCTATGGCCGCTTCAAGTTTGAGCACAAACCCGGCATAGTCCTCGGCCATGATCGCGTCCCCCTGTTTGCTCATGATGTCCGTGAAGATGATTTGATGCCCGTCCACCACCTCGTCCAACTCGGGACGCCGTGGCACGGCGATGGGAACCCGGCCCACCTCCCTGGCATCCAGAATGGATCCCGGGCCTCCCTGCACCACCACAATTTCCGACTGCCGGTACAGTTCCAGCAACTCGTGCCGGGGCATCCGCTCCACGGCCGTGGCGTAGCGGGGCGCCCGGCTGAATCCGTGCTGCACCACGCAGTCGACGGGCGTTTGCCGCTGCTCCATCCATTGGTCAATCCAGTCCACCAGGCGGTTGAACCTGTGGTGGTCGGTACCCAGCGACACCACCACCTTCGGCATCTGGCCGGGGGCGTTCACAGTACTGGTCCCACGTTGACGGCGTCGGGATAGCTGTGCAGCTGTTGCGGCCACTGCACGCAGAAAACGTCCGTCATGGGGTAGCAGATGCGTCCACTGAGCGTTGGCATGCTGATCCTGTCAAAGCATTCAAGATAAACGGTCCGGATCCCCAGCACCTTGGCCACCAGAAAGAACGGCACGCTCACCCCGGCGCCGTCGGAGACCACCAGATCGGGGCGTATGCGTATCAGGGTGGGCCAGGCCAGGAGGAAATTGCGGAAGGCGTTGAACAGGTTCCGGGTGGTGGGAAAGTGTGCCCAAACGACGTCTTCGCCGGCCAGGGCGGATTCAACTTCGGGCAGTTTAAAGGACACCCAGGTGCGCTCGTGCTTGCTCCACCACGGTGCCAACGGCAGCAGCTGCGCCAGATGGCCTCCGGCCGAAGATACCAGGACAATTTTCATTCAAAATCAGCGCTCCCTTGGGTTTAGTTGAATCGTCGGGACGGCTGTTGCCGTCCGGGTCACAATGGATGTGGGGATGCCGTGGGCGAGGAAAGGCGGAATTGCCGCCGGCACATGGCCTGCTTCAGACGGTGCCGCGGCGTTGTGGTCCCGCCCGGCGGGGACCGGCACGGCCGCAGCGCCCTGCTGTGCCGGCGGTTGATCCGCGGACGTGGCCGTCCATTTGTGCTGCCGGTGGCTGCGCCGCCGGCCGCTGGGGGCATACAGCACCGGAATGATCCGCTCCGCAGGCAGGGTGCGCACCAGGGCCAGTGTCTGCCTCAACGCCCGGAGCGGGGTCCGCTTCCCGGCCGAGACAATGAGCAGGTCCATGCGGTCGGCCAGGTCGGCCAGGCGGGTGCCGGCAATGCCGCTGCCCACCTCGACAAAGACCATGTCACTGTTTTCCCAGCGGCCGTGGCCTGCACGTGCCGGCCACCCCAAATCCACCGCCGTGGGGGAAACCCGCTGCGCGGACACCGCCAAAACGTCCAGTTTGTGCCGCCGCGCCAAGGACGCCAGCCAGGAGTGCAGCCCCGCCGGGCCGCTGCCGGGCAGGGTGATGACACCCACAAAGATGGTGCCGTGCCCCGCATCCCGGGCACCGCCGAGCCGGACCGTGCGCACCAGCCACCGCACCGGCTCCTGATCCTTGTCATTGACCAGCACCAGCTCGTTTTCAAACAGGGCGCCCAGCCGTGCCGCGGTGCGCACCTTGGGGTCTGTGCGTTCGCGCACCAGTGCCAGGGCCAGTCCCAGCAGCACGCCACCCATGGTCCCGGCGGCCATGAACACCAACAGGCCCATGGACGACTGTTGGGCCGGTGCAGTTGCCGAGCCGATGAGGCGTCCCGGGTTTGCCGAGGCCAGCGTCAGTTCGGTTCTTTGCTGTTGCAGATTCTGCACCTGCTGCTGCTGGCTGTCGGTCAAAGTGGCTTGATTGCTGAGGTTCTTGAGCCGTTCATCAATTTGGGCAATGTAGCCGGCGGCAACCTCCGCCGCCCCCTCGGAGCGGAACTGCAGGTAGGCCTTCGCCAGGGCATTCGCTTGCCGGGCGGCCTTCTCGGCGTCGGGCAGGGTGACACTGACTTCCAGAATCTGCGAGCCCGAGGGGGCTGCGGTTTCAGTGTTGCTCTGCAGGGATCCCGAGGATGCCTTCTCCCCGAGTTCCTGGGCGGCAATGGCGGCAACTTCACCGGAGGAAAGAATGGCGCGTTCAGTGGTGATATTGATTTGTTGATTTACCGCGGCGCTGGAAAAGGGGCTGGTGGTTATGGGGGAAACCGTGAGGGTGGCTGTTGCCGTATAGATTTTTGGTGCCGTGGCACCGAGGGCAAAACCAAGGGCAGCGCAAATAAGTGTGGTTACCAGTATTACCGGCCAGCGACGTGCGAACGTCATCATCAAGTCACCGACCTTGACCGCTGATATGTTTTTTTGCTGCATTAACAGGCCTTCCCCAAAGAACTTCCATCGGCTGGCACCGGCCCTGCCTCCCGTGGTGATTTCCCACCGGATGGCCAGGATTGGTGCTCAAGATTTAGCCTATGGGGGCCCTTTGCCCGGCGCCCGAGTAACGAATACTCGTTCTGGGGGCTGCTACGTGGAGGCCCCGTTGGGCGTACCTAGGGGCCCGCTGGAACTACTTGCCCGCCTGGGACAATAACTCGGGAAGCCACAATCCATAGAGTTCTTCACGGCTGCCCACACCCAATTTGGCATAAATCTTGTACAAATGGCCTTCAACTGTTCGTTGCGAAAGCGTGAACTGTTCAGCTATTTCCTTGTTTGAATGCCGCCTGTGCACCAGGGTGGCAATTTCCTTTTCCCGGACGGTAAGTTCAGCCAGGGCGGCAAGTTCCACTATTGCCGCGCTGCCGGTGGCTTGAAAGGGAAACTGCATTTTTCTGAACTGGATGAGAACAGCGGCTTTTCCGCTGGAATCGGCGCGCTTGTGGTGCAGGCGCAGCGCATGGCTCAGGGCTTCGGCGGCAAACAGCCGGTGCTGCGCGGCCGCGGGCATCCGGGCGGCCTCCGCCAGGGCACCGGCGTCGTGCGCTAGAAGTCCCTGGGCCACTGCATGCTGCATGGCTGCCGCGGGCCCGTCCAGGAGGGCGGCGACCTCGCTCATGCGTTGAAGCTGCCCGGTGCCGCCGGCACGTAAAAGCACATCCAGGATGGCCAATTCCATGGCCGGGGTGCCGCGGCGGCGGGCCTGCGCGCAAAGTTCGTCGAGGCGGGCAAAAGTGGCCGCCTCCCCTGCCTGCTGACTGTGGGCCGCGGCGACGTAGGCTTTGGACAACAGCCAGATGGGCGCGGAATCCGCCGCCGTGCCGGCGGTGAACTCCTCCGCCAACACCTCCGCGCGCCCGTGCTCGCCCAGCAAATGGCAGGCGTAGGCGGAGGCTGCCAGGGCGTAGGGCAAAACGCCCCCCGGATCGGACTCCCGCAACGCTGCCACCGCCACGTCAAAGGAGGCCACGGCGGCCTTCACCTTGCCCAAGCGCAGATCCTTCATGGCGGCGGCCAGTTCGCCCAGGCCACCGAGTTCCAGGGCCCGGCGGTCGCTGCCCCGGGCACGGGACGGTTCCCTCCGCGGTGCAGGGGGCTGGGGCGCCTCGCCAATGGATGCCAGGGACACCGTGTGCTGGGCAAAGAACGCCTGGCGGAACATGTCCAATTGCCCGGGGTTTTGTTGCAGCAGCGTGCGGGCCTGAAGGAAGTGGGCCTGCGCCGCGGCGTGCCTGCCTTCAATGGCTTCGGCATTGGCCAAAAGTGCCGTGGCGGCGAACTGCAGGCCCGCGTGGGGCTGCGTTGCGGCAATGTCCTTGAGCCTGTCCTGGGTTTTGGCCGGCAGCAGGTAGCCGGAACTGACTGTGAGCAGCGCGTCCACAATGTCCGCCCCGGGGCAGGACTGCAGGCCAAAGCCCCGGTAGGCCTCCCGCCACATCCTGGCGAGCCGTTCCAGGTTCTTCCCCGGTTGGCCCTCCTTCACTGCCACCATGGCGGTCAGTGCGGCCACGGCATCACATTCAAAGACGTTCCGGACCTGGCCCAGCAGAGTGTCAATCAGCGCCCAGGCATGGGCAAAGTGGCGGAGTTTGGTGTGGGCAATGACGCTTTCCACCCGGGCCTGAAAGATCCGGTTGGGTTCGGAGACGGTGGCCGCGAGCCGCAGGGCAAGACGGGACTTGTTGCGCAGATTGGCGATCCTGGCAGCATGGAGCAACTGCCGTGCGGACACATGCTGGCCGCAGTCAATGCCCCAGCCGGCATGGCGCATCAGCGCATCGCTGTTCAGCGGCAGCGTGGCACGGGCCTGCAGGACGTTTTTTCTGATCTGCACGCTGTGCCCCACGGGGATCCTTTGGCGCAGGCTTTGGCCGAAGACCGGTGAAACGAATTCCACGCTGTCCAGGGCTTCAGCGGTCCGCCGCAAAATGCCGGCCGCCATCAGGCTGCCATGGTCCGTGCCCGGAACCAGCCGGTGCAGCACGCCGGTGGACACTGGTTCCGCCAGCGCCACGGTTTCCAGGATGAGCTGCTCGGGGCCGGTGCAGTCATTGAATAAATCCAGGGCAACGTCGCAAACCACCGGATCCGGGGTTGACGGCACGGTTGCCAGGGTCCAAATGTTGCGGTGCGCCACAAATGCCTGGCTGGCCACTGCCGCATCCAGCAGCACCTGCAGGAACAAGGGGTGCCCGCCGGAAAGTTCCGCCAGGATCGCTGCCGCCCCGGGCACCACCTGTCCTTCCAGGCGTTTTTCGCAGCTGGCCAGCACTTCCGGGCCGGACAGGGTGTGCAGGGTGTGCTGGGCCATCATGGTGTCGTCGGTGAACAGCGGGCTGCAGGCCACGCTGCTGGTCCCCGGCTGGCACAGCAGCAGCATCCGCACCTCGCCTGAGACGGCGAGCTGTTCCAGCGCGGCACAGCTTTGCTCGTCAATCCACTGCGCATCATCAACCACCAACAGCGTGGATTTGCCGGCTGCCTCGCTGGTGGACAGCAGGTACTCATACAACGCCTGCACCACGTTCATGCCCATCTCCGGGCTTTCACCCCCGGCAGCGCACAGCTGCGGGCAGAACGTTTCCAATATGGCCAAAGGCGTTTGTGCCAGCAGGCGCCTGCCGGTCATCCACAGCACTTCAAAGTCGGCGGCCAGCGCCGAGGCAAGAGCCGTTCCCAGCGTGGTTTTGCCCATGCCCACACCGCCGGTGACCAGCATCCCGGCCAGTGACGGCTCGTACATGGCCTCGAGGAGTTGATCCAGCTGGGACTCATTGAACCCGCTCATGCCTTGGCGTCCTTGAGGAAGGGGATCAGTTCGGCCCGGTTGGAAACATGGAGTTTTGAATAGATTTGATACAGGTGGCCCTCCACGGTGCGGATGGAAATGCCCATGCCCAGGGCAATGTCCTTGTTGCTCAAACCATTGGCCGCCATCATTCCCACGCTCCGTTCCCGCTCCGTCAGCTGGCTGTTCACCACGCTGGCGGGGTCAAAAAGGTCCTCGGGGAGCTTGACCAGCCGTTGGAGCTGCCGGCGGATGCCCCGGGCGCTGGCCGGCGGGGCAATGCTGAGGGCGATTCTTGCCGCCTTCGTGGACAGGCCCGGATAGTCCAGGGTGCAGGCGTTGTCCACCGCCTGCACCAGCAGGGAACTGTCCTGCGCCAACAGGGCCTTGGCGTACAGGCCCAGCAGTTCAGCCAGGGCGCCTTCCTGGGCGGCGGCCAACATCAGCAGTTCCTCACAACGTTCGGTGTCCAGGGACTCCACCTGGACCCCCAGCAGCAGCAGCCGACGCGCCGGCGCGTCGGCGTCGCTGCCCAGGGCCAGGATGGGAGTTCTTGCCGCCGGTGGGGTGGCCTCGGCGAACAGGCACTGGGTCAAGGTGAACAGCAACTCCGGGATGTCCTGGCTCCCGCGCAGCAAGGTGAGCGTCTGCACCGCCTGGGGCATGGCTTCCCAGGGCGTGCCGGCAGTGCCGCCGGCCGGTTTGGTGCCCCCTGGTGCATATGCCCCGGCCAGGCCGGAGTGCCCCAGCAGGACCGTGGCACTGAATTTGGCCAGCTGGGCCAGGTCCGCCCAGTCGCGCATGCCGGCGTTTCTGAGCTGGGCGTGGGCCTGCTCCAGCAGTGCAACGGCCAGATCGTATTTGCCGCGGAAGCCCTGCACCAGACCATGCGTGAGTTCCAAGACTGCACAGTCCCTGAGATCACCACGCACGCCCCGTTCCCTGCACGCCGCCAGCAGCAGGTCCTGGAGCTCCCATTCCCCGCAGAGGGTAAAGGTCTGCAGCAGCGGCACCACCAGGGCCGCGGCCAAAGGCGCGGCCGGCGCCGGCGGGGCCGCACAGCCGCCCAGGGCCATGCGTGCGGTCAGGGAGCAGGCCAATTCCAGGGCCTCGTCCTGCCGCCCGGCCAGGGCCAGTGACTGTGCCCCCCGGGCAAGTTCAAGGCTTTGTTCGGCGGTGAAGGAGGTGCGCTCGGGGAGCAGTCCCTGCAGCCCGGTCACCGCTGTTGCGGTTGCCGCGTGTTCCGCGGCGTCCGCAGCCGCGGAAATGTCATGGACCCCGCTTCCGGGGGCAAGTGCGCCGCAGGCCACACCCCACGAAACACGGTTTTGCAGGGCACTGCCGTGCTGCTGCGCAAGTGGAGCCACGGCCTCGACGGCAGCAAACATGGCCCGGCTCCGCTCCTTGGAAATCTGCAGGGGCAGGACACTGGCCAACACCGGGTGGGCCAGCTGAAGTGAGGATTTCCCGTTGCCCACATAGCCCAGATCGCCCGAGCGCAGCAGCTGGTCAATATCCGCAATGGGGTGGACGCTGGCCAGGGTGGCCACCGGGATGGTTGTGGCCGCGGCCACCAGCTCCAGCAGCGCCACATTGCCGCTGGCGTCATTGAGCATGCGCGTCACCTGCCCCAGCCCCGGCGGCACGGTGGCACGCAGGCGCCCTTCGCGCCACACCCAGGATCCGTCGGCTTCCAGCAAGGCGCCGTCGTCCACCGCCTGGCGCAGCAGCGACTTTAAGTGCAGCGGGTTGCCGGCCGATTTCTGCCATGCCAGGGTGGCTGCGGCCAGGGAGCAGGCACCTGAGAGTTCCTGGCTCATCAATGCCCGGGCATCGGCATGGCTCAGGGCGGGCACATCCACCCGCAGCACAATCCCGCGGCGCCAAAGGTGGGAAAACTCCGCTGCCATGTCATTGATGCGCCGGCAGGCCAGGATCAGCCGGATGGACCCGGTGCGGGCAAGTTCGGACAGGGCCAGGGCGGACCACCTGTCCGCGTACTCGGCATTGTCAACCACCACCACGGGGGTCCCGGTGGCGGGGGCCGCCGCCAGGTGCGCCGTCACGGCCTGCAACACGTGCACCAGCGAGGGTGTTTGGCTTGAGCTCCGTCCCAGCAACAGGCCCAGGATCCCGTAGGGGGTGCCCTGCGTCAGCGTGGTGCCGCGCAAATAACGTGTGGGGGTGGCACCAGGCAGTTGGCCCACGACGTCCTGAATAAGCGCCGTCTTGCCAATGCCGCCGGGCCCCACCACCACGGCGCCGCGCCAACGGGGCAGGGTCAGGGCTGCTGACAGGGCGGCAATTTCAGGAGCCCGGCCAATGAAGGCACGCCGCGGCGCCGCTGAACGCCGTGGCTGCGCCTCCGGCGCGCCCTGGGGCAGGCCACGCTGGTCCATGCCGCGAAGCGGTGAATTGTGCAGCCTGGCGGGCATGCGGGAGGCACCTGTGAAGCCCGGGGCTCCACCGGCATCAAGGTGTGATGACCGGACAGGAGCCTTGGCAGCTGTTTTCCCCAGCATGGAGTCAAAGTCGGACATCTTGGAGACCTTCTTACGCGAGACCGTGCAAAACCTCCCTTCATTAGAGCCGTCCGCACCCCCGCGCACACGAGTGGAGATCACTTGATTTTTACGCGCACTGAAATACAAGTACCCGCCACCATACTTGGAGGGCCGCCGCGGCCACCTAGGTAGTCCCTGCCGGGGCGCACCTGGCGTCCGTGGGGCCGGGCCCCTGATTCAGGTACCACGTGCCTGGCTGCCAAGTACGTGGCTCCTGATTCAGGTGGCGGGGCACTCTATCCACACCCTTTCAGCCTGCATAACGTGCACCGTAGAGCCACTGCGCCCGGATGTGGACAGCGCTCAATGCAGGGGCCGGAGCACCGGCTTGAAGAGGAGCCTAAGGGGTAGCAATGTTCGGCATCAACCTTGTCAGAAGTCCCGCCAGCGTCAGTGGCACTGATGTCATGGACCTTGGCCAGGCACTGCCTCCGGCCCAATTTCCCCCCCTGGGGCGTTTCGCTCCGGAGCCCAGCAGCTGGGCCATAGTCGGTGGCACCAGCGTGGATTTGCGCGGCGTTGACGGTGCCGTCGCGGAAATCATTGATGCCGCCGTGCGGCCGCAGCCAAAGCCGCTGGCCGTGGCGTCCGCGAACCTTGACCACGTCTTTCATTTTGGTGCCGGCGGGCGCTGGGAGAACAGCTTGGAAACCGCTGGCTCCGTCAACTGGCTGACCCTGCTGGACGGGGTTCCGCTGCGCAGCACTGCCACCCATATGACCGGCCGCCAGTGGCCCCGCTTGGCCGGCAGCGACTTGATTGTGCCCTTGCTGGACCAAGCCGAGGCGCAGGGCCTCACGGTTGGTTTTCTGGGCGGGAGCCTGCAGACCCAACAGCTTTTGCAGCGCACCTTAAAAGAGGGCAGGCCCCGGTTGCAGGTGGTGGGCTGGTGGGCTCCGGAGCGCGCGGAACTGGCCTCCCCCGCCTTCTCCACCGAGCTGGCCCAGGAAATTGCCCTCAATCCCCCGGACTTGTTGGTGGTGGGTTTGGGCAAGCCGCGTCAGGAATTGTGGATCAACGAGTACGGCGCCCTGACGGGTGCGCCGGTGCTGCTGGCGTTTGGGGCCGTGGTTGACTTCTTGGCCGGGCGCATAAAACGCGCCCCCGAAGCGATGTCCGGCGCCGGACTGGAATGGGCCTGGCGGCTTGCCTTGGAACCCCGCCGCCTGGCCAACCGCTACCTGGTGCAGGGACCGGAGGCTTACTGGCGCATGAAGCGCATCAGCACCCTGGTCGGTTTCAAGGATCCCGCCGGTGGATCCGGGATGCCCGGTTCCAAGTCACCGAAGGAGGTGATGGTTCCGGCGCCCTCCGCCAGCACCGGGCCCGTGGGTGGACGCTTCCTGCCCAGGGAGGCCATGGCCGACGTGACTGTCGTGGTGGTCACCTACAACAGCGCCGCCGACATTGAGCCGCTGCTGGCCTGCCTGCGGACGGAGACCACCGGGCAGAGCCTGAAGGTGGTGGTTGCGGACAATGGATCCACCGACGCGACGGTGGAACTGCTGGCCCGCCATCCCGACGTCGTCCTGGTCCCCGGCGGCGGAAACCGCGGCTATGCCGGCGGCATCAACGCGGCCCTGCGCCATGCCGGTCCGCACTGCGATGTGTTGGTCTTGAATCCGGATCTGCGCATCCTCCCGGGTGCCATTGCCACCCTGCGGGAGCGCATGGCCCGCAGCGGTGCCGGCATTGTGGTCCCGAGGCTGTTGGATGACGACGGCACCATCTACACATCCCTGCGCCGTGAACCCAGCACCCTGCGGGCCATCGGCGACGCCTTCATGGGCAGCAAGGTCTCCGGACGGCCCGAATGGCTTTCCGAGATTGACTACTGCCCGGAAAGCTACGACTACCCCCATGCCATTGAGTGGGCCACCGGCGCTGCGCTGCTGATTTCCGGTGCGGCAGTGGCCCGGGTGGGGGAATGGGACGAACGGTATTTTTTGTATTCCGAGGAAACCGACTACTTCCGCCGGGTCCGGGCCAGTGGACGGAGCATTTGGTTTGAGCCCGCCGCCACCATGGTCCACAGCCGGGGCGGCTCCGGCAGTTCCCCTGAACTGACGGCGCTCATGGCAATCAACCGGGTCCGCTATGCCAGGGCCCACCACTCACGGGTCTACGCCGAAGGCATCAGGGCCGCCGCAACCCTGGGCACCCTGGCCCGCATCTACAAAGAAGGTGAGCGGGAGGCCTGCCGGGCGCTGGTGGGCCTGCGTCCCTGGGATGGGCTGCCACACGCGGTGCCGGCACCGGTGCCCGTCGTGGCACAAGCGCCCTTCCCCGGCGGCGCTGTCATCATTCCCGCCCACAATGAAGCCTCGGTGATTGCCAGGACGCTGCGCCCCTTGGGCGCCCTGGCTGCATCCGGCGCCATTGAAGTGATCGTGGCCTGCAACGGCTGCACCGACGCCACGGCCGTGGTTGCCGCTTCCTTCCCGGGAGTGCAGGTCCTGGAACTGGCACAGGCGTCCAAGACGGCGGCCCTGAACGCCGCCGACGCGGCCTGCAGCCGCTGGCCCCGGCTGTACCTGGACGCTGACATTGAAACCACGGCGGATGCGCTGGCAGCCGTTTTCCAGCACTTGGCGGCCCCCGGCTCGCTCTCGGCCCGGCCGGCGTTTTCCTACGACACCACCGGGTGCAGCCCCCTGGTCAAGGCCTACTACCGTGCACGGGCCCGCATCCCATCCCACCATGAGCACTTGTGGGGGGCCGGCGCGTATGCGGTCAGTGCCGCCGGACACGAAAGGTTCGCAGTGTTTCCCCCGGCCACCGCCGACGACGCCTATGTGGATTCGCTTTTCACTGCCGAAGAAAAAGCCATTCTGGCCACCGCTCCCGTGATTGTCCGCACACCCGCCTCCACCCCTGAACTCCTGCGCACCCTGCGGCGGATCTACCAGGGCAAACATGAACTGCAGTCCGGTCGGCGAGACAGTGCGGGACTGCGCAATCTGCTCCGTTCAGTCAACGGCCTTGTCCCGGCCTTCGACGCCGGCGTCTACGGATCCCTGGCCGTGCTGGGCAAACTCCAAAAACGCAGCTCATTGGCGAGGGCGGGGGGCTGGGACCGGGACGAAAGCCGCCGCGCTTAAGCTGGCCCGGGGGCTTCGGCCCCGAAACGATGTGATGGCTGCATGTTAGAATTTGCTGATGGGGGGCGTCTGCCCGGGTCTCAGCCAACTCTGCTTCAGGACTATCCCACATGAGACATACCCTTGCCCCAGCACGCAGGATTGTGCGCACCGGCAGCAGCTTCCGCGCCGGACACCTGCGCGTCAGCTTCACCGCAGCGGCCGCACTGGCGCTGTTGGTGCCGCTGTTGATGACGGCACCCAACGCCGCCTTCCCGGCCTTGGCGGCATCGATTTCCGTGCTGGAGGACCAGGTTCCCCAGACCCTGATCGACCCGGACACTGCGCAGGTTGAGTTGGGGACCACCTTCTCCAGCAGCGAGGACGGGACGGTCTCGGCTGTCCGCTTCTACAAATCAGTGGACAACCTCGGCCCCCACGTGGTCAAGCTGTGGTCCACCGACGGTCAGGTCCTGGCCACGGCCACCCTGCCGGCCGCTGCGGCTGGCACCGAAGGTTGGCAAAGCGTCGAACTTCCCAAACCGGTGGCCATTGCCAAGGACCAAAGCTACATTGCTTCCTACATTGCCCCGGCAGGCAGGTACTCCTCGGAAAATTATGGCCTGGCCAAAAGCAAAAGCAACGGCCCCCTGACACTGCATGCCGACGGCGGGGTGTACGCCTACGGCGATGGCACGCAAATGCCCAGCTCACGCTACAAGAGCACGAACTATTTTGTGGATGTGTCCTTCACCCCCGCCCCTGCCGAGGATCCCGGCACGCCGGGCCGGCCGGCAGCCGGCGGGCTCCCGGCGGGGGTGTCGGTGCGGGCCGTGGACGGCGGCAGCGACTATTACGCCAAGTTCGCCAACGCGCTGCCCACCACAGCCGACTACTTTCCCGTGGCAGTTTGGTATGAGAGCCTGACCGACGCGAACGACGTCGGACTGGACCAGGCGGTGGGGCTCAACAGCTACCTTGAACTGACCCCCAATTCCAATGCCGCCCTAGCCACCCAGGCCGGCATGCCTGCCATCACCACTTGGGATGCCCCCGGCCGTTCCGGGGCCCTGCTGCCGGACGAGGTGGACATGTGGGCAGGCCCGGGCTCTTCGGCCTGGAGCGGGAAATGGCCCGGGGAAGGTCCCATCTGCGTACCGGAAAATTCCCGCTGCGGTTACACCATCCAGGCCTCGCAGAAGGCTGCCGCAGCACCTGGAAGCATGATTTTCGCAAACTACGGCAAGGGTGTGACTTTTTGGGAAACTGACAGTGAGGCTGCCAGGTTCGTCAATGAGTATCCCAATGTGGTTTCCGCTGACAACTACTGGTTCACCGATCCGAACATCTGCGGTGTCAGCGAGGGCGGCACCCTGGTCTTCCCGCAGCGTGTGCTGTCCCAGGACGAGTGCCGGAAGGCTGCGAACTACGGTTGGACCATTGACCGCGTCCGCTCACTGGTGAGCCCCGCGGCGTCGAAGCCGGTGTGGGCCTTCATCGAGGTGGGCCACCCATTCAGCGAGGACGACGCACCAACCATCACCGCCGCGCAAATCAAGGCCGCCGTGTGGAGCAGCCTGATCCATGGGGCCCGCGGCATCATCTACTTCAACCATAACTTCGGTGGCGGCTGCGTGTCCCAACACGTGCTGCGCGACGCCTGCGGTGCCCAAATTCGTCCCGGGGTGACAGCCCTGAACGCCCAAATCAAGTCCTTGGCGCCGGTGTTGAACGCACCCTTTTTGGACGGGGCAGCCACTTCCGCCGGCGAGGTGGAGCTCAGTGTGCGGGTCCATGAGGGAAGCCTGTACCTTTTCGCAGCCGCCACCGCCAGCGGCAGTCAACGCGTTGACCTTTCCCTTAAGTGCAGCAACGCCACCTCGGCCGCCGTGCTGGGTGAGAACCGTTCGGTTCCCGTGGTGAACGGCGTCATTGCCGACACCTTTGCCGATGGCAACGCGGTTCACCTGTATCAGCTCAACGGCTCCAACAGTTGTGGTCTGTAGCATCAACTAGACCCTGGCTTTGATCCGGGGCCGGCGCCGGCGGAGGTCCTTTTTTCGCTCCCTCCGCAACTGCCGCAGCTTCAAGGGCTCGGACGCGTCGTCGGGCCCGCCTTCCGGACGGTCGCGTTCCGCAAGCTGGGGACCGCCGGAGCCTGCGCCGTTGCCGGTGTTCAAGCTTCCCTCCTCCTCTTCCCGCCGCCGGTCAAGGGCCCGGGCACCCGAGACTGCAGCAAACAAGAGCACCACCCCGCCGGCGCCCACCATGATGACCGAACGCAGCCTGCTGGAAAACTGTTCGACGGCCTGATCCCCGCTGGTGACGGCCAGGGCTGTAAAGAGGTAGCGCTGGTCTGCTCCATTGACCTCCTGCATCGCCTCCAGTTCCTGCACCAGGTACTCCCCCAGCACCTTGACGGTGTCCATGGCCTGTTCGGGGGATGATCCCGTGGCCGTGGTTTGAACCAGCAGGCCCGTGCCAAAGCTGCCGGCCCTTTCCACGGTGTACTCAGTGTTCAGACCCTGCATGAGCAGTGACTTGGCCACCTCCTGCGAGCTGAGCCTGGTGGTCAGCACCTGGGCAATGAGGGTGTTGTCGGACGAGCGCAAATAAGGGTTGTTTGAATTCAAGTCACCCAGGGCCGGATCCTCCAGGATCTCCCGCTCGCTGGGCACCATGGGGTTGACCAGGGCAAAGGTGGCCGTAGCCTGGTAGCTTCTGGGGCCGAAGGCGAAAAGATAGGCCGCCGCCACCACTGTCACCAGCAGCACTGGAATCAGGATGAACTTGTGGCGCCACAGGGTCTTGACAACTGATAAGGGATCCACACTACTCCTTGGTTCCGGTACGGCGACCGGGTGTTGAGGTTGCCGGCGGCAGGGCCACGGCTTGGAATGGTGCGGACTCGTTTTTGACCAACATCCACACCGCGCCGCCCAGGCCCACGATCAATGGATACAGCAGGGAAAACACCGGAAAGGACAGGGAGTCAAAGGTGGCTGATGCCGGTGCTGCCACCAGCGCCGCACCCGCCACCGCCCCGGCAAGGCAACGCAGCGAGGGGTCGCTGGCATGACGGGCCGCCTGCAGCGTTGTCATCCCCGGCAGAATGAAGTAAACAACAACCGCCACCGCGCCGATGAGGCCCATGTCAACCGCCGAATGCAGATACTGGTTGTCCAGCAGCTCCAGGGCATTGGCGGGCATATAGGTTCCCGGTCCGGTTCCTCCCACGGGCCTGGAGAGGAACATGGCCTCCACGCGTGGGTAGTTGTTCAGGCGGGTGGATATGGAAGGGTCGCTGGAACTGACGGTGGCAGCCCCGAACAGTGTGGCTATCAGTCCGGGAACTGCCACGAACAGACCCAGGACGGACACGGGAATGACTATTAAGGCCCATTGCCTGCCAATTTTTGGCAGGAAGGGCACGGAGACCAGCACTGCCACGGCAGCTGAAATCATGCCGGAGCGGGAAATGGTGGCGGCAATGGCAAAGACCAGGGAACCTGTGACCAGCCAGTGCAGCCATTTGCGCCCCACCGGGTCAAACACCGAACGCCACACGGACAGGGGTAGGGCCATGGAGGCCACCACCCCCAGCTCAATGGGCGTGAAGGTTGTTCCGGCGACCCGCATGAGACCGCCGCGCAGCTGAAAGGTGGTGTTTCCGCCATTGTCACTGAAGCCGACCATGAACGTCTGCAGGGTTTCCATGGGATTGGTGCGGGTGATGAACTGAATGGCTGCCAGGGCGCAGCAGAAGAAGGCCCCCCGCACCAGGGCACGCACCAGAACCAGCGCATGGGCGGTGCTCTTGACCGTCTCCGCCGTCACCAGGACCAGTCCCGTTGAGGCTGCCATGAGCAGGACCCAGCGGTCGGCGCTGGCCCGTCCAGCCACCGTGCTGGGTCCACTGAGTCCGGAGTACAGCAACACATAGGTGATGCAGGTGGCCAACAACATCATGGCCAGCGCAATCCGGCCGGGATGCCGGGATGTGGAGGACCCATGCAGCCCCAAAAGCGCCGATGCCCCCCACAGGAAAAACAGCATCAGGGAGAGCAGCATGGCCACGTGGCCGGCCGCCCCCAGCGGGTCCAGCACCATGTTCGCCGGGAAGGCAAAAATGGCCAGGGCCGCACACCGCAGCAGCCACGGCGGCCCGTCCCGGGACGGCGGGGCCTGCGTCGTCGTCAGCTCCCCCGGGCCGGCGCCTGCACCGTGGACCATCATCCCCTGCCTCCCTTCGCGCATTCCCTGATGAAGTCAGTCATTGGCTGCAGCTTCCATTTGGGCCAGGACGTCCCGGCGCACCGACATGGGTGTGTTGGATTTGGCCGATATCATGGCCGCAATCAGCCCCGGATCCATGCCGGCAATGAAGGCGGAGGCTTTGGAACCCACCAGGGGGGTCTCATCGAAGTAGTTGACACACCGCATGTCGGTGCTGAGCGGGACCTGCTCCAGTCCGTGAATCTGCTCGAGGTATACGCCGTAGAGGATCATTTCGGAAAAATGCAACCGCCTGCCAATGGCGGTTTCCCAGGCGCAGGAGTTGCTGGCGGCAACGCGCTCCAGCATGGCGCGCACAATCTCCGGATCCCAGGCGCAGGGCCAACAAATGTAGTCCGGCAGCGGCAGCTCGGTCCGGCGGGGCAAGCCCAGCAATTGTTGGGCCGTCTGCACCCACAGGCGATGCCGCGGCAGGCTTTCGTCAATTCCCTCCGGTCTGCGGAAAAGGCGCACAGCGCCGTCCTGGAGGAAAAGCTCCGCGCCCGTTTCCCGAAGCAGCACCAGATCGGAATCCACACAGAGCACCACCTGGGCGCTGGAACGCCGGCTCGCTTCCAGTTTAATGATCTGTTGGCTGATCCAGCCGCGGACCGGCGGCCAGGGCCGGAGGGCATTGATCCACATGTTGGCGGCCGGAATTTTGACCATCCGGGCCGGCAGGTAGCCGGCGGCGTCGTGAATGACTGTCCGAGGCCCTGCCAGCGGCTTGAACAAATCCACATCACTGCCCGGAACAATGATGGTGTGCTGCACCCCCGCTCCGGTGAATCGTTGAATCGAGGCAGCGAGTTCGGCGCAAAACTCAAAATCCGGCGCATAGCTCGGTGTGATGATCTCCATGGTGGGGCTGGCGGAAGCTGCTGACAAGAGGATTCACTCCAATCGGTGGTGGCTGGGCAGGGGGTGGTTTTTGATCACTGCAGCAACAACTGCTCCACTTGTTCGGCCCGGTGTTCCCAGCTATGGCCCTTGATTTGTTCGGCCTGCCTGGCCCGTTCGGCGTCCGTGGGCCAATCAGCGGCCAGTTCAGTCACGGCCCTGGCGAAGTCATCCGCTTCGCGGGCCAAACGGACCGTGGCAGCACCAAATTGTGCCGGTGGCAGATGGGTGGCCACCACTGCCAGGCCCGCAGCGAGGTATTCCAGTGTTTTCAACGGGAAGCTTGCCCTGTTGAACGGCGTGTCCGCATAGGGGGTCAGACCCACATTGGAGCTGGCCAGCAACTCGTCAACGGCGGCACTGCTCAGGACCCCGTGCCAGTGCACATTGGGTCGGCTCAAAAAGGCGTTCAGGCGCGAGACGGCTCTGGGCGACTTGGCTGTTTTGGGTCCCGCCACCGCCACATGGATGCCCGTGTCAGCGACGGCGTCAAGGACGTCAAAATTCAGCCGCTCATTGAGCTGCCCCACCAGGGCGGCCCGGGCAAAGCCTGGATTGGTGGCGTAGGCACTGCTTTTGAGCCGGCAGCCATTGGGCACCACCGTGACGTCCCGGCCAAGCCTTTCCGTCAAGATCCCGGCCAAGTGTTCGCTCACCGCAGCCACCACGGTGGCCTTGGCGGCATTGATTTTCCGCACCCGCGCAAGGTGCTGTGCGGAAAAGCCCATCAGGGCGGCGCCGGCGTCCCAGTCATCGGTGACGAAGTACAGGCGCGTGCCGCCAACCCCCTGGGGGAACGTCAGGATGGGAGAGGCGCAGATGGTGTCAGGAGCCTGCAGCCGCAGTTTTTTCACTGCAGCCCTGACAGCCTGGTGGTAGCTCACTTCGGTGCACCTGCGCAGCCCGGGCCGGGTCACCCCGGGCGGGCCCACTGTGCGCAGCCGCACGATCCTTTCGCCGACCTGCTCCAGCTGCGGCGCTTGGGTGGATGCAACCCTGGAGCGGAGCACACCCAGCACCGAAACCGGCGGGTCGACCCAAAGCACATGGTTTTCCTGCGCCAAGGCGGTGGCCAGGTTTTTGTCCGTCCCTGCCACGGCATCCCATGAGGTGCCGGCCAGATAAATGATGGTTCCCATTTTAATGCCCTTCCGGTGCAGTGCCCACGGGTGTCCGGGCCAGGACCGCCGTGGAGTTGAAATCGTCAACCGCCGCCCCGCCGGCACGGGCGGCTTTGATTTGCTGCCCCTGGTGCAGCGCAAACTGCCAGGCTGCCACCCCGGCGGCAGCGAGCCGGCGGGCGCCGCCAAGCGGAGGATGATCCTGCAGGCCCTGATAAAAGTCCAGCTGCAGGCGGGCGGCCCGTTCCAAGGAAAACCGTTCCACCACCAAGCGGCGGGAAAAGCGTCCCAGTTCGGTGCGCAGCGGGCCATTGCGCTGCAGCCGGGTGAGGATCCCCTGCAGCCGCTGCACCGCGTCGCCCGGTCCCGGGCCCGAACCGTACCAGCCCTGCCAAAGAAACTGCGGCGCGGCCTCCTCGTCCAGCAGCCCCCAGAATCCGTTTTCCCCCTGCACCACCAAAGGAAGGCCAAAGGCCATGGCGCGCAGGGCGGAGGCGCCCATGCCAATGCTGACATTGGCGCTGGCATAGGCCGGGCGCGGGTCAGAAAGTTCCCCCACCAAAAAGATCCGTGGCACGCCCAGCGCCGCATTGCTGCGCAGGGCGCACGCCGCCACTTCCTCCCGGGCAGGTCCGGTGCCGGCAATGACCAGCTGCACCGCGGCGTCCCGGTTCATGGCTTCGACGGCGGCGATGGCGGACAGGATCCCTTCAAGCTTCATCTCGTGCGCCAGCCGGGACACAATGGAGACGGTGAACATTCCGGGTTCGGCGCCAATGCCCCGCAGGAAGCCTGGCGTGTCCACGGCGGCGCCGGCACTGTTCAGCACAGTGTCCACATGCGGTTCCAACAGACCCACGCGGGTGCGTCCGGTGTCCCGTTCCACTGCGGCGATTTGTCCGGTCCCGACCAGCAGGGGCAGGTGCCGCGGGATGAAGGGAGCCACCGACATGGACATCACGGTGGCCACCGCCGTGGCACGGCTGGAGGCGGCACAGGCCAGTGCCGCCTCCAGTGCCGGCGGCCATTCGTAGGCGTGGACCACGTCCACGCTGCGTTCCCTGATGGTTTTATGCAGCTGCGCCACCACGCCGGGGGTGGGCCTGCGGTGCACGGCCGGGGAGGCGATGAACTCCAGGCCCAGCTCCTGGATCCTGTCCACCAATGGTCCGGGCTGGCCATAAACCAGTACCTCGTGGCCCAGCCCCTGCACCGCGGCGGCGAGCTCAATGGCGTTCAGTTGGCTGCCGCCAATGGCCAGATCGTGCGGATACACCAAAATTTTCATGGGACTTCCTTTGCGTCTCTGCCCCAGTTGCGGATTGCACGGAGATCTTCCCGTTCGCGGAACAGCAGCATGGCCATGACCACCGTGCCCAGCGCGGTGGCCGCCAGCAGTGCCGGGAGCTTGCCGTCAATGCCCTGGGCCAGCAGCCGGCTTCCCACCGCGACCGGCACCACTGCGGCCACCGGCAGCCACACCTTGGCCATAAGGGCTCCGAGGGAAAACCCCCGGTTCAGCAGCATCTTCATATAAATGGGCAGCACCACCACGGCGGCCACCACTACCGGGGCGGCCGCGAGCCCGGCAAGCCCGCCCCAGGCGGCACCCGCCACCAGGGCCGGCACCAGGACCACCAGCCACACAATCTGGACCTTGAGGATGGCCCCCGACATGCCCAGGACCACCAGATAGTCGTAGGCGAGTTCAAACAGGATCCGCAAAGCCGTCAAGGCTGCCAACCAGCTCAAGGCGGCCGCGGCCGGGGCCCAGACGCCACCGTAAACAAGTGTGATCAACGGAACGGCCGCGCCGGCCATGACTGCCACCACCGGCAGGACGGCGGCGGCCACCACTGCCACCAGTGTCAGCATCGCGGCGCGCATGGCCGGTGGGTCATGTTGGAGTTTGGCAAAGACCGCAGGTGCCACCGAACGCAGCGGCTGCGAAAAGATGCTGGCAGGGAAGCTGGATAAATTAAAGGCCAACACGTAGAAACCCAGTGCCAGGGCCCCCAGGAGCTTGCCGGCAATGATCTGGTCCGCGTACCCCACGGCGAAAACCAGGATGCTGGAGCCGGCCAGCGGAAGGCCGAAGAGCAGCAGGGGCTGCACTTTGGCCCTGTTCCAGCCAAAGCGCACGGGCAGCGGCGAATACTTGATGAAGAGGATGGCCGCCACCACGCTCGCCACGACCCGCCCAATGGCCAGGCTCATGGCGCCCAGGCCCAGAAAGACCAGGGCCAGTGACACCCCCGCCCCCAGCCAGACATTCACCTGGTCAATGACCATGCGCCTGCCCTGCAGGAATTCGCGCTGCATCAACGCCGCGGGGGTCGCCACCGCACCGTTGATGACCACGCAGACAGCAATGATCCGAACGACGCCGGTGGCCCCGGGATCGCCCATTGCCGCGGCAAAAGAGGGTGCCACCAGAAAAGCCCCGATGAAAATGACAGTGCTGCTGAGAACTGAGATGGTGGTGACGGTCCCGGCAATCTCCTTTGGGTCTTTGGGCCAGCGGACAATGGCCAGGCTGACCCCCAGTTCGTTGAAGCTCAAAACCGCAATGAGGGCAACGAAGGCGATGGCGTAGGCGCCGAATTCGGCCGGGCCCAGCATCCGGGCCAGGACAATGCCAATGCCAATGGTGCCGAACTTGGAAATGACTGTGTTGAGCAGGCTCAACACCAACGCCCGGGAGGCAGTTGGGGTTGTTGGCGCCGTGGTTCGGGCCGGGATCGCCATGTGGCTCACCGCATGCCCGGGGATGCGGCGAGCGCCAGCACCACCCGTTCCTGCTGCTCCGCGGTGATGTGCGGAAAAATGGGCAGCGAGAGGATCCGCCCTGCGGCGGCCTCCGCCACGGGAAAATCGCCTGCGCCCTTGCCCAGGTAGGCGAAGGCCTTGGTCAGGTGGACCGGTGTGGGGTAGTGGATCCCGGCCCCAATGCCTGCGGCCTGGAGCTGGGCCAGCACCTGGTCGCGGTCTTCAAGCTGCACCACATACAGATGCCACACATCCTCGTTGCCGGGCAGCGAGGTGGGCGCGGCAACGCCTTCCACATCCTGCAGCAGGGCACCATAGCGGGCGGCCGCCGCCCGCCGCAGCCCGTTCCAGCGGTCCAGGCGCTTGAGCTTGGCGCGCAGGATGACCGCCTGCAGGGCGTCCAGGCGGGAGTTCATGCCCACCACCTCGTGGACGTACCTGGTGCTGCTGCCGTGGGCACCGAGCAGGCGGATCTGGGCGGCAATGTCCGGGTCGCTGGTGGTGACGGCCCCGGCGTCGCCGGCCGCGCCCAGGTTCTTGCCGGGGTAGAAACTGGTGGCCGCGGCCAGGCCGAAGGAGCCCGAAACCTTCCCGCCCTGGCGGGCCCCCTGGGATTGGGCGGCGTCTTCAATGACTGCGGCGCCGCACTGGGCGGCAATGGCCAGCACCGCATCCATGGGTGCCAGCTGGCCGAACAAGTGCACGGGCACAATGGCCTGCGTCTTGGCCGTGACGGCCCCGGCAACCTTGGCCGGGTCAAGAAGCAGCTGGTCCGGGTCCACGTCCACCAGCACGGGGACCGCGCCCAGCCGGGCCACCGCCTCGGCGGTGGCCACGAAGGTGTTGGCCGGCAGGATCACTTCCCCGCCGGTGCGGACCCCCGCTGCCCGCAGGGCCAGTTCCAGCGCATCGGTGCCGTTCCCCACCCCAATGCAGTGCGCCGATCCCGTGTAGCGGGCGTAGTCCGCTTCAAAAGCTTCCACGGCCGGACCGCCAATGAAGGCGGCCGTACGCAGGATCTCATCGAGTTCCGGACGGACTTCCTGGGCAATCTCAGCCTGCTGCGCCCGCAGGTCAACCAGTGGAATGTGTTCCATGTCAGTGCTTTCCGTTCCGTGAAGTCTTCTCATGCGGCCTGTCCCCGCCAGGCATCCGGTGGGCCGGGACGCCCACCCAGCATTCGTCGTCGGGCACGTCCTGCAGCACGGCCGAGCCCATGCCCACCGTGGCCCCGGCCCCAATGGCGCACCCTTCCCTGACGCTGGCGTTCATGCCCACGTAGGCGCAGCGGCCAATGCCCACGCCCCCGCCCAGTGAGACCCCCGCGGTCAAGGTGGCGAAGTCGTCCACATGGTTGTCATGGGTGAAGGTGACGTTTGGCATGGCCACCACATGGCTGCCGAGCCGCACGTCCGCTGTGAGCACCACATTGGCCAGCAGGATGCTGCCGGCGCCCACCGTGGAGCCGGCGGAGACGAACGCCGCCAGATCCACCACGGAGGCGTAGCGCACGCTGCCAATGCCCAGCTTGGCCAGCGCCGTGGCAATTTTTTCCCGTGTTTTTCCCTTGCCGGCGCACAGGACAAACATTGCACCGGGGTAGGCTGTGGCATCGCTGATCCGCCCCAGCACCGGAATCCCGTCAAGCTGCCCGCCGGCGAGCGCCGGGTCGTCGTCCAGGTAGCCGGCCACCTCAAAGGTGCCCGAGGCCCGCACCGAGGCGAGGACCTCCCGGGCCAGGCCGCTGGCGGCCACCAGGATCAGTTCCGCCACGGTCACTGCCTTCCCGCGGACAGCACGGCAGCAATGACGCGGTCCTGCCCGCCCGCCGTGAGCTGGTGGAAAACCGGAAGAATCAGCGTGTTTTTGCTCAGCCTCTCCGTCACCGCCAGCTCCGCGTTTCCGGTGTCCCGGCCCGCATAGGCCGGTTCAAGGTGGGAGGCCATGATCCCGCGGCGCGCCGAGATGCCCGCCGCGGCCAGCACCGCCAACACGTCCTCGCGGCTGCGGCCAAACTCCGGAAGCACCTCCAGCCAGAAGGACTGGAAGTTGCTGGTGCCGTAGGCGGGGTCCTGCGGGATGCGGAGCCCGGGCACCTGCGCCAGGGCCTGCGTGTAGCTGGCGGCAATGCTGCGCCGCCGCTGCACCACCTCCGGCAGCCGGCCCAGCTGGACCAGCCCCACGGCGGCCTGCATGTCGGTCATGCGGAAGTTGTAGCCAATTTCCAGGTACTGCTCCTGCGGCGCCAGCAGCGCCGAATGCCTGTCCTTGGCGGAGGCGCTCATGGCATGTTCGCGCAGCCGCGCAGCCCGCAGCGCCCAGTCCTCCCGGGAGGTGGTGAGCATGCCGCCCTCCCCCGTGGTGAGGATCTTGCGCGGATGGAAGGACCATGCGGCCGCCTCGGCGCCGGCACCCACCGGACGCCCCTTGTACATGGAGCCGGCGCCGCAGGCGGCGTCCTCAATGACCACAATGCCCAGCGGATCGCACAGCGCCCGGATGGGATCCAGGTCCACGGGCATGCCGCCCTGGTCCACCACAATGACGGCAGTGGTGCGGCTGGTCAGTGCCTGGGCAATGGTGGCGGCGTTGACGTTGCCGCTGCCGGCGTCGACGTCGGCAAAGACCGGCCTGGCCCCCACATAGCTGGGCGCATTGGCCGTGGCAATGAAGGAGAAGGAGGGGACCACGACGTCGTCGCCGGCCTTTACGCCGGCCACCACCAGGGCCAGGTGCAGCGCGGTGGTGCAGTTGCTGGTGGCCACCGCGCGGCGCGCCTGCTGGACCGTGGCGAAGGCCTCCTCGAACTCGGCCACCCGCGGCCCCTGCGCCACCCAACCGGAGGCAATGACATCAGCCACCGCCTCGGCTTCCTCAATGCCCATCCACGGCCGCATGACGTCAATGCGCTCCACCGCCGGGCTTTGGGCACTGTCCACGGGGGCTGTCATGGCGACACCGCGTCCAGTGCGGAATCCCAATTGGTTTTGGCCACCCGGGCCAGCATGGCCTCACCGTTGGCGGACTTTTCAGTGAACCACTGCACCACCTCGCGGATGCCAGCGTCAAAGGAAACTTCCGGTTGGAATCCGGTCAGCGCGCGGATCAGGGAGCCGTCCACCAGCAGCCGCCCCACATCCCCGGGACGCGCCGGCAGGTGCTCGGGCAGCAGATCGCTGCGTCCCATGGCGTGCGCAATCACCTCACACAGCTTGTTCATGGTGATTTCCGTGCCGGAACCAAAATTGATGCTCTGCCCCACCGCCTCATCACAGCTGGCAAGTTCGGCCAGTCCCCGGGCCGTGTCCGAGACGTGCATGAAGTCCCGGCTCTGCTCCCCGCTGCCAAAAACCACCGGGGCCTGCCCCGCCAGCAGGCGCACAATGGTGCGGGGGATCATTTCCCCGCTGTCCCCCTCATAGTGGCTGCGGGTGCCGTAGGTGTTGAAGGGGCGCACAACCACCGCCGGGAAGCCATGGGTGCGGTGGAAGGCGCGGGCGTAGGCTTCCCCGGCCAATTTGCTGCCACCATAGACCGTCTCGGGCCAGGTGGGGTGCGTTTCGGTCATGGGCACAAATTGGGCGGTGCCAAAGACTTCGCTGGAGCTGACATGGATGAAGCGTCCGATGCCGGCGGTCCGGGACTTCTCCAGCAGCTGCAGGGTCGCGGAGGCGTTCACCTCATGGTTTTCCACCGGGGCGTGGAGGCTGTGCCGCACACCCAGGCAGGCGAGGTGGAAGACCACTGAAACATCTTTGAGCGCGGTCTCCAGCACCGCGTCATCCCTGATGTCGCCCACGGCCATGGTGAACCGTGGCTCATTGAGGCGGTGGGCCAGATTGTCCAGGGAGCCGTTGACCAGATTGTCCACCACGCTGACGTGGCCAACATTTGAGTGATCCAACAAGTGGTCCACCAGATGGCTGCCGATGAACCCCGCCCCTCCCGTGACCAGGACCCTTGCACCCTTCAAACCGCTCATCGTGTTCCTTCCAATTGAATGTCGTAGCCGGCAACAGTGCTTTGTTCCCCACCCAGGGCCAAACTTCTGCTGGCCGCCTCCAGCACCGACAGCACGCGCAGCCCGGCCATTCCGCCGGTGCGGGATTGCCGTCCCTGCTGGATGCTGTCGGCGAATTCCTGCACCATCAGGGCCAATGCCTCCTGCTCCGGCAGCGCCGGCGACCAGGTGTCGCCGAGCCGGTAGGAGACGGCCTGCGCCTTGCGCTGCGCTGCCGACGTTGAGGCCTTTTCAAAATTCACGCCGCGGTCATAGACGCTGATGCGCTGTTGCGGGTTCAGGTCATCCCAGACCAGGGTGCGTTTTGACCCGCCAATGACCATTTGCCGGATTTTGGTGGGGCTGAGCCAGTTCACATTGATGTGGGCCATGGCGTTGTTGGGCAGCGCGAAGGTCAGGTGCCCCACGCAGGCCTTCCCCGTGCCCAGCGGGTCGGCGCCCTGCGCCGCCACCGCCTCCGGGCGCAGGCCACCGGGCAGAATGAAGTCAATGACTGACAGGTCATGGGGGGCAAGGTCCCAAAAGACGTCCACATCCGGCTGGATCAGGCCCAGGTTGATGCGGACGGAGTCAATGAACAGGATCTCACCCAGGGCATCCTCGGCAATGAGTTCCCTGATCTTCAGCGCCGCCGGGGTGTAGCAGTAGGTGTGGTCGGCCATCAACACCACCCCGGACGCCTCGGCGGACTCCAGCATCGCCACGCCCTGTTCCCAGGTGGCCGCCAACGGCTTCTCCACCACCACATGCCTGCCTGCCGCAATGGCGGCCATGGCCACGGCAAAGTGTGTCCTGGCGGGGGTGGCAATGGCCACGGCGTCCACCTCGGTGCCGGCCAGCAGCTCCGCCAAGGTGGCGAACACCGGCACGTCCCCCAGGGGCGTGGCCACCTTCGCGGCCCGTTCCACGTCCATGTCCACAATGGCGCACAGCTCCCACGCCGGGCTGGTCTTGAAGTTGCGGGCCAAATTTGGCCCCCAGTACCCGGCGCCAATGACGGCGACCTTCAGCAGTGGCGGGGTGTGGAGCAGTTTCAGCTGCGCCAACGGATCGGGTATCAAGACCATGACATTCCATTTCTGTTTTTGTTGTGTGCCGGGCGCCGCTGTCCTCCCGGCAGGAGCCCCCTAGTACGCCCCAACGGGCTCGGTCACGGCTTTGAAGGTGCGCCACAGGATGACGAAGTCCCCGGTCAGGGACCAGTTCTCCACGTAATAGAGGTCCAGCCGCACGGCTTCGGCCCATGCCAGGTCGGAACGGCCGTTGATCTGCCACAACCCGGTGATGCCGGGCTTGATGAGCAGCCGCCGGTGGGCGGGGCGTTCGTAGCGGGCCACCTCGGCAGCCAGCGGCGGGCGCGGACCCACCAGGCTCATCTGGCCAATCAAAACGTTCCAAAACTGTGGGAGCTCGTCGATGGAAAACCTGCGCATCCACCGCCCGCTGCGGGTGATCCGGGGATCATGGACCATCTTGAACAGCACCCCGGCGCCTTCATTGTGGTGCTGCAACGCGGCCAGCCTGGCCTCGGCATCCACCACCATGGACCGGAATTTCACCATCTTGAACGGTTGCCCGTTGCGCCCCACCCGTTCCTGCAGAAACAGGGCAGGGCCCTTGCTGTCCAGCTTGACGACGGCGGCTGTCACCAGCAGGACCGGCAGCAGCACCACCAGGGCTGTGAGGGACAGGGCAATGTCCATGGCCCGTTTGAAGACATGCTTGCCGCCGGAGTACTGCGGCAGTTCCACATGCATCAGCGGCAGGCCCTCCATGGGGCGGAAGTGGACGCGGGGACCGGCAACATTGGTCAGGCTGGAGGCCAGCACCAGCTCGGTGGACATGTCCTCCAGGCGCCAGCCAAGTTCCTGAATGGCCTGGGGGCCGCCCGGCAGCGCCCCGGCCACCACCACCGCTTCGGCACCGGTCTTGGCGACGACGTCGGTGATGTCGGCCATGGTGGACAGGACCGGCACCTCGTACCAGGGCTGGCGCAGTTCCATGTCCGGGGCCAGGGTGGTCAAGGCGGCGCCGGCCACCTTGTAGCCGGCCGAGAGGTTGTTGCGCAGATGCCCAATGACGTGTTCCACGTCCGCCGGGGTGCCCAGGACCACCACATTGGACAGGGCGCGGCCGGCGCGGCGCTGGCCGCTGAGCCGGTGGCGCCACGCCCAGCGGCCGCTCAGCAGCAGCAGCACCCCCAGGGGCACGGCCACCGCAAAGAAGCCGCGGGCCACACTGACCTGAAAGATGACCATGACGATCGCTGTCAGCCCAAAGGTGCGCAGCGTGGACTGCACCACCCGCCGGTATTCATTGACGCCTGAACCCAGGACCCGTTTTTCACGGGAGCGGCTGTATTCCAGGTCCACATTCCACAGCAGGACTATGGCGCCGCACACCCACAGGTAGCCGCGTTCGGATGCGGTGCTCGGTTCCAGCAGCGGCCCGGTGCCAAAGCGGCCCAGATAGGCTGCCGCGACCACCACCACTGTGACGAGGGCGTCGGTGAGGCGCAGCCCCTGGGTGAAGGCGGCGGTCCAGGAGGCTTTGGCTTGGATGTGGGTGGAGCGGCTGGGTGAACGGGCGTCCCAGACGCTGTGCTTTGCAGTTGTTCCCTTGCTCTTGTGGGCAAGCTTCCCCCCGCTGCGGACAGTTGCCTTGTCAACGAGGGGGTGGATCTTCAGCTCGGTCATGGGAACGTGACCGGATGTGGGGGAACCGACGGCGGCTGGGGGAAAGCCTTGGTCTCAGAAGGCTTATCCGCCGCCGGTTCCGAATATGGAGTCCGCCCATTGCTGGGGAACTGGTTGTTTGCCCTGCTGTTGTGCCACCATGGTGCTGCACCTGAAGGAGGGCCTTTGCGCTGATGGATGCATTCCTGCTCCGGCTGTGCCACTCCACGTGGGTAAAACATCATGAGACCTTCCGGCTTGAGCTTAAGACCGGCTGAGACCGCCGGAATGCTTCAATTCAAGCTCAGCGAAAGCCTCCCCGCATGAGTGTTTCCTACTCGACTTGTGCCAAATCAAGTACTCGGTTTTCCCTGTGGTACCTGTTCCGGGCCGCAACGGCCCCCCGGGGCACCAGGTAGCGTCCGCACGGGCGGGCGGTTGCCCGCCGCGGGCTACTGCTGCGGGGGCAGTTGGGCCAGTGCCGCCGGCAGCTCGGTGCGGGCGCGGATGCCCAATTTTCCATAGGCCCGGTACAGGTGGCCTTCCACAGTGCGCAGCGAGAGGTTGAGCTTCTCCGCCACTTCGCGGTCCCCCAGCCCCGAGGCCACCAGAACCGTCACCTCCCGCTCGCGCCGGGTCAGCCGCTGCTGCGGGGCCTGGGCCCCCAAATGCCGTGCCGGTGCTTGCATCCCCAGCGTGGGGGCCAGCTGCCGCAACTGCTTGTGCGCGTTGTTCACCGCGGGGGACGCAGCGGCGTTTTGCAGGGCCGTTGCCGCCCAGGCCAGCGCCTGCCGGGCCAGACCCAGCAGGCCGGCGTCGGCCAGCTGCTGGGCCGCACGGGCCAGGACCAGCCCGTCAGCACAGAGCACCGCGGCGGCAAAGTCCTGCACACTGCGCGCCCACGGCCCTTCCACGGCTGCGGCAATTTCCGCCACCCGCGCCGCGACGGAACAATCGCCCAGTTCCAGCACCAGGACCAGGGCATTGAGTTCGAGCATGGTGGAATCCGCCGCGCGGGCCTCATCGGCCTGCGCCAGCAGTTCGGCGAGCGCGCCGGAGCCTGGCCGCAGCAGATGCCTGCAGGCGGACAGGTAGGCACGCCCATGGGCCACCACCACAAACATCCCGCTGTCCGCAACATGGTCCCGGGCCAGCCGCCGGGCCAAATCCATCCGCCCCAGCCGCGCTGCCGCATAGCTGGCCATGGCCGTGCAGCAGCCGAGCAACTGCTGCGGATCACTGGTCTTGAGCGCGTCCATGCCGGCCACCAGTGCATCCAGGGCCTCGGCGGTTTTCCCACAGCGCAACAACATCATCCCGCGCACCACATCCGCGCCCCCGCCAATGGAGTGAAAGAGCAGTTCCGCCTCCACGGAAACCCGCTCCAGCACCGCTGCCACCTCCTGCCACTCCCCGGCGCAGGTGGCCGCCAGCAGGTGCCGGAAGATGATGGACTCGGGCAGCAGAAAAACATCGTCCTCATCGGAACGTTCAATGGCAAGCGCTTCCTTCACACGCAGCAGGCCCTGCAGGGGAAAACCCTGCGCCGTGAGCCGCTCCACATCCATGGTCAGGGCGACGGCCCGGTAGAGCTTGTCATAGGCGGTGGCCAGCACGCTGCTCCTGACCAGCGCCCTGACCTGCGGCCCCATCTGGGCATAGCTGCCTGCCCGGGAATGCACCACCAAGGTCAGCAGCAGGGCATGCTTGCGGCTGTGCTCGGCAATGTAGTGGGCCTGATCCGGCCACTTCAAGGCCAGACGCTCCCCGCCCTCCCTCAGGGCCCGGGCATCATTGGCGATGGCTTGCACAGGCATGCCCAGCGCCGATCGGGTGGCGGCCCGCAGCAGGCTGCCAAAGAGCAGATCCACCAGGTTGCCGGCGTCGTCGGACAAGGATTCCATGGCGGCCAGCGCACCCCGGTAATCCCCCATGTTGTACTTTGCCCGGGCCTTGACCATGCCGGCACGCACACGAAATTCGCTGCCGCGGATGGCCGCCACCAATTGCAGGGCGGTTGCGGACTGAAAGAGTTTGACGGCGAAAATGGCGGCCCGCAGTATTTGTTCCTCGGGGATGTCCGCCCCCACCTCCAAGGCCCACAGGACGCGCCGCAGCAGGGCTTCGCTCCCCAGCTCCTCATGGCCGCCCCGGTGCGTGAGTTGCTCATACAGGCGCCGGCGCTGCCCCAGCGGCACCATCTCGCGGATGACGTCCCCGTAAATGGGACTGGCCAGGGCCAGCAGCGCTGCATCCTGGTGGTGCCGGCGCACCAGGCGCCGCTCCCGCAGCTCCGCCAGCGCGGCACTGCCCCACAGTTCATGCACGGTGGACTCCTCCACGGGTTCGGAAAGGGCCACCAGGTTCAGTGCCGCCCGGCCGGCGTCGGAGAGGTCACGCAACTGGGCGCGGACCACCTCATCCAGGACCCTGCCATGGTTTAAAAGATGGGGCGCGGCCACCCACCAGCCGTTGTGCAGCATGAGCTGGCCATTTTTGACCGCCGCCTCCACCGCTATGCGCAGCAGCAGCGGATTGCCGGCGGCCGCGGAGCAGAACTGCCAGCTGGTGGCCCGCCGCACCTGCCCGCCCAGCATGAGCTCGCAAAAGACGTGCCCCGCCTCCATGGACAGCGGCTTCAAGGTGATGTTCTCCGCCATGCCCGTTGCCCATAATTTTGGCAGTGGCGCCGGCAGGGGGCTCTTGCTGGCATGGGACAGGACCAGGTTCGCGGTTCCGGACATGACCAGTTTGACCAGCACCTCCGCGGTGGGGACATCCAGAAAGTGGGCGTCATCGATGACTATCAGCGCAGGGTAGTTGCCGGCCTGGGCGGCCGCGGGCAGTTCCTTTCTGCGCCGTTCAATTTCCTGCAGGAGGGAGTGCAGCACACTGATGCCAATGTTTAAATGCCCGCCGCCTGCCGGGCGCATAAATGGTGCGAGCACTCCGTAGGGCACCTGGGCCAGCGACAAGGTCCCGTGCACGGCAATGACAGCCAGCCGTGTCTTGACCTCGGAGACCACGCGCCGCAGGAGGGTCGATGCCCCCAGTCCGCTGTCGGCGGTGAGGAACACGGCACGGCACTGTGCACCGCTGATGATCGAAAGGATGTCGCCCAGCTCATCCCCACGGCAGAAAGGCGGTTGCAGGATTTCCGCGGCGTCCGGCCCGATGTCCCCGCCGCCGTCCGGCGGCCTCACGGTTCTACGGCCAGTTTCAATTCATCCCGGGAGGAAACGTCCAGCTTGGCAAACACCTGGTACAAATGACCTTCGACGGTGCGCACGGACACCCCGATCCTTGAAGCAATGGCCCTGTTGCCCAGGCCCTGGGCGGCCAGCCGGGCAATTTGCAGCTCCCGCGCGGTGAGCTTCACGCTGGGCACACTGGGCAGCACGGGAAACACCGGCAGGACACGTTGCAGCCGGTCCAGGCGCGTGCGGGCTTCCCTGGCCGTCTTTGAATCCCCGGCGGCATGCGCCAGGTCCAGGGCGAGCACGGCGCATCTGCATTCCACCTCGTCCAACTCCAAAAGCTGCGCCTGGGCTGCAGCTTCCAGCACCAGGGCGGCATTGCCTGTGCGCTGCGCACGGGCCACCGCCACGTTGATGGAGGCCAGGCCCCCCTGGCGTTTGAGGGAGCTTTCCTCCAGCAGCCGGTAGTGCTCATCCGTGGCTGCCAGCGTGGCCGCGAACAAGCTGATGGAGGCGGTGGTGAAGCGGCCAAATCTGCTGTCATAAATGGCTGAGGACACCAGCTGTTCGGACGCGGCCTTGTCACCCATCCAGCGCCGGGCCATCAACTGGAACAATTCGGCGGTGGAACGGTGCACCCACATGGCACCCGTGCCCGTGCCCTGCGCCATGCGCAGGTACTTCGCCGCGGTGGCGTCATCATGGATCTGGGCGGAAGCCAACGCCAAGGCAGAATAAACCAGTCCCAGACTGTTGCAGCTGTCCCGGACTTCCAGCTGCGCCGCCGCCGTCAACAACAGCTCCCTGGCCTGGGAGCCCCGCCCGGCAAAGGTGTAGGCCATGCCCAGGCCCAACTCCAGGTCGCCACCGCGGTACTGGCTCAGGCGCGAGTACGTTTCAATGTTGCGCTGGAGCATCGTCTCACACGCGCGCCACTGGCCACTCCACATCAGCGCCAAAACCATCCCGTGCTGCCGCCAGGGGGACATGCGCAGCACCAGGTCAAACTTTTCAACTTCCACTTCGATGCTTTTGCCCAGTTCCACCGCTTCGCTTTCACGCCCCGTGGCGGCAAACACCATGATCAGCAGGGATGCGCAATTGAGCCGGTACTCGCGGTCCCGCCCGTCTTTGCTGCCGATCTCGAGGTCCTCACCAAGTTGTTGAAACTCGCCCTTGTGCACCATGTATTCAAAGCGCGCCAAATTCAGCGCCCGCCGGGCGGCAGTGGTGTCCAGGCGGGCCGCCTCCGCCCGCTTCAGGCGCAGCTGCGCCTCGGCCAGCAACTGCGCAATCCGGTAATACCCGCCGGGAACCCACAGCAGCGAGCTGACCGAATCCGCCAGCCAGGAGCCATAGGCAGCGGGGCTGAGCCCATCCAGCACGGTGACGTCAATGACCTCCAACGCCGCAACCGACTTGCTGTGGTTGGCCGTGATGAAATGTGCCCGGCTGCGTTTTTGGGCGGCCTGAACCGCCAGGGGATGACCGGCGGGGATTCGTGCGCAGCATGCCAGCGCCAGCACGGGCTCAAAGAGGTTAATGGCCGCCTGGGCGGCCGCCAAGGCCAGCTCCGGTTCCAAGTCCATCCCGGCGTCAATGACCCAGCCCGCGTACGCCACCCGTTCCTGGGGGTTCATTTTGTTCAAATCAAAGCTCAGGACGGCGGAAATTTCGCGCAGCAGTGCCGCCTTCCGGCTGGCGCCCATCCGTGCCCGCACCATCTCCCCCACGTATGGTTCGGTAAGGGAAACCATCTGCCGGTCACGTGGGGAAATCTGCACCAGACCGCGTTCCTCAAGTTGGGAAAGCGTCTCCGCGCCCAGCCCGGACAGGGCAGCTGACAACGGCACCCGCCTCAGCAGCGACATTTTCTCCACCCCGGTGTTCACCACCGCGTTTTCACGCGCCATTCTGGCCGTGACCAGTTCGGACAGGATGCTGTCGGTGTTGAGCGTGGCAGTGCCGTCAAGAATCCAGATTCCAGCCCGGCTTTTAAGGACATTGCCGCCCAGGTATTCCGTGACCAAGGCATGCAGGACCAAGGGGTTGCCGGAACTGCTGTGGAAAAGGGCAGTCACCACCGATTCCCCGACGGTGCCGCCCAGCGCCTTGGACAACAGGACCCGCACCTCTTCACGGGAAAACGGTTCAATCCGGTTTTCCCGCAGCAGCCGGTCCTTCATCATCCAGGCCAGGTCCTCCGGCAAATCCCCCGGCTGGCGGGCCATGACCATGAGTTTGGCCGTTCCCGTCAGCAACAAATGCATGATGACGCCCATGCTGGAGGTGTCAATGCCGGGCAGCTCATCCAAAACAATGACCACCGGCCGGCCCTTGGCGTCCTGACGGACAAGTTCGCTCAGGCCCTCAATGATGGCGGCCGGTGATTCGCTCTGGCGTGCTGAGAGCCTGGCCATTTGCACTGCCAATGCCCCGTAGGGAACTGCCGGTTCACCCTCGGTGCCATACAGACGCACCACATGGCTCGTGGCAGCGAGCTTGGACTCGATGCAGCGGGCCAGGGAGGTTTTTCCCACTCCGCGCGGGCCAAGGATCGCAGCACCAAGGAAGTTGTTGTCCTGCAGCTGGGCAAGGATGGCATCGACCGAGCTCTGGCGCATCAAGGAGGACCACGTGCGCCTGTCCTGTGCGCCCATGGCACGGCGCAGCAGGGCCTGTCCGGCACCCTGCTCTGCTGCAAGCGCGGGACCGTCCCCCAGACCTATCATTTGAGGACCCCCATCTCAGTGTGAATACGCCGGATACAAAAAATCCGGAATCCTCGCAATCCTGCCGATCATAACAGCGGGAGGGTGTGAGGGGCATCACAAAGACGGGGTATTAAGGAACAATCTTGCCTCAGTTAGGCATTGTATTTTTGCCCGGCGGCGGCGAAACCTTCCGCCACGAGCAGTTCCGCGGCGTCTGCGGCGTTGTCAATGAGGAACGGCAGGGCCTTGTTTTCAACGGTGGAAAAGTCCCGCAGCACGTGGCTGGCCGCGTCGGCCCGTCCAGGGGGCCGGCCCACGCCGGCACGGACACGGTAGTAGTCCCTGGTCCCCAGGGTTTTGGAGATGTCGCGCAGGCCGTTGTGCCCGCCTTCACCACCACCGTGTTTTAACTTGACCGTGTCAAAAGGTATTTCAATCTCGTCATGGACCACCACCACGTGATCCGGGCGGAGGTTGTAGAACTTGGCAAGTGCCGCCGTCGGACCTCCACTGAGGTTCATGAACACGGTGGGCTTGGCCAGGATCAACTTGTGCCCGCCGGCGGCCAGACGGCCGGTGGCCACCAGGGCCTTGGATTTGTGGGTCTTGAAGGTGGCATCCAGGCGGGAGGCCAGTTCCTCAACCACCATAAAGCCAATATTGTGCCGATTGCGGCTGTAGCCGGGCCCGGGGTTCCCGAGCCCGACTACAAGCCAAGTATCACTCATGTGTTGTGCTGATTACTCGGCAGCTGCTTCTTCATCAACGTCAGCCACGGTGGGCTCGGCGAAGTGCACGATCAACAGTTCGCCTTCGTTGATCAGTTCAACGTTGGCCGGCAGGACCAGGTCGCTGGCGTGGATGTGCTGGCCGGCTTCGCGGCCGCTGATGTCCAGTTCAATGTTCACCGGAACGTTGGTGGCGTCGGCGGAAACGCTGACGGAAACTTCTTCCTGGTTCACCACAACGCCGGGAGCGGACTCACCGGTCAGGACGACGGGCACGTCAACGGTGACCTTCTCGCCCTTCTGGACCGTCAGCAGGTCAATGTGCTCAACGATCTGCAGTACGGGATCGCGCTGCACATCCTTGACCAGTGCCAGGTGCTCTTCACCATCGAGGGTGATGGTCAGCAGTGCGTTGGAGCCGCGGATGGCGCGGACCGTCTCGCGCTCGGGCAGAACCAGGTGCAGGGGGGCTGCGCCGTGGCCGTAGATCACGGCAGGGATCTGCTTGGCGCGGCGGATGCGGCGTGCTGCACCCTTGCCGAATTCGCTGCGGGTTTCTGCTGTCAAATTCAAATCAGACATGAAAAAGCTCCTTCATTTGTGGTGGGCGTGGACAAAACAGGTCAACACAATCCATCAGAAAGTCAGGAGCTGTGGGACCCAGTCGATCACGGACGCCCGCTGTAGCAAACGTCCCTCGCCAAGGTTTACTGGACAAGTTTAGCAGAAGGCTAGGGCTTGCCGGTGCTTGTGCGGTGGGGGTGGTGGTGCGGTGGGCGTGCCGTCATGCGCCGAATCCGACCGCATCACGGCGCATAGGGAAAGGCCGCGTTCTCCATGCGCCGGACTGGCTGTGGGTTTGGCGCATGGTGCCGCCATGCGCCAAACCCGTCTTCAATTCATCGCATGCAGTCCCATTCCGGATCCGCCATGCGCTGAACGCCGGGTCAGCTTGGCGCAGGAGCGATCATGGTGAGCGCCTGACGCACCCACTTGACCATGAGTTCCGGGCGATCCAAAACCACCGCGGCCGGGATGCGCAGACACCAGCGGCCCTCCATGACCAACAGGTTGTCCCTCCTCAGGTCCGCCGCCCAGCCCTGCGCCGTGTTGTGGTACTTCTCGCCATCGGTTTCCACACACAGCAAGCCTTCAACGAGCAAGTCAATGTGGCCCACCCCGCGCACATAAAATTGGCCCTGAACATTCAAGCCGGCCTTGCGCAAGTGATATCTGGCCACCGTTTCGGCGATGGACATGGATTGGGGGTCGATCATGTTGATGACGGCCCGGCCCCGCGTATCTTCACGCCGGCTGAACTCCGTGCGAAGCTGGGCAAAGGTGCAATGTTTGAGCACCACGGCGGACTCCAACACCGCCAGCGCGTCCACCTCGGAGCCACAGGCAACACACTGGCGCAAAATATCAAGCAGTGTCTGCGCTCCGCTTACCTTGTGGACCACGCATCCTGGAATCGGACGGCCGTGGGCTGCAGCCACATGCCAGAGCGCTGGCGGCTTGATGACCCACAGTCCCAGTTGCTGGGCTTTGGTGAAGCAGCTGCGCCGTGCCTGGTGCAACGCGAGGCGCACATCCAGTGGATCCGCGTTGGGCAAAGCGTAATAACCCGGGGCAATGCGGCGGATCCGGGCAGCCTTTTCCGCCCGCAGGATGCTCCGGGGCGAACATCCCCGGGCCAGCAGATCCTTGCGCCGGGCAACGTTGCCGTACCACGCCACTTCATCCTCGACGAAGATCTTTTTATGGTCATTTGCGGTGCTCATGGCACCCAGCGTGCCCGTACGGCGGCAACCGTGGCAGCCCGCCGCAGTGGTTGTGGATTCGGCGCCCCACAGCCGGTGCTGTGGGGGAACAGCTGTGGACGCGGCGGAGGGGTGCGTGGCTTTGTGCGCCGGACTCCACCGGCAGTTCAGCGCATGGGCTCCGGCACCGCTTCCGCATGCTCCACACTCATGGTGAATTTGGCGCATGGTGACCCCATGCGCCAAACCGCAGAGGAGTCCGGCGCATGCAGCTACGCAGGGTGCCGAACAGGGCTACGCAGGGGTGCGGAACAGGGCGGAACAGCAGTGCGGCAGCGTGCGGAAGCGTGCGGAAGCGGTGCCTTTAAACGCCAATGGCCGCCGGCGGCGGCCATTGAAACGTCGGGATTTATCCGTTGCCGTCAAAGAGGCTCGTGACGGAGCCGTCCTCGAAGACTTCCTTGATGGCCCGTGCCAGCAGCGGGGCAATGGAGAGCACGGTCAAATTGGCGAAGCGCTTCTCCTCCGGGATGGGCAGGGTGTTGGTGACCACCACTTCACGGGCACCGCAGTTGGCCAGGCGTTCGGCGGCAGGATCGGAGAACACGGCGTGCGTGGCGGCAATGATGACATCCTTCGCGCCGGCGTCCTTGAGCACCCGCACCGCACCGGCAATGGTGCCGCCGGTGTCGATCATGTCGTCAATGAGCACGCAGGTGCGGCCCTGGACCTGGCCCACCACGGTCTTGGACACAGCCTGGTTGGGAACCGTGAGATCGCGCGACTTGTGCACGAACGCCAGCGGCGCGCCGCCCAGACGGTCGGCCCACTGCTCGGCCACGCGCACACGGCCGGTGTCGGGGGAAACCACCGTGACCTCGTCCTCGCCCACAATGGAGCGGATGTGCTCGGCCAGCAGCGGAATGGCGAACAAGTGGTCCACCGGGCCGTCAAAGAAGCCCTGGATCTGGGCGGTGTGCAGGTCAACACTCATGATCCGGTCCGCGCCGGCGGTCTTGTACATGTCCGCAACCAGGCGGGCGGAGATGGGCTCGCGGCCGCGGCCCTTCTTGTCCTGGCGCGAGTACGGGTAGAACGGGGCCACCACCGTGATGCGGCGGGCGGAGGCGCGCTTCATGGAGTCCACCATGATCAGCTGCTCCATGAGCCAGTTGTTCAACGGCGCCGGGTGGGCCTGGATGATGAACACTTCCTTGCCGCGGACGCTTTCGCCGGAGCGGACGTAGATCTCGCCATTGGCGAAGTCGTAGGCGGACATGGGCAGCAGCTCGGTCCCCAAACAACGCGCCACTTCCTCGGCCAGCTCTGGGTGGGCACGGCCGGAAGCCAAGACCAGCTTTTTGTCGACGTTATGGCTTAGTTCACTCATGATTTTCTTTCTCGAAGGTGGTGGGGAACGTGAGAAGTTTTGTCAGTGGGAAGTGGTGGCGGCTGCGGCGGCCTGCGCGGAGACGCTGCCGGGCCGGTTCGCTTCGGTCCAGCCTTCGGCGTTGCGTTGCGGGGCCACCGTCAGGGTCAAGGCCCCGGCCGGGACGTCCTTGCGCACAATGGCGCCGGCTCCGGTGAAGGCGCCGTCGCCCACCGTGACGGGGGCAACAAAGACGGTGTTGGATCCTGTCCGCACGCCCGAACCAATGACCGTCCGGTGCTTGTTCTCGCCGTCGTAGTTGGCAGTGATGTTGCCGCAGCCAATGTTGCTGTCCTCGCCAATCTCGGCGTCCCCGGCGTAGCCCAGGTGGGACAGTTTGGAGCCGCGGCCAATGGTGACGTTTTTGGTTTCATAAAACGCCCCGATCTTGCCGTCCGCGCCCAGCACGGTGCCGGGGCGCAAATAGGTAAAGGGGCCCACCTGGGCGCCCTCGCCAATCACGGCGCCGGATCCGTGGGTGCGCAGCACGTGCGCGCCGGCGCCAATGTGCACATCCGTCAGCGTGGAATCGGGGCCCACGACGGCGTCGGAGGCCACCGTGGTGGTGCCGTGCAGCTGGGTGCCGGGCAGGATGGTGACATCCGGGGCCAGTTCCACGGTGGAGTCGATCCAGGTGGTGGCCGGGTCAATGACGCTCACGCCGGCGCGCATCCAGCCTTCCACCACGCGGCGGTTGTGTTCGGCGCCGAGGGCGGCGAGCTGGACCCTGTCATTGGCGCCCTCCACCTGCCACTGGTCGGTGGTGGTGACGGCGGCGACCCGGCCGCCGTCGTGCCGGGCCAGGGCCAGCACGTCCGTGAGGTACATTTCGCCCTGGTTGTTCTCCGTGGTGACGCTGCGCAGGGCGGTGCGGAGCACTGCGGCGTCGAAGGCGTAGATGCCGGAATTGACTTCACGGATCTGCCGTTCGGCGTCGCTGGCGTCCTTGTGTTCGCGGATGCCCAGCACGGTGTTGTCGGTGGGGTCGCGCAGGATCCGGCCATAGCCGGCGGCGTCCTCGAGCACTGCCGTGAGCACGGTGACGGCGTTGGCGTCGGCAGTGTGCACGGCCACCAGCTCGGCGAGCAGCCCGGTGCTCAGCAGCGGCACATCCCCGTAGGTGACCACCACCGTGCCGGCCAGTTCGCCCTGGGCATCGAGGACTTCCAGGGCCTGCTGCACGGCGCGGCCGGTGCCGGGGATGTCGTCCTGGTCCACCAGCAATGCCTGCGGTTCCAGTTCGGCAATGTGGGCCGCCACCAGATCACGTTCGTGGCGCACCACCACCGCCAGTTTCGCCGGGTTCAGGCCCTTGGCCGCGGCCAGGGCGTGGCCCACCATGGAGATTCCCCCCACGGGGTGCAGGATTTTGGGGGTCCGGGATTTCATCCGGGTGCCCGCTCCTGCGGCCAAAACCATGACTGCTGCGAGGTTGTTGCTGGGGTTGTCTTGGGGGCTCACTAAGTGGCACTCCTGCCCGGACCGCAGTCCGATTTTCTTAGGCATGCAATGGGAATCAGTTCCATGGTACCCGTTCACCGGGGGCTCCCCGTCCTGTCCGGCGCCTTCGGGCGCAGCCGGTGGCGGAACAACAAAAGCCCCCTTCCGCGCAGGAAGGGGGCTTGTGTCAACACAGCTGCCGCACGCGGCACAGACGTTCCGCCCATAGGATTCGAACCTATACTCCACAGCTCCAAAGGCTGGGGTGCTGCCATTACACCAGAGCGGACCGCACACTTTTGATTTACATCAAGCGCACGAGAATATAGTGTGCCACGGCCATGGCCTTTTGCGCGAGTTGGGGCCCGCGCCGGGGCCCGTGGTGGCCCGGCGGCAGGGCGGCGCAGTGGCAAAGCTCACACTGACCGGCGGTGCGGGATTACTCCAGCACCTCCGAGGCCTCAATCCACTCCAGTTCCAGGCCCTCACGCTCCGCAGCCAGCTTGGCCAGTTTCGCGTTGAGCTCCTTCAGGGCGTCGTAGTCCCCCACGGCCTGGGCCATTTGGGCATGGATCTTGGCGTCCGCGGCGGAGTTCTTGGACAGCTGCCGCTCCAGACGGTTCAGCACCTTGCGGGCATCGCGCTTTTGCGCCTCGCTAGGGCCGGTGGCTTCGGATTTGCCGGCGCTGGGGCTCCCCGCGGAGGGGCCCACGCCCGCTGCGGCGCGCAGCTCCAGGTACTGGTCCACGCCTCCGGGCAGGCCGCGCAGCAGCCCGTCCCCCAGCAGCGCCATTTGATGGTCGGTGACGCGTTCAAGCAGGTACCTGTCGTGGGAGACCACCACCAGCGTGCCCGGCCAGCCGTCAAGCACGTCCTCCACCGCGGCCAGGGTGTCGGTGTCCAGGTCGTTGGTGGGCTCATCGAGCATGAGCACGTTCGGCTCGCCCACCAGCAGCCGCAGCAGCTGCAGCCGGCGCCGCTCGCCACCGGAGAGGTCCTTCACCTGCGTCCACTGCTTGTCCTTGGTGAAGCCGAGCTGCTCCACCAGCTGCCCGGCCGTCATGTCCTTGCCGCCGACGTCAAAGGAACGCTTTTCCCGTTCAATGACCTCAATGACGCGCATGTTCAGCACATCGTCGAGTTCCCGCACCTCCTGCGTCAGCACGGCCGTGCGCACGGTGGAGCCGGTTTTGACCTTGCCGGCCGACGGCGGGACCTCCCCGTTGAGCAGGCGCAGCAGTGTGGTCTTGCCGGCACCGTTGACGCCCACCAGTCCCAGCCGCTCCCCCGGCGCCAGGCGCAGGGTGATGTTGTTGAACAGTTCCTTGGCGCCGTCGCCTGCGCCGTAGCTGAGGGAGACGTTTTCCAAATCCAGCACGTCCTTGCCCAGGCGGGCGGTGGCCATTTTGGACAGCGCCACCGTGTCGCGGGGTTCGGGGACGTCGGCAATGAGTTCGTTGGCGGCCTCAATCCGGAACTTGGGTTTGGCCGTGCGGGCGGGCGCGCCGCGGCGCAGCCAGGCCAGCTCCTTCTTCACCAGCTGCACCCGCTTGGACTCAATGACGGAGTTCATCCGGTCCCGTTCGGCGCGGGCCAGCACGTAGGCGGCGTAACCGCCGTCGAACGGGTCAATGACGCCGTCATGGACTTCCCAGGTGCGGGTGCACACCTCGTCCAGGAACCACCTGTCGTGGGTGACCACCACGAAGGCGCCCTCATTGGCGCGCCAGCGTTCCTTCAGGTGCTTGGCCAGCCAGGCCACACCCTCCACATCCAGGTGGTTGGTGGGCTCGTCCAGCATGATCACATCGTCATCGCCAATGAGCAGCTTGGCCAGGGCCACGCGCCGCTTCTGCCCGCCGGAGAGGGAGTGGATGTTCGCGTGCCAGTCCACCTCGCCCACCAGGGCGCCCATGATTTCGCGGATCTTGGGGTTGGACGCCCACTCGTGGTCGGCGGCCTCCCCCACAATGGCAAAGCCGACGGTGTCGTCGCCGTCGAGCACGTCCGACTGGTCCAGGTAGCTCACCTGCACCCCGCCACGGACCGTCACGCGGCCCGAGTCCGGGCTTTGGCGCCCCGCCAGCAGGCGCATCAGCGTGGACTTGCCATCACCGTTGCGCCCCACAATGCCAATCCGGTCGCCCTCTTCGAGCCCCACACTGACGCCGTCGAGCACGGTCCGGGTCGCGAAGGAAATGCTGAGATTTTCCCCGCCCAACAAATGAGCCACGTGGTACCACTTTCCTTAAAGAATCTTGTTGTTTCAGTCAAAATGCAGAAATGTTCAGGCCAGGATGTGCGCCCCGTGCACGGGACCCTCCACCGCCCAGGCGCGGTGGCCGCTGTCCTGCAGTGCGGCCGCCAGCTCCTGCGCATGCCCGGCGTCGGCGGCCAAAAAGGCCAGCGTGGGGCCGGAGCCCGAGACCAGCTGCGCCAGGGAGCCCAGGCGCCGCCCGTCATCCAGCACCGCTGCCAGCCCGGGCGCCAGGTCCAGCGCCGCCGCCTGCAGGTCGTTGTGCAGCCACGGCGCCAGCGCCGCGGCGTCCCCGGTCCGCAGGGCCGCCAGCACCTCCGTTGCCACCTGCTCCGGCTCCGCCACCACGGTTCCGGCGGCTTCGCGGAGCTCATCCAGGCGCTGGTAGACCACCGGGGTGGACAGCCCAAAGTCCGCCGGCACCAGCACCCAGTGCAGCGGCGTGGGGGCCAGCGCCGCGGTGAGCTCGTCCCCCACGCCCAGGCCCACGGCGGCGCCGCCCATCAGCGCAAAGGGCACGTCGGCTCCCAGTTGCGCGCCAAGGCGGGAGAGCTCCTCACGGCTCAGGGCGGTGTTCCACAGCGCATCGCAGGCCACGAGCACGGCCGCGGCGTCGGCGGAGCCCCCGCCCATGCCGCCGGCGATCGGAACGTGCTTGGTGATCTCAAGGTGCACCCCGGTGGCTTCCGGGGCCAGCTGGGCCACCAGCAGCGCCGCCTTGACGGCCAAATTGCTGCCGTCCAGCGGAATGCCGGCCAGCGCCCCGGCCCCAAGGGAGCTGGCCTCGGCCAGGGAGACCGTGATGTCCTGGGCCGCCGTGCCGGGGCGCGCGGTCACCACCACCTCCTCGTAGCGGGACACGGCCAGGTAGCTGCTGGCAACCCGGTGGTAGCCGTCGGCGCGCGGGGGCCCGACTTGGAAGTGGACGTTGATTTTGCCCGGCGCCCGCACCCTTACCTGGCGCCGCGCGTTCCGCGCTGCTGTGTCCGCCGGCACAATGGGTGGTTCGAAGGCGGCGTCAGTGGTCTCCATGGCGTGCCTTTCAGGCGTTGAGGGGGAGCTTGGCTTCGGCAATGCGCGCGTAGGCCAGCACGTCAATGGTCTCCCCCCGGGCGCTGGGATCCACCCCGGCAAGCCGCAGGCACCTTTCGGCCTCTGCGGCGCCACCGGCCCAGCCGGCCAGTGCGGCGCGCAGGGTTTTGCGCCGTTGGGCAAAGGCTGCGTCAATGACCGCGAAGACCTCCGTGCGGGAGGCGCGCGTCACGGGGGGTTCGCGCCGTTCAAAGGCCACCAGGCCGGAGGAGATTTTGGGGGCCGGCCAAAAGACGTTCATGCCTATGACCCCGGCCTTGCGCATCTGGGAATACCAGGCACCCTTGACCGAGGGGACGCCGTAGGTTTTGGAGCCGGGGCCCGCCACCATGCGGTCGGCCACCTCGTCCTGGACCATGACCAGGCCATGGCGCAGGGAGGGAAAATGTTCCAGCAGGTGCAGCACCACGGGCACTGCCACATTGTAGGGCAGATTCGCCACCAGGGCCGTCGGTTCGGCCGGCAGCTCGGTGATCCGCATGGCGTCGCTGAGAATGACCTGCAGCTTCCCGGCCGACTGCGGCCGGAAGGCGGCCACCGTGTCGGGCAGCTTGGCCGCCAGCACGGGGTCAATTTCCACCGCCACGACCTGCCCGGCGGCGTCGAGCAGGCCCAAGGTCAGCGAACCCAGCCCCGGGCCCACCTCCAGCACCGTCTCCCCGGGGTCAAGGCGGGCTGCGGCCACTATCCGCCGGATGGTGTTGCCGTCAATGACAAAGTTCTGCCCCAGTGTTTTAGTGGGGCGGACACCAATTTCTTCCGCAAGCCGGCGGATTTCGGTGGCCCCCAGCAGCGGCTGGGTGGCGGGGGACAATTCGGGGCTGCTCACGCACCAATGGTATCCGCTAGCGCACCATGTGCGCGCAACCCCAGGCGCTGAGGCCGCGCTGGGCGTGGACCCGGTTGGCAATGTCAATTTGCTGGGCTTTGGTGGCCAGGCTGGCATTGGGGGCGTATTCGCCGCCGCCGGCGCCGAGCCAGGTCTGGATGTCGAACTGCAGGCCGCCGTAGTAGCCGTTGCCGTTGTTGATGGACCAGTTGCCGGTGGATTCGCACTGGGCAATGGCATCCCACATGGCCTCGTTGGACATGGCCGGGGCGCTGGCGCCGGTGTTGGCCCCGGTGGCCTTGGCCTCCTTGGCCTCCTTGGCGGCGGGGCGCTCCTTGGCGCCAATGGAGATCTTCGCGCTGACCGGTTCCACCTTCACCGCTGAGCCCGTCTCGGTGCGGCTGACCACGACGCCGTCAATGGCCACCGTGCGGAAGCTCTTCTCGACGCTGCCGGCCACCCCTTCACGGACGGTCTTTTTCTCATCCTTGAACAGCTGCGCATCAACCGACTCCTCGGTTTCAAAGGGCACGGCGACTGTTGTGGTCTCGGTGCCGGCGGTGTTGACGCGGGTGACCTTGATGACCATGTTTTCCACCACGGCCGTGGCCTTCGGCGCCGAGACCAGGTCCGTGGCGGCCAGCTTGATTTCCGCCTCCTCCAGCAGCTTCTCCACGGTGGCGGCGGTGGTGGTGCTGAGGGTCTTTTTGCCGTCCGCCACCACCGTGACCTGCTTGGGGGTGATGATGCTGACATTGTCCGAGGCCGCCAGCAGCTTGTCCGCCGGCACGGAGATTTCAGCATTGGCCCCAATGCCCAATTGGTTCATCAAACCGCTGATCCTGTGGGAGGTGGTCGTGACGGTGCGTTCGGCCCCGTCCAAGCTCACAGTGATGTCCTTGGCGGTGTCCACGGTGATGGTTCCGCCGTCCTGGACGGGGGCGTCAAGGGCCGGGGTGATGTGGTCCGCGGCGGCCACTGCCACGTCCGCGCGCTTGAGCGCGTCGGCAACGGATCCGCCAAAGACCTGCACGGAGCTGGTGCTGCCGTCCACCACCAAGGTGATGCTCTTGTTGCCGGTGGCAAAAGCCAACACTCCCGCTACGAGGGCGAGCAGCAGGGCGCCTTGGCAGGCCAGGGTCAGATAGCTGGGCTTGGCCTTGGTGGGCAGTGGTGAAGACACGGGTTCCCGTAACTGTCGGAGCATCCGGGCACGGGGAGGGGCAGTGGCGGCGCAGGAAAAAAGCCCTGCCGCACGGGCGGGCCGGTTCCTGCAGGTGCTTCTGCAAACGGTTGCGCCCGACGCGACGGCGGGCCGTGGCGCGTGGGCACATAAAATCCGGTGGCCTTCCCCGACCACGGCTAATAGTTTCCCAGCGTAACCTAACCGTGACCTTTTGGACAAGGTTTGGTCACGGTGACGTGAGCGGAACTACACCCCGCGAAACTACCAGGAGCCGTAGACGGCCTGCGTGTTGGCATTGAGCTGCCGGCACATCTGCGCCACTTCACGGCCGGTGGTTTCAGCCATGTGGCGCACCGTGTACGGGAGCATGTAACTGGCGTTGGGGCGGCCCCGGAAGGGGTGCGGGGTCAGGAACGGGGCGTCGGTTTCACACAGCACCAGGGCCGGATCGGCAACGGCCAGCCCCTGCCGCAGATTGTGGGCGTTTTTAAACGTCACGGTGCCGGAAAAGGACATGTACCAGCCATGGTCATTGCAGATCCTGGCCAGTTCCGCATCGCCGGAAAAGCAGTGGAACACCAACCGTTCGGGGGCGCCGGCGTCGGCCAGGATGGCCAGCACGTCTTCCTGGGCGTCGCGGCAGTGGATCTGCAGGGCCAGGCCCAGCTCCTTGGCAATGTCCAGATGCGCCCGGAAGGAGTGGTGCTGCGCGGCCCTGCCCGCCTCCCCGGTGCGGAAGTAATCCAAGCCCGTCTCGCCAATGGCACGCACCCGGGGATGGGCCGCCAATTGCGCAATCTCCGACAGGGCCGCCTCGAGCTCCCCCGCCTGCGCCAGGGACGGGGCGTCGTTGGGGTGCAGGGCCACGGCGCCCAGCAGTCGCGGATCGGCGTCGACCGCGGCCACGGTGAACCGGGAGGAGGGCAGGTCACAGCCCACCTGCACGGCCCCGGCCACGCCCACCGCCGCCGCGGCGTCCAGGGCGGCGCCCAGCGCCACGGGGGAATCGCCAAAGTCAAAATGCGTGTGGTTGTCATACACCGGCACGGGCAAGGGCTCCGGGGCCGCGGCAAAAAGGTTTTTGGCACTGCCCTTGGCGCTCTGGGCAGCGGATCCGGGCGCCGGACGGTACGCAGGGGGAATGCTGTCAATGCACATGCCCTCCACCCTACCCAGTGCCGGGCTCCGACACTTTAAAACGGGTGCTGCGGCAGCGGTTTTTCCCGCCCGCCGGAGCCATTGTTTGCCTCCCGGGTGGGGTCAATTGCAGTGCGGGATAGTAGCGTAGGTCACAGCAGCTGTCAGTGCCTTGTGTCAGCATCATCATGACCGTTGCCGGTCATTGAGCCGAAGGGTGGGGCATGAACCCGCAGGAGACAACATTGCTGGGATCGGGCGCCGCCCCAGGGACCGCAGCGTTTGGCGGCCGGCCACAGGCACCCCCCGCCGGCGGTGCTGCCGCCGTGCCGGCCATGGATCCCACCCGTTTCGGACAACTCAGCGGCCAGATCATGGCTGTGATGAACACCGTCATTGACGGCAAGGAAGCACCGGTGCGAATAGCCTTGACGGTGCTTTTGGCCGGTGGCCACCTTTTGCTGGAGGACGTTCCCGGGGTGGGCAAGACGCTGCTGGCCAAGGCACTGGCAAGGACCGTCGACTGCTCGGTGAACCGGGTCCAGTTCACCCCCGACCTGCTGCCCAGCGACATCACCGGCGTCTCCATTTTCAACCAGTCCGCACGCAGCTTTGAGTTCCGGCCCGGCGCCATTTTTGCCAACATTGTCATCGGGGATGAAATTAACCGCGCCTCGGCGAAAACCCAGTCGGCCCTGTTGGAATCCATGGCCGAACACCAGGTGAGCGTGGACGGCACCACCTATCAGCTCCCCCACCCGTTCATGGTGGTGGCCACGCAGAACCCCATTGAAATGGAAGGCACCTACCCGCTGCCGGAGGCGCAGCGGGACAGGTTCATGGCACGCATTTCCTTGGGCTACCCGGATCCGCGGGCCGAAGAGGCCATGCTGGAGAGCCACCAGTGGACCAACCCGCTGGACAGCGTGCAGCCGGTGGTCTCCACCGGGGAACTGGCCGCCATGGTCGCGGCGGTGGCGGCTGTCCACGTGGCCCCGGCCGTGCGCGCCTACACGGTGGCCCTGGGCCAGGCCAGCCGCAGCAGCCCGCAGCTGCGCCTGGGCGCCAGCCCGCGTGCGCTGCTGCAGCTGGTGCGTGCGGCCAAGGCCGCGGCGGCCTTGGCCGGACGCACTTTTGTGCTGCCCGACGATGTCCGCCAGTTGGCCGTGCCGGTGCTGGCACACCGGATTTTGGTGGAGCGCGCAGCTGCCAGCGCAGGGCTGACGCCGGCGTCGGTGCTGACCGAACTGTTGACCATGGTGCCCGTGCCGGGCGCGCCCCAGGGGCGTGCCGGGCGCGGTGCCCGGAAGTATTAGGGACCCCGGGGATGCGCACCGTGCCGCCCCTGCGTCCGCGCGGCTGGCTGCTGCTGGCAGTGGCCGTGCTGGCGCTGGTGGCGGCCTGGGTGCTGGGACGGCGCGATTTGTTGTGGCTGGCGGTTTTTTGCCTCGCCCTGCCGGCGGTTGCCTATGCCGGCCTCCATGGCTTCAAGACCGGTTTCACCGTCCGCCGCCAGCTGGTCCCGCGCCTGGCCCGGGTGGGTGGTGCTGTGCAGTTCACCCTGGAGGTGCGCGGCCGGAGTCCGGCCGGCACGCACCTGCAGCTGACCGAACAGCTCCCGCCAAGCTTCCATGAAAACCCCCGCTTCAGCTACCCGAGTCCGGTGGTGCCGCACGGCCTGCTCAGCCGCTACCAGTACCGTGCCGTGCCCTCCCAGCGCGGGGTCTTCACCGTCGGTCCCCTGCAGGGGCTCTTCAGCGACCCCTTTGATGTGGCACTGCTGCACCGGGAGCTCGACGGCGGCGAGCAGCTCACGGTGGCTCCGGCCGCCCTGGAACTTGCCCCCCTGGCGCTTTCCCACGGGCGCGGCCAGGATGGCAGCCACAGCAGCGCGGAGCTGGCCCATGCCAGCGCCGACGATGCCATGACCCGCCACTACCGCCCCGGGGACCCTCTGCGCCGGGTGCACTGGGCAGTGACGGCGCGCCAGGGCAGGCTCATGGTCCGGGCCGAGGAGTCGGTCACCGCCCCGGAGGCCGCCCTGATCCTTGACCAGCGCCAGCTGGCCTTTGGCGGCAGCGCCCGCTTTGCCTTTCATGTGGCCGCGCAGGCGCCGGGGCGCACCGCGCAGCCGCTGCGGACCACTGCCGCCTTTGAAAAGGCCGTGGGCGCCGCCGTCTCCATTGCCACCCATCTTTTGGACCGGGGCTACACGGTGCGGGTGCTGGACCATCAGGGCGGGCCCGGGTTTGCCTCCTCACCGTCGGCCCTGCAGCCACTGATGGAGGACTTCAGCGGGCCCCAGGGCGTGGTTGATGTGGCAGTGGCGCTGGCGGCCCTGGAACTTGCCGCCGCCGGCGGCCCCGCAGCCTTTGGCGGGGACCTGGGCCACAAACTGCACCGGGGCCGGCGCCGCGGACCGCTGGTGGCGGTGGTGGGAAGCCTCAGCGACGCCGAGGCCCGGCTGCTGGCCGGCATGGGCGAATCCACCCAGTGGGCCGCGGCGCTGCTGCTGTGCTACGACCCCGCCGAGGCCGCCGCGGCGTTGGAGATCCTGCGCGCGGCCGGCTGGCAGGCGGCGGCCCTGAGTCCCAAATCCTCCCTGGCCGCCGTGTGGGAATCCCTGGGCCAGAATCACCTTTCAGGGCTGCGGCCATGAGCGCCGCCACCGAACAACGCCGGCACGCGCCACCGGCCACGCCGCCGGCACGGCTGGGGGAAAGCAGCACCGGGCCCGCACGCTGGGTGCTGGCCGCGGCGGTGTGGGCCGCCGTCATGGGCGCCTCGCTGGGGCTGGCAGGCGTGCTGGAGAATTTCAGCTGGTTCCCCCGGGCAGGCGTGGTGGTGGCGCTGACGCTGCTGCCGCCGGCGCTGTTGCGCAGCCGCGGCGCCCTGGCCCCCTTCGCGCCCCTGGGCGCTGTGGCCGGATGGCTCACAGGGCTGACACTGATGTTTTTCCCCGGCACTGCGCTGCTGGGTTTTTTGCCCACGTCAAGGACCGTGCAGGCGGCACTGGAACTCGGCGGCGAAGCCTCGGCCGTGATCATGGGCACCGTGGCGCCCGCCCCGGCCGTGCCGTCCATGGCCTTTGCCCTGGCGGCGGGCCTGGGCTTCGCCGCCGTGCTCATTGACACCATTGCCATCACCCTTGCCGTGCCTGCGGCGGGATCGCTGGGGATCATTTTGATCCTGCTCCCGGCGGCACTGATGACCAAGTCCGGCGTGGGCACCCTGGGCTTCATGGCCGCCGCCACGGGGTTCCTGGTGCTGTTGGGATGTTGCAGCTGGTACGCCCCGGGGGGAAAGCTGCGCCCCGGCGCCACCACCGCCCCCAGCGGGGCCCTGGTGCGCGGGGCAGCGCTGGGCGGCGCCGTGGTGCTGCTCATGGCGCTGCTGCCGGCAGCCATTCCCGGATTCACCCAGGGCAGCTTCCCCCAGGGCGCCCGGCTGGGCGGCGACGGCGGCCCCACCCGGCTTGATCCCATGATTGCCCTGGGCTCAAATCTGCGCGAACAGTCCAGCAGGATCAACCTCAGCTACCTCTCCAACACCAACACCGCGCAGTATCTGCGGCTGAGCACGCTGGAGGACTTCACCGGCCAGTCCTGGGCGCCGTCGCCGCTGCCGGTCCAGCTCAGTTCGGAGCTGTCGGATCTGGCGCCGGCGCCGGCACCAAATCCGGTGGTGCCGCGCCAGGAAATCATTACTGAAGTCACCTCCAGGGGCCTGGACAGCGAGTGGCTGCCGGCACCGCAGTACCCCGTGGAAGTGACGGATTTGGACGGGCGCTGGCTGTGGAACCCGGCCACGGCCACGCTTGCGGGCCAGGACGCCTCCACGCGGGAGCAGTCCTACACGGTGCGCAGTGAAATGCCCCGGCTGAGCCCGCAGCTGCTGGACGCCGCGAGGCTGCCGCCGCGCAGGGAGCTGGACCCCATTTTCACCACGCTGCCCAATGATGTGCCGGAACTGCTGGGCGCCACCGCGCAAGAACTCGGCGGCACCCTGCCCACCCCGTACGCCAAGGCCATGGCGCTGCAGGACTACCTGCGCTCGGATCAATTCAGCTACAGCCTGGACACCCCGGCGCAGGAGGGCTACGACGGTTCCGGCATGGGTGTGCTCAATGACTTCCTGGAGCGCAAAAGCGGCTACTGCGTGCACTTTTCCGCCGCCATGGCAGTCATGGCGCGCGAGCTGGGCATCCCCTCCCGGATAGCCGTGGGGTACGCCCCGGGGGCCGCAAACCTGGAGGTGGCAGAACGCGGCGGCGTCACCTTGTTTGGTTACCAGGCGTCCGGGCGGGATGCCCATGCCTGGCCCGAGCTGTACTTTGAGTCCCTGGGCTGGGTGCCCTTCGAGCCCACCCCCTCCCGCGGTGCGGTGCCAGATTACGCGCAGGCCGAAAGCGCCCCCGCCGCGGACCCGCAAAACGTGCCGCTGCCGGAACAAAGCACCCCGGCACCCACCACGGCCGCGGCCACGCCCACGGCCACCACGGCGGGGGCCAGCCCGGCCCCCGGCACCGGCAGTTCGCCGTGGCCCGGGCGCCTGGCGCTGGGGCTGCCGGCGTTGGCGGTGCTGGCCGTCCCGGCGCTGGTGCGCACCGGGTCACGGCGGCGGACCCTGGCCCGAATCCGCCGCGGCGGTGCAGCGGGGACCGGTGATGCCGCCGCCATGCTGGCCTGGCGGGAGCTGATGGCCACGGCCGCCGATTACGGCCATGCCGGCGACCCTGCCCGCACCCCCGCCCTGGAGGCGGCAGCCTTGGCCCGGCGCTTTGGCCCGGCGGCGCCCGGCGGGCTCACCCAGCTGCAGCACGCCTACGAGGAGGCGGTGTTCGGCGGCGCCGCCTCCGTCCAAGGCCGGGAGGATCTGGCCGCCGCCGTGGAATCCCTCACGGCGCGGCTGCGTTCCCGGGCCACGCTCTGGCAGCGGCTCCGGGCAGCCGTTGCTCCGGCGTCGTTGTTCAGGCGCTGAAGCCCCGGCCGCCCGGAGGCGGGCGGTTTAGCCGTTGTCCGGCAGGGGGCTGCCAATGTACTGGGTGTACTGGTACTCGGCAATACCCTCCAGGCTGCCTTCGCGGCCCAGCCCGGACTGCTTGACGCCGCCAAACGGTGCGGCGGCATTGGAGATGACGCCCACGTTCAGGCCCAGCATCCCGGTTTCAATTCGGTTGGCCATGCGCATGCCGCGGTTGTGGCTGCCGGTGAAGACGTACGCCACCAGGCCGTATTCGGTGGCATTGGCCAGGGCCACGGCCTCGTCCTCGTCCTTGAAGGTCACAATGGGGGCCACGGGCCCAAAGATCTCCTCGCTGAGGATCCGTGCCCCGGGGGCCACATCCACCAGCACCGTGGGCTGGTAGAAATAGCCGTCCCCTTCGGCCGGGGCACCGCCGGTGAGCACGCGGGCGCCGTCGGCAATGGCGTCGCTGACCAGGGCATGGACCTTGCCGCGGCTCTTGGCATCAATGAGCGGCCCCACCTTGCTGCCGTCTTCGGTGCCGCGGCCCAGCGTGAGCGCGGACATTTTGGCGGCGAACTTTTCGGCAAATTCCCCGGCCACCGATTCATGCACCAGGAAGCGGTTGGCTGCCGTGCAGGCCTCACCCATATTGCGCAGTTTCGCGGCCATGGCCCCTTCCACGGCGGCATCCACATCGGCGTCCCCAAACACCAGGAAGGGGGCGTTTCCGCCCAGTTCCATGGAGGTGCGCAGCACGTTGTGGGCGGCATTGGCCAGCAGGCTGCGGCCCACGGGGGTGGAACCGGTGAAGGAGAGCTTGCGCAGGCGGGGGTCGGCAATGAGCGGCCCGGTGACGCCGCCGGCGTCGGTGGTGGCCACCACGTTCAACACCCCTGCCGGCAGGCCGGCATCCATGAGGACCTGGGCAAAGAGCTGGCTGGTCAGCGGGGTCAGGTTGGCGGGCTTGAGGACCATGGTGCAGCCGGCGGCAATGGCCGGGGCGATTTTGCGCGTGGCCATGGCCAGCGGGAAGTTCCAGGGCGTGATGAGCAGGCACGGGCCCACGGGCTTCTTTTGCACCATGATCTGCCCGGTGCCTTCGGGGTTGGTGGAGTAGCGGCCAAAGGAGCGGGAGGCCTCCTCGGAGAACCAGCGCAGGAACTCGGCGCCATATTTGACCTCACCCATGGCCTCGGCCAGCGGCTTGCCCATTTCCAGGGTCATCAGCAGCGCAAAGTCGTCGGCCCGTTCCATGACCATGTCAAAGGCGCGGCGCAGAATTTCGGCGCGGAAACGGGGGGCGGTGGCGGCCCACTCATCCTGCGCGGCCACGGCGGCGTCGAGGGCGTCGGCACCGTCCTGGGCCCCGGCGTCGGAAACCTCCAACAAAACCTTGCCGGTGGCCGGGTCCTCCACAGCAAAGGTCCTGCCGCCGGCGGCGGCCCGCCACTGCCCGCCAATGAGCACTCCGGTGGGAATGCTGGCCAGCAGGGTGCTTTCCCGTTCGCTGAGTTCGGCGCTGGTGCTCACTGTCATATCGACTCCTTTGGCTGATGCCGCAGCGGTGCACGGCGACAAGTTTTACTTTAAGCTCACGCTAGTTCCAGCATTTGTGGCTGTCCAGACTCCGCCGCACTACCTGAAGGCAGCGGGCTGTGCAGCTGCACAATGGCCGCCGCGCCCGGGACGTTGGGGGCCCGGGACGCTGGGGGCCGCTGGGGGGCCGCGAACCACCAGCCCCCTGACGGCCGGCACGGCCCCAGGATGGCCTGCGGAATGTGCCCGGATCCGCCGCGGATGCTGCCAGCTGGTGCGCCCTTACGCCCGCGCGGCCAGCACCGCGCTGTACAGTTCCCGTTTGCTGACGTGGACGTCGTGGGCAATGACTGCCACGGCCTCCTTCATGCGCATGCCCTGGGCCATGAGCTCATTGACGGCCTGGACGTGGTCGGCAGGGGTGCCGGGATCGGCGTCGGGGGCGCCGCCAACCACCACGGCGATTTCACCGCGGATCTGCGCCGCCTCCGCCCACTCCAGCAGGCCCGAGAGGGGTTTGCGGATGACCTCCTCATACGTTTTGGTCAGCTCCCGGCACACCGCTGCCGGGCGGGAGGGACCAAAGGCGGCATGCAGCGCACGGAGCATGGCCTCAAGGCGGTGCGGGGCCTCAAAAAACACCATGGTGCGCTTTTCCAGGGCCAATTCGTGCAGACGCGCCGAACGCTCCCCCGATTTGCGCGGCAGAAAACCTTCAAAACAAAACCTGTCCGTGGGCAGCCCGGACAGTGCCAAGGCCGTCAACACGGCCGAGGGGCCAGGCGCGGCAGTGACGCGGACCCCCGCGGCCACGGCGCCCTCCACCAGCCGGAAGCCCGGATCCGACACTGACGGCATCCCGGCGTCGGTCACCATGACCAGGGTCTTGCCGGCCTGCACCTGGGCCAGCAGCTCCCCCGTTTTCACTGCCTCATTGTGTTCGTGGTAGCTCACAATCTGCCCGCCCACCTTGATGCCCAGGCCCGTCACCAGGCGGTGCAGGCGGCGGGTGTCCTCGGCAGCGACAATGTCGGCGGTTTCCAGCCAGGTGATCAGGCGTGCAGTGGCATCCCCCCGGTTGCCGATGGGGGTGGCCGCCAGGACAATGCAGCCCTGGCCCGGGTTGCCGGCCGGGGCCAGCGAGCTGTCCATGGGCGCCTCGGCCGGGTCCGGCGCCCCGGGCAGTTCACGTGCTTGCGGTGGTGCCGGTGCGTCCTGGCCAAAGTCATCATCCATCCCCTTAGCGTAGTGTGCCGCGGCAGGCGGCACCCACTTCGGTAGCATGGACTGCGTGCAACCCCACGCTACGGACACCGCCTTGGCGGCCCCGGACAACGTCCCACCCGCCGAAGCTGCAGCCCCAGCGACGGGCGGCCCAGCGCCGTCGCCCCGGTTTCCCGCAGGGCCGCGCTGGGTCTGTGATCCTGCCGCGGCCTTTACCCGGGCGGCGCTGACCGCCCGGCTCCTGGGCACGCGATTTTCGTGGCGGACCACCCCGGTCGGGCTGCGTCTGTGGTTTTGGCTGGGACCGGCCCTTGCCGCCGTCCTTGCGGGGGTGCTGCGTTTTGTCCGCCTGGGCCAGCCGACATCGCTGGTCTTCGACGAAACCTACTACGTCAAGGACGCCTACAGCTACCTGCAAAGCGGCTATGAACGCAATTGGGCCGAGAAGGCCAACGAGCTCTTTAACCAGGGCATCTTCACGGGTCTGGAAGGCACTGCCGAATATGTGGTGCATCCGCCTGTGGGGAAATGGATGATTGCTTTTGGCATGTGGCTTTTTGGTGCCGATTCCACCTTCGGCTGGCGCTTCACCGCCGCCCTGGTGGGCACCTTGTCAGTGTTCATCCTGGCCCTGATTGCCCAGAAAATGTTCCGCTCCACCACCTTGGGCGTGCTGGCAGGCCTGCTCTATGCAGTGGACGGCCATGCCATTGTCCAGTCCCGCACCTCGCTGCTGGACATTTTTGTGATGTTCTTTGCCCTCCTGGGCTTCGGCGCGGTGCTGATGGACCGCGATGACGGGCGGCGGCGGTTGGCGGCCCGGCTTTCCGCCCTCGCCGGGGCCGACGGCCGGGTTCCGGGCAGGGATCTGCTCTATGGGCCCTGGTTGGGGATCCGCTGGTGGCGGCTGGCGGCCGGGATCGCCCTGGGCCTGTGCATAGGCACCAAATGGTCAGGGCTGTTCTTCCTCGCGGCTTTTGGCCTGATGAGCGTGCTGTGGGACATGAGCGCCCGCCGCATTGCCGGCATCAGGCACTGGGTGGTGGCAGCAGTGTGGAAGGACGGCCTCCTTGCTTTTGTGAGCATGGTCCCCGTTGCTGCCGCCACTTACCTTGCCAGCTGGAGCGGATGGTTTTTGTCCAAGGACGCCTACGACAGGAACTGGGCGGCGGAGAATCCCGCGGGCGCGTGGGGTTGGGTTCCGGATTCCCTGCGCTCGCTGTGGCATTACCACTCCACGGCCCTGAACTTTCATACCGGCCTGTCCTCCGACCACCCCTACAAGGCCAATGCCTGGTCATGGCTGGTGATGGGGCGCCCCACCTCCTACTACGTGGAAAACTATGAAAACGGCGACGGCGGCTGCGGAGTGGACAAGTGCACGGCAGCCATCACCAGCTTGGGCAACCCGCTCATTTGGTGGGCCGGTACGCTGGCATTGTTGTTCCTGGTGGGTGTCTGGATCACCCAACGCGACTGGCGCGCCGGGGCCATCCTGTGCGGCTTCGCAGCCGGCTTTGTGCCCTGGCTGTTCTACCCCGAACGCACCATCTTCTTCTTCTACGCCATTGCCTACGAGCCCTTCATGATCCTTGCCGTGGTGCTGGTGCTGGGCATGGTGCTGGGCAGGCCCGGCGATCCACCCTGGCGCAAGCAGCAGGGCGCGCTCTTCGCCGGCCTCTTCGTGGTCCTGGCTGTGGCCCTGAGCGCCTATTTCTACCCGCTCTGGTCAGCGGAAATCATCACCCAGGACTACTGGCGTCAGCACATGTGGCTGCCCAGTTGGATCTAGCCTGCTTCAGCCGGTCCGCTTCAGCCGGCGCGGCGACCGGTGCCGGGCGTTGCTGTTCCCTGGCGCCTGTCCTTGGTGGGCCAGGTGAATGCCATGGTCAGGGAAGCAACGATCAGCACAAAGGCCCCGATGAAGATGCCTGCGTCCGTCCAGAACTGGCCCGGGAACAGCCTGATCAAGGTGTCATCGGTGTAAAAAGTCCAGGTGCCGTCAGCGAAGAACACCTTGTGGAACTCGGTGAAGAACCTTTCCCAACCGGTGAGGGCCAGCACTCCCAGGGCAACTATGAGCGCCAAGGTGGCAATGGACCCCGCAAACAGGGCGCGTCGAATCCCGCCAACACTGCGACGGCGCAGGTACACCATGCCAATCACCATCACGGCAGCCAGCACCAGTCCGGTCAAAAAGGCCAGGGCAATGACGGATTTCACGTCAGCCATATGCTGCACTTCACTGGCGAGAAACAGCGGATCCCCCGAACCATCCACGAGCTCACCCAGGTATCGCGGCGAGGCGAAGTTAAGCAGGTAGTCGATCGTGTAGGAACCGTAGGTGATGCGGTCATCGGTGCTGAATCCAAACGAGTCCGCCGGGAACCCTGGACGGTGGTACTCAAGCCACAAATACACCGAGCTGGTCACCAGGCGAATGGCAAGGACCAGTAGAACCACAGGATAAAAAATGGCCAGCAACACTTGAATAACCCGGGTCAGGACGGGCTTGGTGCCCGCGGCCTTCTCCATGGCGGCCTTGCGTCGGGCCAGGTCCTCGGCCGGGGGGCGCATGGTGATCTCACCCGTGGGGGTGGGCTCGAGAATAACCTCATCCTCGTCCTGCGCCGTCCTGGCCAGGGCGGCGGCAATTTCCTCATCTGTGGGCAGCTTGGGCAACCGCGAGGCGGGGCGCATGGGGTCCGCCACTGAATCAAACCCCGGATCCAGCTTGACCTTGCTGGCCTGACCGGCCAGCGTTGGCGCGGCAGCACGGCGGGCGTTGGCACGGGCGGCCAAACTTGCCTTGGTGCCGGGAACCGCACTGTTCCCTGCTGTAGTGACTGCATCCATTCTGCTGGTCGTCTCAGCCTTTTCAGGCACGGGTCCTGACGGCTGGGGTCCCGGCTGCGCTGCCGGCTCCTGCAAAGGGGACTGATCGGAGGTGCGCTCTGGATCCTGGGTTTTTGAATTCTCGCTCACAGAAGCAAACGATACCGGCCCCCTCCCCCAGCTGTGCGGTGCCACCCCGGGCTGATGCCAAACTGTCACCAGATGAAGAACCTTAGTCATGGGGAGTGTGGATCCCGGAAGGGGATTTCAACCTTGGCTCAGGTTTTCCTTATAGCGGCCGTGGGCGGCTTTGCCGCTGGCCCGTTGTGAGGCGTTGTTGGATGTGGTTTTTGAGCCATTCGGGGTAGGACGGGGCGCTGGTGTCATCCGGTGCGGGCGGGTACCAGTGTCCGGTGGGGGACGTCCACCCCACACGACCTTCCTCGGTCATGGTCGGGGTCCAGCCGCGCAAACGGGTGTTTTGACGTTCGGCGCTTTGGTCCGTGCGGTTCCAGCCGTGGCGGGTTTTGTCGTCCTTAAAGTGTTTGAGGAGGTGGTGGCGTTTGCACAGGGTTTGCAGGTTGTTGTAGACGCTGCGGCCCCCGGTTTCAAAGCGTTTGACGTGGTCGACCTCGCAGTTCACTGCCACGGTGGTGCAGCCCGGGAAGAGGCAGTATTCATCCCGGATGGTCAACATTGTTTTCATGGCCTTGGAAATCCGGTACGACTCGGGTGCGTAATCGAGGGGTTTGTTCGTGATCGGGTCCACCAACACCCGGTACAACGACGGTGCGCCCGCGGTGAGGCGCCGTGCGAGCTCCACACTGATCGGCCCGACACCTTCCATCCACGCCGGTTCGTCCGTGAAGCCCAGCAATGACAGGGCCGGCACCACCAGCACCGGGGTCACCCTGGGCAGCGGCGGCCACACCCCACCGCCGGACCCGGCATTCGCGGCTGGGAGGTGGGGATTGTTGCCCGGTGCCGGTGGTGCGGGTGTGAGATCCGGTGGCTTGGACCCGTCAAACCCGTTCCAGAACTCCCTGTCCCACGGATCGGGTGCGGGATCAACAAAGCCGGGATCCGTGTAGTCCGGATCCTCAAACACCGGCACCCCACCACCAAAACCGGCGCCCAAGTCTGTGTCTGTGTCCGTGTCTGTGCCTGTGTCTGTGGCAGTCTCCGCCGATTCCGCCGGCGCTCCCGGACCCGCTTCCGCCGGCGCTGGCGTGGGTTCCGCCGGTTCTGGCACTGGTGTTGGTGGGGTGTGGATGTGGTTTTCGTCCATGGTCTGGCCCAACAGCAGGGCCGCGGCAACATCGGCGCGCAACTGGGCCAGGGTCCGTGATTCGTGGGGACCCTGCGCGGCCTGGGCGGTGGTGGTGCATTGGGAGAAGATCGCAGCGACCGTCGGGGACGGCCCAAAGAGGGTCAGCCAGGACATCCCGTCCTGACCCCGACCCACCCGCAGGGACCGGTCCTTGAACGCCCGCCGCGTCTTGGCTGCGATGGAGTCCGGGTAGGTGCGTTCCCTTGCACGGCGGGCCTTGTCCCTGAAACTGGGCCCCGCGCACCCTTCGGCCTTTCCCAACAACACCTGTTCGAAAGCGTCAATGACGGACTGTGGGTGCCCGGTGTCCCGCAACACGGTCGTCTCCTCGGCAATCACGACCGCCTGCTCCCACCCCAACCCACCCTCACTAAAAATCTTCATCGTCGCCGGGAGGTGATGGACCAGGGTCCCGGCATGATCCATCAGCTTTCCCGCGACCGCTTCGGTAATGGTCAGCAACCCGGCCACCTCGGCCCGGATGCCCATCATCTGCGTCTGGCGCTGCCAGGCATCCAGCCCCAACACCGCACCCTCCACCCGGGCCGCGGCCTGCAAACGCTCCACCAACACCACCAACAACGCCGCACACCGGTTCCGATGCACACCCAAAGCAGCAAGGGCCTCGGCACAGTCATCCAACAAGCCCCGCACCCCACCCAACCGCGAGGAACCACGATCCTCGGTGGAGGCACTGGGAACAGGGAAATCAGGCAACCCCGCCAACCCCGCCACATCCACAGCAAGGGAGGAAAGAACGGGAAGGGTAAGGGCAGTGATGCGGTCCGCCACAGAAACTGTGGTGGATGAATCCTCCGGACCTGCCGGGAAATTCACTGAACTACCCATACCCCTATAGTAGACCCCACCAACGAGTAGAACAAGAGAAACGAGAAGCTATTCGAAACTATTTTCGCATTCCGTCCCAAAGCGGAAGAAGCATAAGAGCTGCGGCATGGGCCTTTGACTCAGACAGACTTGACGGTGGCTCCGGCGTCGTCAGCGGACAGGTCCCCACTCTCCCCGGCCCGCACGGCGCGGCCACCCAACACCAGGGTGTAGGCCCAATAGCCGCCCAGAACCAGGGCTCCAATGGTGATTTTCGCCCAGACCGGCAGCGGGCTGGGAGTGACAAAAGCCTCCACGAGGCCGGAGATGAACAGGACCAGAACAAGCCCGGCGGCCACGGTGATCAAGGAGCGCCCTTCCTGGGCCAAGGCTTCCAGGCGGCTGCGCGGGCCGGGACTCACCCAGGCCCAAAAGATGTGCAGGCCTGCCGCTCCGGCAACGAAAATGGAGGTCAATTCCATGAGCCCGTGCGGGAGGATATAGCTGAAGAAGACGTCGCCGGAGTCGTAGGCGAACATCACTCCGGCCGTCATGCCTATGCCCTGGGCATTGGAGAACATGGCGTAGGGAACGAACACGCCGGTAATGCCGAAGGCCACGCACTGCGCCGCGATCCACGCATTGTTGGTCCAGACGGCTCCGGCAAACGAGGCGGCAGGGTTCTCGGAGTAGTAGTTGACAAAGTCATCGTCCACCAGCTGCTGCAATTGCGCGTCACTGCCCATGGCGGCCATGACCGCCGGATTGCCGGCCGTCCACACGGCAAACAAGGTGCTGACGAGAATGAAGGCCCCACCTATGACAATGGTCAGCCAGCGGATGCGGTAGAACGCCGCGGGCAGGGAAATGGCGAAGAAGCGTGCAACATCAACAAAAATGTTCGACCGTGCCCCCGTGAAACGGGTGCGCGCCGTGGCGAGTATGGCCGACAGTGATGCCGACAATGCGCTCTCACCCGCCACCGAACGGATCAAGGACAGCTGTGCGGAGACCGCCTGGTAGAGCTCCAGCAGCTCGTCCGCTTCCTCGCCGCTGAGACGCCGTTTTCGGCCCAACACCTTCAGCCGTTCCCAGGCCGGGCCGTGCACACTTGTAAACGCATCCATGTCCATTGCTTCCAGCCTAGCGCCAGCGCATGCGCACGCGTGGATAGACTGAAAACATGTCCACAATCATCACCGGTGAAGCCGTCGTTTTGGAACTGCGCCCCGCCTCCTTTGCCGCCCGTTCATTGGCGACGGCGATCGATGTGGCCCTGACGCTGTTGCTGGGCCTTTCGCTGGTGCTGCTGCTGGGGGCCTTGCCGTTTGCCCTGGACGAATCCGCCGTGCGCGCCATAGTGATAGCTGCCTTGGTGGGCCTGCTGGTGGTGGCACCCGTGGCCGTGGAGACGCTGAGCCGCGGGAAATCGCTGGGAAAATGGGCCATGGGACTGCGGATAGTGCGCGACGACGGCGGTTCCATCCGTTTTCGGCACGCCCTGATCAGGGCCCTGCTGGCAGTGCTGGAAATTTACATGACTTTAGGTTCCGTGGCCTGCCTGGTCTCCCTGTTCAACGACAAGTCCAAGCGGCTCGGTGACATGCTGGCCGGCAGCTATGCCATCCGGGACCGGGCCCCGAAAATCCTGCCGCTGCAAATTTCCGTGGCACCCTCGCTTGCTTCCTGGGCCGCCCTGGCTGACATTGGCCGGCTGCCGGATCCCCTGGCCCGCCGCATTTCCATGTTCCTGCGCCAGGGCGCCACCATGGCCCCTGCCTCCCGACAGCGGCTCGGGGTGGAACTCGCCACCGAGGCCAGCGCCCATGTGGCCCCGCTGCCGGAGCCCGGCACCGACCCCATGGTTTTTTTGGCCTCGCTCATGGCCGAACGCCGGGAGCGGGAACTGCAGCGCATGAATGCTGCAGCCCTCCAGGCCACGCGCATCAAGTCCCAGCTGCGGCGCCACGGCGTCGGCCCGCAATAGCGCCGCCGCGCAACAACACCGCCGCGCCATGACACCGCCGCGCCACAACACCCGCGCGGGTCAGCGCGAGGCGTATACCTCGAAGGGAATGTTCCAGTCCCCGAAGCCGTCGGTGGCTGCAATGGTTTCATTGGGGGTGCCCACGGTGTGGACCAGGTCGCCGGCGCGCATGTTCTCAAACACCCAGCCGGCACCCTCGGGGGACAGTCCTATGCAGCCGTGCGAAAGATTGGCGACCCCCAGGTACGGCATGGCCGAAGGTGTGGCCTGGTGGATGAAAATGCCGCTGTTGGAGAGCCTGCTGGCAAACTCCACATCCACGGAGCCGTAATCCCCCGGATCGCCGGGTTTGAGTCCAATGCTCGCGGCCTTGAAGGTGGCGTAGCGCTGCTTGTCCCCGGTGATCACCATGTACCCGGAAGCGGAGGGGAAGTCGGCGTCACCCAGGGTGGCCGGGAAGGTCCGGGCCACCACGTCATTGACGAAAACGCTCACGCTGTGCGTGGCGGCATTGGCTTCCATGACCACTTTATTGCCAATTTGAATGTTGTAGTTTTTGTTGAAGTTGGCAATCATGCCGTTGCCCAGATCCATGCCCAGCAGTTTCATGTCCACGTTGATGCTGGAGTTCGCTGCCCAAAAGTCGGCGGCGCGGTAACGCACCAAAGTGTCGGAGTACCAGCGGAACGCGCCCGCCTGCCCGGCGCTGCTGGTGATCTTAATGGCCTTCTCCACGGCTTCCTTGTTGACCACGGGCTCGCTGAAGACAAATTGCAGCGGCTGCGCCACACCCACCGTGGAATCGGCCGCCGGGTAGAGGACGGCGTCGGCCTCATGGCTGGCCGGCACGGTGGTGAAGGTGCTGACCTTGGTGGTCTTGTTCCCGTCGGCGTCAACGGCGGTGACATTGAAGGTGTAGCCGGTGTTGAACTTCAACGGCCCCTTGTTCACCCAGCTGCGGCCATCGGCTCCGGCCGTGCCCTCGGTGACGGCGCCGGTGGCTGTTTCCTTCAACACCACATGGGACACCTTGCCGTGGGTCACCTCGGCGGAGATGGGCGTCACCGGGTTGACGAACGTGGCACCGTCCTTCATGTTCAGGGCAATGACTGCCGGGTTCGCCGGCGGCGCGCTGGGGGTGGGGGTGGTGGTCCTGCCGGCGGAGCTCGACGCCGTGGCTCCCGGTCTGGAGGTTCCGTCAATGGCGCTGCAGCCCGTCAGGGTCAAACCCAGCGCCAACAAAGAGACCACCATCATCCGTAGGCCCCTGCGGGATTTTTTGGTCTCTTCCAACTCAGCCATGCAAACTCCCCAGTGGGTGGATTCAGCGGTGGCGCCCGATGCACCAGGAATCAATTTTACGCCACCTGCGGACAAACTCCGTCCCGCCGCCTGGCCCGGCCCAGGGAAGTTACGGGGTTGTTACAGTACCCGCAGGTACTGTAATTGCGCCTGGACTGACAGCAGGGCCGCCGCCTGCAGCTGCGGTGGCAGCTGCCCGTACACGGCCTGCACCAGCTGCTCCGCCGTGGCCTCCCCTGCGGTGCCCACACGTTCGACGGCGGCACGCAGCTGCGCGATCCGCTCGCCCCGGTGCTCCTGGTACGCCATCGCGGCCTGGTCCAGGTCAGGCAGCACCGGACCGTGTCCGGGCAGCACCGGCACCGGCGCCGCCTGCGCCGCGGCCCAGGCACGCAGGCGGGCCAATGAGTCCAGGTAGTCCTTCAGCGTGCCGTCGGGATGATCCAGCACCGTGCTGCCGGTGCCCAAGATGGTGTCCCCCGTCAGCATCAGCTTCGGGGACGCACCGGCGGGCTCCACGGCAAAGCAGAGGGAATCGCTGGTGTGTCCCGGGGTGGCAAGGACCTGGATGGCCAGACCGGCAGCATGGATCACTTCGCCGTCGGCCAGGGCGCCGGCGCCGTAGCAGAACGCGGGCAGCGCAGCCCGGACGGGCGCCCCGGTGAGTTCATGCAGGCGTGCGCCGGCGGCCGTGTGGTCGCCGTGGCGGTGGGTGATGAGAACCAGTTCCACGGAACCGGACGCCGCCAGTTCGCCCACGTGCTCGGCCAGCAACGGACCCGGGTCAACGATGACCACACTGCCTGCGGCCGGCTCGCCCAGCACATAGGAGTTCGTGCCGTCCAAGGTCATCGGGCCGGGATTCTCCGCACGGCGGCGCCTGGCAAAGCCGGTGACACTTTCCCAGGCAGGCACGGCAGGCGGCCCTAAGCCGTGATTTGGCCGGGCCGCAGCAGCAGGGCAATGCCCTCGTCAATGCCGTAGTGCAGCGGCACGCCGTCGGGGCCGTTGGCGGTGCTGAGCAGTTCTTCGCCTTCCTGGTGCAGCGGCGATCCTGTCACGGGGCACCGCAGCACCAGCATGAGGCTTTCACTGAGCTTGGCCATGATTTTTCCATTTCGTTTGGCTGCCGGCGTGTGCGGCAGGGTTGGTGCGGGCGTGCCCTAGTCCCGCAGGATGCGCAGGTGCCCGCGGCGTGCACCCTGCTGCTCCTGCACGGGTGGTTCCAGGGAGCCGCGGAATTCCCGCCGCGGGGCACTTTCCCCGCCGGGGCCGGCGGCATCCTCCGGGGACTGGTTGGCCGCCTCGCGCACGGCGTCGGCCAAAGCCAGCAGATCATCGGGCCCGGGCACTGGCGGCTTGTTCTCCCTGGCCAAATTAATGACCTCCCAGCCCCGGGGCGCGGTGAGGCGTTCGGAGTGCTTGGCGCACAGGTCGTAGCAGTGCGGTTCGGCAAAGGTGGCCAGGGGCCCCAAAACGGCGGTTGAATCGGCATAGACATACGTCAAAGTAGCCACGGCCGCTTCACGGCAGGCTGAACGGGTGCATTGACGAAGGGTTCCCACGGTTCCCAAGACTACCCCCACCGCGGCAATATTTCCCCAAAAGCATTCCCGCGCCTACAGTGAACTGATGGAGTTCAAGGCCGGAGCCGGCGAACAGGCACTAAGCATCTCTTTGGACCCCGCGGCCGACGGAACCGACGGCGGCACGGGCTCCGCGGCGGTGCCCGCAAAGCCCTTTGACAGGCGGCGCCGGGACCGGCACGGCCGCGGCCTGCGCGGGCCCCTGATCCCTTCCCCCCTGCCCGGCCACCGGACGCGGGGGCAGATCTTCGATGAGCTGGTGGTGGAATCGGCTGACCGGCTGCGCACCCTGTGGCCCGGGACCCTGGATCTGGTGGTGTACCTGGTGGAGGAGGTCCCCGGCGAACTGGAGGCCCTCATTGCCGCCGGCACCCCGGCACCGCTGGGCAAATTTGTCCCCGCCACCGGTGGCGACGCCGCCCAAATCACCATTTACCGCCACCCCGTCGAGGCGCTGTGCGACACCCCCGGGCAGCTGCGCGAACTGGTCCATGAGGTGCTGGTGGAGCAGGTGGCGGGGTTTTTGGACATGGATCCCGACGCCGTGGACCCCTCCTTCCGCCGCTACCGCGGGCACTAGCTAAGCCGCCGCGGGCGCGCGCTAGAAGCCGGTGGTGATGTTCAGCGCCGGCGCGCCGGCGCCGGCACCCGTGACGGGCAGCACCGCCAAGTCGGCGGCATTAGCCCGCGTCAGCACCTGGGCGCCGTAGGCGGCTGAGCCGGAGGCCGACACCAGCACCGCCGCGGTGTCCTTGCCCAGGGTTGCCGGGTCAACGGTGGTGGCCAGGGACTTCTTCAGTTCCACATCTTGTGCCTGGCCCAGCACGCCGCTGCCGGAAATGGACACCAGCTGCACCGTGGCCGCGCCCTCGGGGGCTGTGAAGACCAGTTGCGCCTCCACGTCCTGCGGCACCGTGAGCAGGTGGCCGCTGCCGAGCCTTTCCGCGGCGGGCATCCAGGCCAGGTCCACGGCCTTGCCGGTTCCGGTGGAATTGACTGACCGGGCGGCAGCCACCACGGGATTGTCGGAGTTCAACGTCAGGGTGTAGCTTCCCGCCGGCAGCCCGGCCAGGGGGAACAGGCTCACCGCTGCACCCTTGGCCGTGAAAACGCCGCCATTGGGCAGCACCGCCTGGCCGTCGGGACCAAAGGCCCGCACCTCCACCACGGCATCGCGCACGCCCGGAACCGAGATTGCCAGGGCCGTGGCCGCGTCACCGTAACCGGACTGGCCGGAAATTTTGCCGGCCACGTCCTGGCTTTGCACGCGCACGCCCGGGATCACCGGCGTCGAAGAGGGCATTTGGGTGGGCGCCAGGTAATCCACCCCGCCGGGGGTCAGCCCGCGCAGCACGGATTGCTGGATGACGGCGCTGACGGCGCCACCGGTGCTTTTCAAGTGCACGCTCAGCACCTCCTGCCCCGGCGCCAGTCCTGCCAGCACCACTGAGCGGACGGTCCCGCTGGGCACCACCAGGCCCTTGCTGCCGGCGGCCTGCACCTGCCCGTCCTTGCTGAAGAGCTCCAGCGACACGGTGGCGGGGCTGGCCGAGGAATTGGACACCATCAGCACGGCCGTGCGGCCCACGGTGGTGCTGGCGCCGGCAAACCAGAGCTCATTGGCAGGGAGCTGGCAGGCCGCGGCCGCCATGCCCTGCAGATCGCCGTCGTCGGCGGAGACCACCACCGAGCCGGAACCCTGCGATGCCTGCTGGTTCAACGGCTGCACACGCACCACCGACGGCGCCGCCGCGGCACTGCCGCGGACCACTGCCGCCCGCACCTTGGGCTTGCCCGTCAGCTCCGTCGGCGCGGCCTCGGCCTGCTCCACCGGCGCTTTGGCCACCGTCAGCAGGGAGGTGAAGCTGCCGTCGAGGGATTCGACGGTGGCGCCGGGCACGGTGCCGGCGGCATTGCTGAGCACCACTGCATTGAGCTGGCTCTTCGTGGCCGAGGAGTTCGCGGAGAACTGCGGATCCGTCCCATTGGCGGATCCTGCCAGCAACTGCGTGGGGCCCTGGCAATTGGCCATGGTCTCCCCCACCGGCACCGGGTGCGGCACCGGCGGCACCACTTCGGTGGCGTTGGTGCCGGGAAAAATCGACCCCGCGCCCACCAGGGCCGCCGCCACCAAAAGCGTCCCGGCACCGCTGACCACGGCCGGCCAGCGCCTGGATTTGCTTCGCCGTGCGGCCGGGGAGCGGCGCGTGCCGGACTGCTTGCTTGCGGCCACGTTGTCATCCTCGATTTCAGGCACCTCTACCAACCTTTTGCAGTGAAGCTTCATCTCTGTAGGCGCCGGTGCGTCCCCGGCGGGCGCGCACCGGCAGCGCCAGCAGCACCGTCAAGCCAAACAGGACCAGCTGCAGCACGCCCGTGGCCAGGGCCGCGGGGTGGACATAGCGGATTTCCAGTTCCCCGGCGCCGGCGGGCAGCTCAAAGGCCTGGGCCCAGCCGGCGTCGGCGGCCTCCAGCCTTTCACCGTTGAGCCACCCCTGCCAATGGGAATCGGCGCGTTCGGCCAGGACAACCCTGCGGCCGGCGGCACCGGCGGCAATGTCCGTTTTGACGCTTTGGCCCTGTGAAGGCACGGGAGCCAGCGAGGCGCCGTCGGCGTCGACCAGGCGCACCCGGTTGACCACATCGCTCAGACCCGCGGTGGCGTAGCTGGGCTGCACCCGCCACAACCAACCGGATTCCGTGGGCCCCACGGTGTCCAGTCCCGGAACCGCCTCCAGCTCGCTGGCCAGCAGCTCCGCAGCCGTGTCGCCCGGGCGCAGCACCACAAAGCCCACACCCAGGTCCACGAGTCCGGCCCGCGGATCAATGCCGGCCTTGGAAAGCATCGCTGCCACGCTGTCCTGCAGCGCCGCCGTGGCCTCATCGGGCGCCAGCACCGCCTCATCCCCGGGTGCGCCGGTGACCCGCGCCGCGGCGGCAATGGTGCTGGTGGCGTCCAAGGTGGTGCCGTCGCCCTGCATCAACGTGGCCTGCATGCCGCCGTCGGGCTGGACGGCCAGGACAATGGTGCGGCTGGCCTCGGGCCCGGTGCCCCGGTCGGCGGCCGTGGCCGGGATGGTTCCGGCAGTGACGCCCTGCACCTGGAAGGGCCCCGTCAGGGCGGGCTGCGCGGGCTGGGAAAACTGCTGCGCGCCCCACAGTCCCAGGGAGGCAAGGGGGGCCGCCAACAGCAGCACCGAAAGCACCACCGAGATTGTCCTGGCGCCGCGGCGCGCGGTGGCGCCGTCGGCTGAGCCTGCCGTGGTGCCGGCCGGGGCGTAGGCCCTGCGGTGGACGGCGTCGAAGGCTGTCAGGGCAGCGGCCAGCAGGGCGAAAAAGGCAAGGGAGACGGCGGGGCCGCTAAAAGGCGTGACCAGGGTGCCGCCGTCGAACGCCACGGCAATGAAGGCGCCGGCATGGGCGCCCAGCAATGCCAGCAGCGCCACCAGCCACATGGTGCGCACGGTTGCCGCGCGACGCAGGGGCAAAAGCAGGGCCGCCACAGCCGCCGCCACCACGGGGGCGCCAATGACAAACGCCGCCACCGGCGTCCACCAGGAAGCCGCAAACACCGAACCCAGCTCCAACAGACCGTCACCGGCAGCCAGCTGCTCGGGGAACCCCAGCAGCTGCTGCCAGAGCGGGCCGGCGGTTGAGGGCAGCGGCAGGCCCGGATCGGCCAGCAGCGCCCGGGGATTGCTGCGCGCGGACCACGCGAACGGCACAAAGAGCGCCACCGGCGGCACCAGGGCCCACCAGATGGTCCTGCCGCGGCGGCGCAAAAGCAGGGCGGCGGCCAAAATGCCCAGCAGCGCAATGGGCAGCAGGCTCGGAGCCGCCGCCGTCACCGCCGCCAGGGCCAGGCCCGCCGCCGCCGCGGCAGTCCACGAGGGGTTGCCGTCCACGCCGGGGCGTCCCAGCTTGGCCACGGGGGACGCCGACTCCACCACGCCGGGCACACCCAGCGCCGCGGGCCGGGGGCCAATGGCCCCGCCGGCTGCACGGACCAGGCCCAACATGACCAGCGGAATCAGCACATGGGCCAGCAGCGCGCCCAGCCGGCCCTGGCCCATGGCCACGAGCAGGGCCGGCGCACCGGCCCAGGCCAGCGCCGCCACAATGCGCGGCCAGCGCTGCCGGGTGAAGGCCCCGGTGGCCAGCCAGGCGGTCAGAGCGGACAGCGGCAGGGCGAGCAGCACCAGCCACAGCGCAGAAAGCGAACCGTTGCCGCCGGCGCCGGCCAGCAGCGCCAGCACAAAGTTAAAGGGGTTCCCGCGGCCCGGCATGCCCGAGCCCAGGGACACCCACCAGTCGGTGGCGTGGCGCCACACTGCCGCGCCCTGCTCAGTGACCGGCAGCAGGGCGCCGCCTGTCAACGCCGGGGCGGTGAGAAAACGGCCCAGCGCCAGCAGGGAAAACACGCTCAGCAAAGCCACCAGGGCCAGGGCACTGACAACGGGCGCCGTCTTGACGTGGGCCAGCGGCGCCACGGTCTCCTGGTGGCTTTCACCCGTGGGCTCCACGAGGGAGGGGCCAGCGGTCACTTCCGTGGGCGCCTCCACATCGGGGCCCACGGTTTCACGCAACATCTTTAAATGGGCGCGGGCTGAACGGTTGTCCACCAGCACGCCCTTGTGCACCGAACGCGGCTTGGTGCGCTGGGCGGCCAATTCACGCCGGGAACGCAGCAGCTGCCGCGGCCTGGCCAAGCCGGCCAGGGTGGCGGCAAACATGCGCAGGGCGTGGCCGGGGGCCTTGAGCACAAATCCGGCAATGAGCCAGTAAAAGGCCGCCACAAAAGTGCCCAACACCAGCACCGGCACCATGGCGGCCGGTGCGTGCTTCAGGCGCAGGAACACGCCGGCCTTGCGGGCGGCCACGGCCGAACCCAGGCCGTGCGGGCGGTCCACCACGTGGTGCATGCGGGCCGCAGGCACCACCAGGACGCGGCCACCTGTCAGCCGGACGCGGGCACAGAAATCCAGGTCATCGCCCGGGCCGGGCACGGCAACGTCGAAGCCGCCCAAGCGGTCAAAAACGTCGCGGCGCACCAGCATGCCGGCGGTATTGACGGCGAACACATCGGCCCTGTTGTCATACTGGCCCTGGTCCTGCTCGTCCAGGCCCACCAGCGTGAAGCGGTCAAAGTGGTTGTTGGCCCACAGACCCACGTCCACCAGGCGGCGGCGGCTGTCCCAGTCCAGCTGCTTGCAGCCCACCACGGTGGCCGTTGTGGCCCGCTCGGTGGCTTCGAGCAAAAGCTGCAAAGCATCCGGGGCGGGCGCGGCGTCATCCTGCAGCAGCCAGATCCACTCGGCGCCGCCGTTTTCGCCGCCAACGGCATCCGCGCCGTCGTGGGGGGCGGCGCCGCCGTGCGGGGCCGTTCCGTCGTGGGGGGCCGTGGCGGCGGCGCCGTCGTGGGGGGCCGTTCCGTCGGCGGCGCTGGAGCTGCGCACCGAGGCGCCCTGATGGGCCAGTTCCAACTTGCCCTGCTGCGCCAGCACCGCGTCCACGGCCGCGCCGTAGCTTTTGACGCCGTCCAGGTAAATGACATGGCGTTCGCCCAGTTCCCTGCGCAACAATTCCCCCGAATTGTCTGTGGAAGCCAAATCAGCGGCCACCACGTGGTTTGCTGGACGGGTCTGCGCGGCCACTGCGGCCAAAACGCCCGGGAGATAGGCACCACCGTTATGGGCAACCAAAACGGCAGTGACTTTTACTGCATCAAGAATTAGACCGCTCGCTTCCGCAGCCGCCGGCGCTCACGCTCGGACAGGCCGCCCCAGATTCCAAACCGCTCATCATTGGCCAGAGCGTACTCAAGGCACTGCGCCTTGACGTTGCATGCACCACACACCTTTTTAGCATCCCGGGTGGACCCGCCCTTTTCAGGGAAAAAGGCCTCAGGATCGGTCTGCGCACACAAAGCATCGCTCTGCCAGCCTAGTTCACCTTCGTCGGAGAATTCGTCGGGACGGGATTTCAGGCCTATCCAAATGGCCTCCGCGGCCCCCCGTTCAGGCGCCGGCGCATGGCTGGGCTGGGACCCGGCGTCGTCTTCGGAGTCCAAAAACGCCGTCGCGGCAGCGTCCAGCAGACGCTGGTTTTCACGCTCATGGAACTCGGCAGCAGTGGGGTCCGCCGGATCCACGTACCAGTCGGTGGGGATGCCCCGGGAACGATACGTGGCCGCTGCTTGTGCCTCCATTGACATTGCTGATGTTGAATCCTCTTGCACAGCAGTCACACTTGGACGCACCTGCCCCATAACTGTCCTCCTGAATGTTGCCGCCGTTGAAGCCCTGGTTTCGTGACCGCGCGGTGCGGCCGGGGCAGTGTCATTTTGTACGGTTCGTGCGTCTAATTACATCGATGTAATCCGCGCGCGTCAAGCGGCGGCGAATCATAACCAGTGCAGGGCGTGAAATTCAGGCACGCCACGCCCGACACTTTCATGGCAATACATTCCCTCCATGGCGGCGGTGGGGCGCCGCAATGGTGAAAACGTTGGCGTTCTGGGAATTAATGGCCCCATTTTCCGCTCCGGCCGGCACCGGGGGTAATGCAGATCACTGAAATTTTTTCCGCCGGCGCAGGAAACCGCCGCGGCGGGACCGCGCCTGCGCCCCGGCTGCGCCCCGTCTGCGGCAAGGCCCCTGGCGGCCACCGGCGTGGAATGATGGGGGCCATGGATACGCCGCCCCAGACCCCCGCCGAACTGCTCCATGCACTGCGCACCGTGGAGCCCACCTCCCCCCGGTTGACCTGGTACGGACCAGGGGGCGAGCGGGTGGAATTTTCCGGGCGCGTGCTGGAAAATTGGGTGGCCAAAACCGCCAACTACCTGGTGGATGAGCTCGACGCCGAAGCGGGGACCCTGGTGGCCCTGGAAGTTCCCCTCCACTGGCGTTCCCTGGTGTGGCTGCTGGCCACCTGGGCCGTGGGTGCCACCGCCGCGACCGCCGACGCCCCCGGCGTCCTTCCGGCCACCGGGGAACTGCCGCAGATTGTGGCCACTGTGGATCCGGCGGCAACGCAGCAGCAGCTGGCGGGGATGAAGCCGGCGCCGCTGGTGGTGGCCGTGGCACTGCCGGCCCTGGCCATGCGCTGGATGGGGCAGCTGCCTCCGCGCACCCTTGACTATTGCGGAGAGGTGCGGGCGCATGCCGACGTCTTCTTCGCCGACGGGCAGGCCCCACCCAGCGACCTTGCCTGGCGGCACGGGGCGCACACGGTCAGCTATGGGCAGCTGCTGGACCAGGAGCCCGCCACGGACGGACCGCAGCGGCTGCTGCTGCAGGCCGCCGGCGGCTGGACCAAGGTGGTCGGCGCCGCCTTGGGAACCTGGGCGGCTGGCGGATCAGTGGTGCTGCTGGCCGACGGCGTTGCCGCCACGGAGCAGCTGCGCAGCAGCGAAAAGGTCACCGCCGGATAAGGCGGCGGGCGCCGTCAGCTCTTCGGCGCACCATTGACGGGCGCGGGCTCCACATCAAGGAGTTCGTGGTCCTTCTCAAAGCCGGGCTCCTGATCGAGCTCTTCGCTGAAGACCCAGAAGCGGTAGGCAAAGAAGCGGAAGATCGTGCCAAGGATCAGGCCCACCACGGAGCCGGCGATGATGTCGGCCGTGGCCGATTCAAAGCCCAGCACCCAGTGGGAAATGTACACGCAGGCAGCCGCGATGCCCAAGCCAATGCCGTTCATGATGATGAACAGCACCACTTCACGCAGCACATTGGCCCGGCGGCGGTGGCGGAACGTCCAATAGCGGTTGGCCAGCCAGGAGAACACGGTGGCCACGGCAGCTGCAATGATCTTTGCCTTGGTGGGGTGCCCGGCCATGCTGCCGGAGAGCAGCCAGACGTAGATGCCGGTGTCAATGACAAAGGCCACGCCGCCCACGACGCCGAATTTGGCCACCTCACGCCAAAAAAGGCCCATCAGGCCCTTAACGCGGTCAACTAATTTTTGGTACATGTTCCTCCGTTGGGCAATTGGCCGCAAAACGGATAAACCACGCCACAGCCTCGCTAAAATTCTAAGCCCATTATTCACTGCCCCCTTCGCAAAATGCCTTCGCACGGCTGGCAATTGGCCCTGCATAAGTGGGGAAAGGGCGGGGAAAACTGCGTAAAGGCAGGGTATTGGGCAGACTTTCGGTACGCTGGGCACTGTGACTTTTCCTATAATTGGTGTGGTGGGCGGCGGACAGCTGGCCCGCATGATGGCACCGGCCGCAGCGGCCCTTGGTTTTGAACTGCAGGTGTTGGCCGAATCGGCCGAGGTCTGCGCCGTGCCCGTGGTGGCGAAGGCCCCCGTGGGCGACTACCGGGACTTGGAGGCGCTGCGTGAATTTGCCCGCGGCGTGGATGTGCTGACCTTTGATCATGAACATGTCCCCACCGGGCACCTGCGCACACTCATTGCCGAGGGCGTGAATGTCCAGCCGCGGCCCGATGCACTGGTCAACGCCCAGGACAAGTTGGTGATGCGCGCGGCCATCGCGGAGCTGGGCCTGCCCAACCCGGAATGGGCCGCGGTGGACTCCCCGGCCGGGATTGTCGGCTTTGGCGACAGGCACGGCTGGCCCGTGGTGTTGAAGATGCCCCGCGGCGGCTATGACGGCAAGGGTGTGCGGGTGCTGCACTCCGCCGCACAGGCCCAGGACACCGGCGATTGGTTCGCCGCCATGAGCCCGCTGCTGGTGGAGGAGATGGTGGACTTTTCCCGCGAACTTTCAGCCCTGATCGCCCGCACACCCTCCGGGGAAGCCCGCGCCTGGCCGGTGGCGGAGTCCATTCAAGTCGCCGGCGTCTGCGATGAGGTCATTGCCCCGGCCCCCGGGATCCTCCCGCAGGTGGCCGCCGCGGCGCAGGCCGCCGCATTGCAGATTGCCGACGCGTTGGGCGTCACCGGCGTCATGGCCGCCGAGCTCTTTGAGACCCCTGGCCGCGCGCCGGGATTCCTCGTCAACGAACTGGCCATGCGCCCCCACAACACGGGCCACTGGACCATGGACGGCGCCGTGACCGGCCAGTTTGAACAGCATTTGCGCGCCGTGCTGGACCTGCCCCTGGGAGACACGGCAGCCCTGGGCGGGATTGTGGTCATGAAGAACATCCTGGGCGGAGCCAACGCGGACTTGTTTGCCGCCTACCCCGCGGCCCTGGCCGCCGAGCCCACGGCCAAGGTGCACAGCTATGGCAAGTCCGTGCGCCCGGGACGGAAAATTGCGCACGTGAACGTCATTGGCTCCGCGCACGACGACGTGGCCGCCGTGCGCGCCCGCGCCACCACTGCCGCCACCATCATCCGAGACGGAAAGTAGCATCCCTTGAACAGCTTCAGCGCCCCTGTGGTGGGCATCGTAATGGGTTCGGACTCCGATTGGCCCGTCATGGAGGCCGCCGCCGCCGTTTTGGCGGACTTTGGCATTGCCTTTGAATGTGATGTTGTCTCCGCGCACCGGATGCCCACGGAAATGATGGCCTATGGCAGCGGCGCCGCAGCCCGCGGCCTGCGCGTGATCATTGCCGGGGCAGGCGGCGCCGCGCACCTGCCCGGCATGCTTGCCGCCGTGACCACCCTGCCGGTGGTGGGCGTGCCGGTGCCGCTGAAAACCCTCGATGGCATGGACTCGCTGCTGTCCATTGTGCAGATGCCCGGCGGGGTCCCGGTGGCCACGGTCTCCATTGGCGGAGCCCGCAACGCAGCTCTGCTGGCCGTGCGGATGCTGGCCGCCGGCACCGACGCGCCGGCCCAGGAGCTGAGCCAAAAACTGGCGGACTTCGCCCAGTCGCTCAATGATGAGGCAACCGCCAAAGGTGCAGCCCTGCGGGCCAAGGCCGACGCCGGCTACCCGCTCTCCCGCAGCAACGCCGCGGGGGCGTGATTTACCCACCATGAGCTTCAGCAGCCCCAAAGTCAGCCACGCCTCAAACCGTCCGCAGGTCCTGACCAACCCCGTGCGGTTCCCCGAATCGGCGTCGGCCCCCGCGCGCTCCAAGAGGGCCTGGCTCCTGTTGCTGCTGACACTTCTGGCCCCCGGATCCGCCCAATTGGTGGCCGGGGACAAACGGTTTGGCCGCCTGGCGCTGCGCGTGACCTTCACGGTGTGGGCGGTGGCGCTGGCCGGCGTCGTCCTGTTTTTCCTGCGGCGCGAGACGGTGCTGAATTTTTTCACCAACCCGCTCACTTCCATGGTCATCATTGTGGCCCTGGCGGTGGCGGCCCTGGGCTGGGCGGTGGTGTTTTTAAACACCCTGGCCATCATCAAGCCGGGGCTGCTGGCGCCGGGAATGCGTGCCCTGGTCAGCGGCGCGCTGGTGGTTCTCATGGTGCTCACCAGCGGCACGCTGGCCTATGGAGCGTATTTGATAAATTCCGGACGCAACGCCATCACCTCCATCTTTCAGGCCGGACCGGAAATGGATCCCGTGGATGGGCGCTATAACTTCCTGGTCATGGGGGGCGACGCCGGCGAGGAGCGCACCGGCCGGCGCCCGGATTCCATTGTGGTCATCAGCGTCGACGCCGCCACAGGGCAGGCAGCCACCATCAGCATCCCCCGCAACTTCCAAAACGCGCCGTTCTCCCCCGGCTCGCCCCTGTGGGAGGTCTACCCCGACGGTTACAGCTGCGGGGACGAATGCATCATCAACTCCCTCTACACCGACGTCACCGGCCAGCACGCCGAGCTGTATCCGGATGCTCCCGATGTTGGCGCCGCGGCCATGATGGATGCCGCCGGCGGCATTTTGGGTCTGGAAATCCAGGGCTATGTGCTGGTGGACATGGCAGGCTTCTCCGAGCTGATCGACGCCCTGGGCGGAGTGAAAATCAATGTTGGCGGCTGGGTCCCGCTCAGCGGCGACGACGTGTACGGAACCGGCGATCATTTGCCGCCCACCGGCTGGATCACGCCCGGGGTGCAGACCCTCGATGGCTACCACGCGCTGTGGTATGCCCGTTCGCGCGAATGGGTCACCGATTACCACCGCAGCCAGCGGCAGCAATGCATCCAGGCCGCCATGCTCGCCCAAATGGACCCGGGCACGGTGCTGACGAAGTTCAATGCCATTGCCGCCGCCGGTTCCAAGGTCATTGAATCCGACCTGCCCTCCGGACAGCTGGGAAGTTTTGCCTCCCTGGCGCTCAAATCCAAGCAACAGCCACTGAGCCGCCTGACCCTGGGCCCCCCGGACTTCCCTTTGGAGTTCTCCACCTACCCGGACTTTGAACTCATCCACACCCGGGTTCAGGAACTGCTCAACCCCGCCCCCGTCGAACCGCCGGCCACGGCCGATTCCACCACCGCGGCGGACCCTGCCGCACCCGCGGACCCCGCCACACCCGCGGACCCCGTCGTTCCCGGCACGGATGACACCGGCGTCGAGGCGGACTCCGGCGCGCCGGGTGCACAGACACCGGCACCGCAGCCCAGCAGCTCCCCCGAAATCACTGCCGAATACCTGCAGGCCCTGGCGGTCGCCGGCGATGAGGCAACCCTGCTGTCCCTGCTGGACAGCAATGGCAACTGCTCGGTGGGTTAGCTACCCGCACCGGACGTTGATGGGTAGGCTGGTTGCTTTATGGGCAACCGGCCTGCTCGCCATGAATTAGGAGAACCTCCCCATGTTTGCACTCACCAACGTCATGCGTGACTATCCGTGGGGCTCCAGCACCGCCATTGCCCAGCTGCTGGGAACCACCCCCGGGGGCGGTCCGGAAGCCGAACTGTGGATCGGGGCCCACCCCGACTCGCCCTCCACGGCAGCCACCGCCGACGGTCCTGTGCCCCTGGATGAGCTGATAGCCGCACACCCCGGGTCCACCTTGGGCGGGGGCGTGCATGCGGCCTTTGGCGCCAAATTGCCCTTCCTAATGAAACTGCTTGCCGCCGATCAAGCCCTGTCCTTGCAGGTCCACCCCACACTGGCACAGGCACGGGAGCGGTTCGCGGCCGAGGAGGCCGCCGGCATTCCCCGCGATGCCGCGCACCGCAACTACAAGGACCAGAACCACAAACCGGAAATGATCTTTGCCCTGACCCCCTTTGAGGCATTGTGCGGCTTCCGTCCCAGCGCGGAGTCGGCGGCCCTGTTCCGCGCCGTGGCGGCCGCCATCACTGCCACGGGGGCACAACCGCCGTCCCTGCTGGGCCGCGTGGAGATGACGCTCAATTCCCGCATCGAGGAGTCCACCGCGATCCGCCAGGTCTTTGAAGCCCTCATGGACGGCGGAGACCAGACCGCCGCCCTGGTTGGCTTGGCAGCCCAGGCCCTTGGCGGGGCATTGGAGCACAGCCCGGAAGCCGGGGTGGCCGGACTCGCCGGGATTGCCGGGGGCGGGCCCCTGCCAGGCAACGCCGAGGCGGCCCTGCGCACGATGGTTGATTTGGCCAGGGACCATCCCAAGGATCCCGGTGTGCTCCTGTCCCTGCTGCTCAATCGCGTGTCGCTGCAGCCAGGCGAATCCATCTACCTGCCGGCAGGTAATATTCATGCCTATCTCAGCGGCTTGGGACTGGAAGTCATGGCGTCCTCGGACAACGTGCTGCGCGGGGGTTTGACCGGCAAGCACGTGGATGTGCCGGAGTTGTTGGCTACGGTGAACTTCTCCCCCGGCAGCGTTCCCCAGGTGCCCACGCGCGTGACGGACCTGGGCCAGCACGTCTGGGAGCCGCCCTTTGCCGAATTTGCACTGCAGCGGGTGGAGATCACTGCCGCCTCCGGCCCTGTGCCATTGGTCCAAAACGGCCCGTTGCTGGTCCTGGTGGTGCAGGGATCGGTGCTGCTGGACACGCCCCGCAACGACATGGCTCTCAGCCGCGGTGGCTCGGCGTTCATCCCGGCCATGGAAAGCCCGGTGCTTGTGCACCCACACATTGATGAAAACGAACAAGCACCAGGCAGCGCAGTGCTCTTTGCCGTGACCGTCGCAGGCTGAACCGCCGCCGCCGCGAACCGCCGCCGCGGCGAACCGCCGCGAACCCGTAGATAATGTCCCTTTGATCGCCTTGAGGGGACATTATCTGCGGGTTGGCGACGAAGAAGCCGGGGGCAGCGTAGAAGTTGTCCACAGATTTGGCTAAATGGGAGCATTTGGGCCGTTTCGACGTCTCTAATTTGTCCTAATGGAACCATGAAGACTCCCAAACCGCTTCCGGTGGCGCTTTCCCGGGCTCCCTTCACCTTGGAGACGGCCCGCAGCCTCGGCATCACGGGTGGCCGTGTCCGGGCGGCGGATCTGAGCGTCCCCAGCAGGGGCATCCGGGTGCCCAAGGACGTTCCTGTTGAGCTTCTGGACCATTGCCGGGTCCTGACGCAGATCACTCCAGGTGGGATCATCAGCCACATCACCGCGGCAAAAATCTACAACTTCCATCTGCCCCGTAGATTTGATGCCCAGAGCGCCATTGACATTGCCCGGCACGCCGGCCAGGACCTTCCCCGGCGACGAAACGTCAAGGGCCATGAATTGCATCTGGGTCCACAGGATGTTCAAAATTATGCCTTCCCCATCACCAGCATGCTGCGGACGCTGCTCGATATTGCTCCACTGTTGACCGTGGACGAATTGGTCATCATTATGGACCAGCTTGTCTGTGAGCATCACCGTTCCTTCGGCAGACACGTGTATCCACGGGTTGCCTTGGACTCGCTCAAGGACCACATAGTGCAGCATCCTGGAAACCGCGGAGTGCGCAAGCTGCGCGCCGCCGTGGATCTGGCTCGCATTGGTTCGGACTCCCCGCGCGAAACCATGCTGCGATTAATCATTGAGCGCTCCACGCTGCCACGCTTCGAACACAATGTGGAGATTCTTGATTCCCTGGGTAGGGGAAAAGTCAGTCCGGACCTTGCCTGCAAACAGTACAGGACGTGCGCCGAGTATGACGGTCTGCATCATTTCACTGCATCGCAGCAGGTGAAGGACCATGACCGTGACTTCATTACAAAGTCCTTGGGCTGGCACCAAGTGCTCATCAATGCCGATGACATGCGGGCCGGCGAGCAGCTGGTCATTGCCAAACTGGCCCGGGCCTTGAAGCTGGGTGGCTGGCCCGATCCCGAAAACCTCGCAAACCGATCGCTCCATGGCCTGTTGCCTGCACGCAAAGACTTCAGCTGAAGGGACGGACCACCCCATGGGCTCGTCAAACCCGCAGCTAATGTCCCTTTCCCAACGTCAAAGGGACATGTGCTGCGGGTTCGGCGCAGCGACGGCGCGCGGCGCGCTCCGTTCGGCGCAGCGGCGGCGCGCTCCGCTCGGCGCAGCGGCGGCGCACCCACCCCGCGCAGCGGTCCTAGCGTTTGAGCGCGCTGCGGAGCCGGCGCACCCCGCGGCGTGCCAGGGGCAGCGCCTTGGCGAACACCGGGTAGAGCGGGGAGAGGGCCAAATCCCAGGTTCCGGCAAGCATGTCCTCGTGGTCGGCAAAGCCGAACTTGAACTTGGACACCCCGTCATTGAGCAGGCCATTGAAGTCATAGCGGGTAATGCCGCGGGCCTTCATCTCCTGGATGGCCAGCCACTTCAGGGCAAAGTTGGCGCGCAGCCGGCTGCCTTCCTCGCTCATGCCGCCGTACAGTTCAAACGCCGTGGAACCACTGGTGGCAAGCCACAGGAAGGAGACCAGCGTGCCGCCGTCGAACGCACCGTAAATGGGTGAATTGTCGCCCAGGTTGCGTGCAATGTCGGCGTAGTAGCTGTCCTGGTGAATCCCGAAGCCGGCGCGTTCGGCCGTGTCCTTGTAGACGGCCATAAGCTGCGGCAGCTCGGCGGCCAATACGGGCCGGTATGTCAGCGCCTCCCGGCCGGACTTGCGGATGTACTGGCGCGTCTTTTTGGACATGGCGCCGAGCAGTTCATCCTCCGTGCGGGTCAAGTCCAAAATCAAGGTCCGCGGGATCAGGATCGTTGAGGCGCTTTTGACCCAGCCGGCCGCCGGCAGGGTGGCCACTGCGACGGTGTCGGCGGCCCAGTCGGGTTCAATGCTCAGGGCCACGGATTTGTGGTTTTCCCGCACATAACCTCCGACGGCGGCCAGCACCTCATGTTCCCGGCCCGCCTCGGCCTGGGGTCCGCGGGGCAGATAGGCGAGCGAGCGGAACGGGAACGGCAGCGTGCGCACCAACACCTGGGCGGAACCAATGAGCTCCTGACCCTCCTTGACCAGCACGCGGTCCACGCGCCAGTGGTGGGCCGCCTTGGTCTCTCCCCAGCCCCACAGCTGCATGGGGTGCCCTTTGTGGGAATTCACTGCGGCATCCCACTGGTCACGGACACGGCACGGCACAACGGTTAAAGTCATGATTCAACCCTACCGGGGCGCACGGCCGCTCCACACCGCTTAGCCGAGGCGGGCGTACGTCTCCCACTTGTGGGCCTGGTGCTCGCCCTCGACAAAGCGGATGGTGCCGGACTTGGAGCGCATGACGATGGACTGGGTCAGGACCCGGCCCTTGTCGTAGCGGACCCCGCGCAGCAGGTCGCCGTCGGTGATGCCGGTGGCCGCGAAGTAGCAGTTGTCGCTGGTGACCAGGTCGTTGGTGGACAGGACGCGGTCCAGATCGTGGCCGGCGTCAATGGCTTTTTGCTTCTCGTCATCGGTGGTGGGCCAGAGCCGGCCCTGAATGACACCGCCCAGGGCCTTGATGGCGCAGGCCGTGACAATGCCTTCGGGCGTTCCACCAATGCCCATGAGCGCGTCCACGCCGGTGCCGGTGCGGGCGGCGGCAATGGCGCCGGCCACGTCACCGTCAAGGATGATCTTGGTGCGGGCACCGGCGTCGCGGATTTCGCTGATCAGCTGGCCGTGGCGGTCGCGGTCCAGGACCATGACAGTGAGCTGGTTGACCTTCACACCCTTGGCCTTGGCGATCAAGTGCAGGTTTTGCTTCACGGGCAGACGCAGGTCCACCATGTCGGCGGCTTCGGGACCTGTCACCAGCTTCTCCATGTAAAAGACCGCGGAGGGGTCGAACATGGTGCCGCGTTCGGCAACTGCCAGCACCGACAGGGCGTTGTTGATGCCCATGGCCGTCAGCCGGGTGCCGTCAATGGGATCCACGGCCACGTCGCACTCGGCGCCGGAACCATCACCCACCACTTCCCCGTTGTACAGCATGGGGGCTTCGTCCTTCTCGCCTTCACCAATGACCACGACGCCGTTGAAGTGCACGGTGGAGAGCAGGGAGCGCATGGCGTCGACGGCGGCGCCGTCCGCCAGGTTTTTCTCGCCAAAGCCCACCCAGTGGCCCCCGGCAATGGCTGCGGCCTCGGTGACGCGCACCAGTTCAAGGGCAAGGTTGCGGTCCGGCTCGTCGTCGCCCACGGCAAGTGAGCGGGAGAGCTGCGAATAATCCATCTGTGCTGCTTTTTCAGCCACGTGAAAACCCCATTGTTCGGGTAGGCGCAGTGATTCACCTGCGCGACGGTGCGCAGCCTGCCGTTTTTGCCTACTTTGCCATCATAGGGGAACAGCGCCCGTGAACCCGCGTGAGCTGCGCCACGGATGCCCGGGGGCGTGAAATTTTGCCCGCTGCGGATCTGGGAAGATGGAGAAGTGAGTGAACCCACCCCTGCCTTCAAACCCGTCATTGCCCCCGGGGCTGCCAAGCGCGCCAATGCCTCCATTGTGGGCATGCTGCTGGCAGTGTTTTCCACGGTGGCCATTGTCTTGACAATTGTGTGGCTCAACCCGGAGCCCAAACCCGGCGCGTACCGCCAAAACGTGGACGTGGCGCAGGTGGCCGGCTACGCCGCGGACACCGCGGGATTCGTTCCGGTGGCTCCCATGCCTGAGGGGTGGAGCGCCAACTACGCCCGGTGGAACCCGCCCGGATCCGACGGCGTGTCCTATTGGGACGTGGGCTATGTCAGCGCCAACAACAGCTTCATTGCCTTGCGCCAGTCCATTACGGCAAACCCCACCTGGACGGCGGAGCAGGCACAAAATGCCCCGGTGACGGGCGTGCGCACCATTGCCGGGCGCGACTGGGAGCTGCGGGACAAGCCCAAGGGCGAACGCAGCCTGGTGTTGACCAGCGGGCCCGCCACCATCATTTTGACCGGCGCCGCCGGGTTCGAGGACTTCGACGTCCTCGCAGCCGGCGCCGCGGCGCAGCTGGATGCCGCAGCCGCCCCCTCCAGCGCCAGCACAGCCAGCAGTTCCCCGACAGTTACGGAAGGTAAACAGTGAGCGTTTCAGTACACCCCAGCACGCCTGCACAGGCATTTTCCACCTTGATGGACGGCAATGCCAGATTCGTCGGTTCGGAGTCCAACCACCCCAACCAGGACGCTGCCCGCCGCACCTCCCTGGTCACCACCCAGCACCCCTTCGCCGTGATCTTTGGCTGCTCCGACTCACGCCTGGCTGCCGAGATCATTTTTGACCTGGGCCTGGGCGATGCTTTTGTGGTCCGCACCGCCGGACACGTCATTGACAACACCGTGCTGGGCTCTTTGGAATACAGCGTCGATTATTTGAACGTCCCGCTGATTGTGGTGCTGGGGCACGACAGCTGCGGCGCGGTCACCGCCACCAAGGAGGCCGTTGCCACCGGGCAAATGCCCGCCGGCTTTGTCCGCGACCTCGTCGAACGCATCACCCCTTCCGTGCTGACCTCGCTGCGCAGGGACCAGGACAGCGGCTTGAGCGACATGATTGAAGAACACGTCAAGCAGACGGCCGCCCGCCTGGTGGAAAACTCCCCCATTCTGGCCAGCGCCGTGGCCCGCCAGCGCACGGCCGTGGTGGGCCTGACCTACCGGCTCAGTGATGGCCGCGCCGATCTGGTCTACAGCAACGGCTCCATCGGCTGACGGCCTGGACCACGCCCGCGCCAAGGAATGCAAGGAAGTTTTTTGGCTCGGGCCGTGGCGGCGATATGGTGGAGGGCATGACTGAAACTGCCGCGAACCCCGCACAAGAATTCCGCATTGAACACGACACGATGGGCGAGGTCCGGGTTCCGGCCAAGGCCCTCTACAGCGCGCAGACACAACGCGCAGTGGAGAATTTCCCCATTTCCGGGATGACCTTGGAATCGGCGCACATTGCCGCCCTGGCCCGGATTAAAAAGGCTGCCGCCACCACCAACGCGGAGCTGGGGGTGCTCGACGCCGAGCTGGCCCGCGCCATTGAAGGCGCGGCGGACGCCGTGGCCACCGGGGAATACGACGGTGACTTCCCCATTGACGTGTTCCAGACGGGTTCGGGCACCTCCAGCAATATGAACATGAACGAGGTGCTGGCCAATTTGGCCAACCAGGCCCTGGCCGCGGCCGGTTCAAGCAAAAAGGTCCACCCCAACGACCACGTCAACGCCTCACAGTCCTCCAATGACGTGTTCCCCACCTCCGTGCATGTGGCGGCAACCTCCGCCCTGGTCAATGACCTGATCCCGGCACTGGCGCACCTGGCTGAATCCCTGGAGCGCAAGGAAGCCGAATTCGCCTCCATTGTGAAGTCCGGACGCACCCACTTGATGGATGCCACCCCCGTCACCCTGGGCCAGGAGTTCGGCGGCTACGCCGCCCAGATCCGCTATGGCATTGAGCGGGTTGAATCGGCGCTGCCCCGCGTCGCCGAGGTCCCCCTGGGCGGCACGGCCGTGGGCACGGGCATCAACACCCCCGCCGGTTTCCCCCAGCGCGTCATTGCCCTGTTGGCACAGGACACCGGCCTGCCGCTGACCGAAGCCAGGAACCACTTTGAGGCCCAGGCCAACCGGGACGGACTGATTGAGGCCTCGGGCCAGCTGCGCAACATTGCCTACTCGATCATGAAAATCAACAACGACCTGCGCTGGATGGGCTCGGGCCCCAACACCGGCCTGGGCGAAATTTCCATTCCGGACCTGCAGCCCGGCTCCTCGATCATGCCGGGGAAGGTCAACCCGGTGATCTCCGAGGCGGCCATCATGGTCGCCGCCCAGGTCATTGGCAATGACACCACCATTGCCCTGTCCTCCACCAACGGCGCCTTTGAGCTCAATGTGGGCATCCCGGTCATGGCGGCAAACCTGCTGCAGTCCATCCGCCTGCTCACCAACACCTCGCGCGTGATGGCCGACAAGATGATTGACGGCCTCAGCGCCAATGTGGAACGGGCACGCTTCCTGGCCGAGGCCTCCCCCTCAATTGTGACTCCGCTGAACAAGCACATTGGCTATGAAAATGGCGCCAAGATTGCCAAGCACGCAGTGGCCCACGGTTTGACCATCCGCGAGACCGTGCTGGCCATGGGTTTTGTGGACCGCGGCGAAATCACGCTGGAGCAGTTGGACAAGGGTCTGGACGTGCTCGCCATGACCCGCCCCCCGCAGTAGACTTCCCTCTCAGGCGACCGCCGGATCCGGCGGGTCCACGGGCGCAACGCCCCTTCAAGCAGTGCAGCCGGCAGCTGGTGCCGGCCCTGTGCGAAGGGGCGTTTTGCGTGGCCCCGGCAGTTGGCGGGTCGGGGTGATCAGCATTACTGCGCCAGAAGTTTGCACTTTTCATTCCATAGTGCAAAATTGTACTTCGTGACCGAAAGTGCAAAATGTCAAGCTTCAGGCCTTCGCGCGCGCAAACGTGCCGCGACCCGCTCCGCCATCACCACGGCAGCGCGGATCCTCACTGCCCAAAATGGCCTCAACGGCTTCACCATTGAACAAGTGTGTGAAGAAGTGGGCGTCTCCCGGCGCACCTTCTTCAATTACTTTCCCAGCAAGGAAGACGCCATTTTGGGCCATTTCCAGGATGACTTCCCCGCACAGGCGCTGGAGGTCTTCCTCCATGGTGCCGGGCGGGGCGTCGACGCCGGACATGGCCGCCAGGAGCCCGGTGAGTCGCTCATGCAGGCCTTGTTCCGGCTCACGTGCGCCGTGGTGGAAGAGATGTCACTGACCCGCGCCGACCAGCAGGACCTGATAGCAGTAATGCAGAAGGAACCCCAGCTGATCATGAAGATGCTGGGCAATGTGGAAAACCGTGAGAAGGAATTTGCCGCGTTGATCGCCCGGCGCGAGGGTCTTTCCGCCCACGATCCGGCGGCTGCCCTGGCCGCGGCTTTTTTTGGCCTGTGCTCGCACAAGGCCGGCCAGGCCTTCTTCCGCGCGGAGAACACCTCCACTTTTGCCGACCTTTTGGCCAGCAACCTCCAGTACGCCCAACAACTTTTCAACTCTGCATCCGTAACCATTGAAGGACCCCGATGAGCACAGCACTAAAGGCAGGGCAACCGCTCCTGCTGACCCAAAAGAGGATCTGGATCATCTTCTCCGCCCTGATTGCGGGCATGCTGCTTTCCAGCCTGGACCAGACCATTGTCTCCACCGCCATGCCCACCATTGTGGGTCAGCTCGGCGGTGTGGCGCATCAAACCTGGATCACCACCGCGTACCTGCTGGCCACCACCATTGTCATGCCCATCTACGGCAAACTCGGTGACGTGTTTGGGCGCCGGCAGTTGTTTCTTGCCGCCATTGCCGTGTTCACTTTGGCTTCGGTGGGCTGCGCCTTTGCCACCGACTTTTGGGGCTTCGTCATTTTCCGTGCCATCCAGGGTCTGGGCGGAGGCGGCTTGATGATCCTTTCCCAGGCCATCATTGCCGACATTGTCCCGGCCAATGAGCGCGGCAAGTACCTGGGCCCGTTGGGCGCCATTTTTGGACTTTCCGCAGTGGCCGGCCCGCTGCTTGGCGGCTACTTTGTGGATCACCTGACGTGGGAGTGGGCCTTCTACATCAACATCCCCATTGGCATTGCCGCCTTCGTGGTGGCCTACTTTGCCTTGACGCTGCCCACTAAAACGGCCAGCAGCAAAATTGACTACCTGGGTGTGGTGTTCCTGTCCATTGCCACCACCTGCCTGATTTTCTTCACCGACTTTGGCGGCAAGGTGGACGGCTGGACCTCGCTGACCACGTGGACCTGGGGCGCCGGCATGCTGGTGGCCATTGCCCTGTTCATCTTCACCGAGACCCGCGCCGAAGATCCCATCATTCCGCTGAGCTTGTTCAAGAACCCCATTTTCCTCAACACCACCGCCATTGGCTTTGTGCTGGGCATGGGCATGTTTGCCGCCCTGGCGTTCATTCCCACCTTCCTGCAGATGGCTTCGGGCACCTCGGCCGCCGAATCCGGCCTGCTCATGCTGCCCATGATGGTGGGCTTGATGGGCACCTCCATCTACTCCGGCATCCGTCTGACCAAGACTGGCAAATACAAGTCGTTCCCCATCATTGGCGCCGTGTTCACCATTGTGGCCATGCTGTGGATGACCACCTTGTCCGCGGAGACGCCCATTTGGGTCATTTGTGCGCAGCTGTTTGTCTTTGGTGCCGGCCTCGGTTTCATCATGCAGATTGTGGTCATTGTGGTGCAGAACTCCGTGCCGCCGGCCCAGCTGGGCACGGCCACCAGCACCAACAACTACTTCCGTGAGGTGGGTTCGGCACTGGGCGTGGCGGTCTTTGGCGCCATGTTCACCACCCGCCTGTCCGAGTCCCTGACAGGCGTGTTTGCCGGGGCCGGCGCTTCCCCCGAGGAGGCCGGCAATGCCATGGCCACCCTGGACCCCAAGGCCATGTCGGCACTTCCCGCCGAAATCCGGGACGGCATTGTCAATGCCTACGCCGATTCGCTGGCCCCGGTGTTCTGGTACTTGATCCCGTTCATGGCCATTGCCCTGGTGCTGGCGATCTTCCTGAAGGTCATTCCGCTTTCCGACGTGGCCGGCATGGTGGCCCGCGGCGAAGCCGTCGGCGGCGAGGAGGCCAACCGCCTCGAAGCCGAACGCCTGACGGGGATTTCAGCGGGCGCCGATGCCGCTTCGGGCCAGGACACGGCCGTGAAGGATCCGGCAGGCAAAGCCTAGAAACCCCAATGGCGCGTGCCGCCGCCGTGCTGTTGCGCACGACGGCGGCACGCGCCTTTTGCGTCCCTTCGCACCGGGCGCCGCGGCGGTCACCTTTGAAAATGTGCCGTGCCATCGTAGGTCAGGGCGCGGTGGATGCACTCCAAGTGCCCCGGGCGCAGCGGCGGGAGGCTGTCCACCTCAAACCAGCCCACGGCAAGGGATTCGTCGTCGTTCACCCGCGCCGTGCCGCTGACGTGGCGGCAAATGAACTCAATGTTTAAAAAGTCGCACACATCGCCGTTGGGGAAAGTCACCGGACCCACGGCGGACACCCCCAGCAACTGCTCGATCCGGGCCACCACAGCCGTTTCCTCAAGGATCTCCCGCAGCAGTCCGGGCCCCGGCTCCTCCCCCGGTTCCAGGATCCCCGTGATGAGGGCCCAGCCGCCGGTGTCGGCGCGTTCACCCAGGAGCACGCGGCCGGCGTCGTCAAACACCACCCCGCGCACGCCCGGCAGCCACAGTGGATCATGGCCGATCTTTCCGCGCAGCTTCACAATGAATTCCGGTGATCCCATGACCTCACCCTAGCGGGCGGCAAAACGGGCAACAATGCGGGCCGGGTCCGCCACTGCCTTCCGTAGCGGACCCGGCCCCGCGGTGGTGCGCCTAGCCCCAGGGAACCACGCCGATGCCAATGGCCACCACCAGCATCACCAGGGACACCACCAGCGCACGCCAAAGCACCAGCTTGTGGTGGTCGCCCAGCTCCACGCGGGAGAGCGAGACCAGCAGCAGGATGGCCGGAACCAGCGGGCTTTGCATGTGGACGGGCTGGCCGGCAATGGAGGCCCGTGCCATGGCTGCCGGGTCGATCCCGTAGTGTGCCGCAGTTTCACTGAGCACGGGCAGAACCCCAAAGTAGAAGGCGTCGTTGCTCATGAAGAACGTCATGGGAATGCTCAACAGGCCGGTGATCACTGCCATGTACGGCCCCATGGAGGTGGGGATGACGCTGACCAGCCACGCGGCCATGGCATCCACCATGCCCGTGCCGCTGAGGACGCCGGTGAGGACGGCCGCGGCCATGACCATCGACACAACGGCCACAATGCTGCCGGCATGGGAGACCAGGGCATGGGCCTGGTCCTTGACCTTGGGGAAGTTCACCAGCAGCGCCACGGCGGAGCCCACCATAAACACGTACGGCAGGGGCAGCACGTCCATGACCAGGACCACCATGACCGCCACTGTCAACAGCAGGTTGAACCAAAATAGCTTGGGGCGCAGGGTGGAGCGGTTGGGGTTCAGCTGGGAGTCGGCAAGGCTCGCGTCAACGGCATCGAGATCCTGGGCGGCGGCCGCGTGGACCTGCGCATCAAAGCGGGCCTGGGCTGCCGAGCGCGGCTTTTCCACAGCCAGCACGGCCACGGAACCGCCGGAGCTCCCGCCACCGGCCTTGCTGCCGGCCTTGGCGAAGCCGGCCTTGGAGCCGTTCCCGGCGCCGCCCTCGCTCCAGACGCTGCCGGCCACGGCCAGGCGGCGGCGTTCACGGATGCCCAAATGCCAGGCGAAGAGGAAAATCACAATCATGCCGGCCAGCAGCGAGGGGACCATGGGCACAAACACCTCGCTGGGCGAGACCTTCAATGCCGCGGCGGCGCGCGCCGTGGGTCCGCCCCACGGCAGGATGTTCATGGTGCCGTTGGCCAGGCCGGCCACGCAGGTCAACACCACCGGGCTCATGCCAAGACGCAGGTAAATGGGCAGCATGGCCGCGGTGGTCAGGATGAACGTGGTGGAACCATCGCCGTCCAGGGATACGACGGCGGCCAGCACGGCCGTGCCCACCACCACCTTGGCGGGGTCGTTGCCCAGCGTCTTCAAGATGAGCTTCACCAGCGGGTCGAACAGGCCCACGTCGATCATCATGCCAAAGAAGACAATGGCGAACATCAACAAGGCAGCCGTGGACGTCAGGCTCTTCATGGACTCCATGACCATGTCGCCCAGGCCCAGGCCGGCGCCGGCGAAGAGGCCGAAAATGGTGGGCACCACTATCAAGGCCACCACGGGCGTCAGCTTTTTTGTCATGATCAATGCCATGAACACCGCAATCATGGCGAATCCGAGGATTACCAGCATGTGAACTCCTTTGTACAACGGCCGCATCCACGGCCTGCACTTATGAGACTAAAGTGGCGTGGATCACTGCCGGGGGTTTATCCCACTTGCCCCAACTAGTGCCCATTGAGTACGTTTAACCCGTTAAGCCCACGGATGTTCACTGCGGGCCATGTCCGTTGGAGGCTTCCGTTGGCGCAGGCCCGCACCACCCCCAGGCTGCGTTTTTCCACGCGCGTGCTGCTGCTGCAATTGGCGGTGGTGTTTGCCGTGGTGCTTTTGACTGCCGGCACCTTTGCCGCCCTGAGTTACCAGTGGCTGGGCCACCAGGCCGAAGAACGTGCCCTGGCGGTGGCCCGCACCGTTGCCTCCGCCGAGGATGTGCGCCGCGAAACGGCGGCGCTTGCCCATGCACCCGCCGCTTCGCTGACCCAGGCATCGCTGGCGGGCGGGCCGCTGGAGGATTTTGCACGCTCCGCCCAGGACCGCACGGGGGCCCTGTTCGTGGTCATCACCGACGACGCCGGACTGCGGCTTGCGCACCCCAACCCGGCCCTGCTGGGCCAAAAGGTGTCCACCGATCCCTCCGTGGCCCTCTCCGGCGGTGAGGAAACGTCACAGCAGCGGGGCACGCTGGGACGATCGGTACGGGCGAAGGTTCCCGTCCATGCCCCCGGTGCGGGCCAGGCCGTGGTGGGGGAAGTCAGCGTGGGTTTTTCCAGTGATGACATCATTGCCGGCATGGCGCGCAACATTGTGCCGGTGACCTTGATTGCGGGGGTTTCCCTGGCCTTGGGAGCCGCCGCTTCCGCGGCCATGGGTGCCCGCCTCCGGCGGCTCACCCTGGGGTTGGAGCCGGAGCAGATCTCCGCGCTGGCGCAGGACCAGGAAGCAGTGCTGCGGGGAGTGGACGAAGGTGTCATTGGACTCTCCGGCAAGGGCATCATCACCGTCTTCAACGAGGGTGCGCGCCGTTTGCTGGTCCCGGATTCCACTGTTGACTACGGTGGCCTCGCCCTGGCCGGCAGCGGACTGCCGGAAGTCCTCACCGCTGCTGCGGCGCCGGGTGAATACGGTCCTGCCGAACACGTGGTGGGCGACCGGGTGGTGATTGTCTCCGCCCGTCCCGTGCAGGCCACGGCTGATGGATCAGCGCCGCCGGGGCGGGTGATAGTGGTGCGGGACCGCACCGAGGTGCAGGCGTTGACGCGGCAGTTGGATGCCGTCAATGCCCTGGGCACCGCCCTGCGGGCGCAACGGCACGAGTTCGCCAACCGCCTGCACACCGTTGCGGGCCTGTTGGCGATCGACCGTGCGGCGCAGGCGCGCAGCTACCTTGCCGAGATCATGGACAGTGGCCCCCTGCAGTACCCGGTGGGCAAGCTGGGCCTGCTCAATGACCCGTATTTGGAGGCCTTCATTGGCGCCAAAAGCATCGAAGCCCACGAGCGCGGCGTGCAGCTGCGGATCGGTGACGGCACCTCCATCCGCGGCCATGTCACCGACCCCCAGGATGTGACGGCCGTGCTGGGCAACCTTTTGGACAATGCCATGGCCGCGGCGGTCGCCGGGACTTCCCCGCACCGGTGGGTTGAGGTGGAACTGCTGGATGAACACACCCCGGCAGGCAGCGCCCTGCACCTGGTGGTTGCCGATTCCGGCGACGGCCTGGCCGGCGGCGCAGGCAGCGGCGAAGCCACCGACGCCGAGCTGGTCTTCACGGCCGGCTATTCAAGCAGGCCGGCTGATCCGGCAGGCGGAGATCCCGTCAACGGCCAAGGGGTGGGCCTGGCCCTGGTCAGGCATTTGGCGCGCCGCCGGGGCGGCGAGGTATGGCTTGCCGATGCAGGCTCCCCCCACAGCCAAGGCGCCGTTTTTTGTGCCCGCTTGCCCGGCGTTGTTGCGCTGGCGCCCCCCATCAAGGAGCAGCCATGAGCGGAGATTTCAGTGTCCTGATCGTTGAGGACGACTTTCATGTGGGGCGCCTGCATGCCGGCTTCGTGGACGCCGTTCCGGGTTTCCGGGCCCTGCCGCCGGCTCCCACCGCGGCCCAGGGACTCAATGCCATCCATGCCGGGCGCCCCGATTTGGTCCTTTTGGACGTGTACCTGCCGGATGCCTCCGGATTGGATCTGCTGCGCACGGTTGATGTGGATGCCATGATGCTCAGTGCGGCCTCCGATCCGGAAACAATCCGCAAGGCGCTGCGGCATGGAGCCCTGGCGTACTTGATCAAGCCCTTTTCCGCCGAGGCACTGCAATCGCGGCTGCGCGGCTATGCCTGGTACCGGCGCCTGCTGGCCGAGTCCGGCGCGGTGGGGCAGGACCGGCTCGAAGGCGCCTGGCAGGCCCTGCATCCGGGCGCACCGGCTGCAGGGCCGAAGACCGGATCGGCCACGGAAGCGGCGGTCCTGGCGGCCCTGGCCTCCCGCGGGGACCAGTCAACGGCTGACGTGGCGGCCGCCGTCGGAATTTCCCGGACCACGGCCCAGCGCTATTTGTCGGTACTGGCCGACGACGGCGCCGTGGCCATTTCACTGCGTTACGGCACCACAGGCCGGCCCGAGCACCGCTACAGCGCAGCTCCCGGGCAGGGCTGACGCGGACCGGCCAAGGCTAGAGGCGTCCGGCCACCAGCGCCCCCGCCCGGAACACCGGACCTGCCAGGTTCATGCCGGGCCGGTAGGCCAAGTGCGCCACGGCCGGGGCATTGAGCAGCTGGATGTCGGCCCGTTTGCCCACCTCAAGCGAGCCCACCAGATCCTGCACACCCAGCGCCAGTGCTCCCCCGTAAGTGGCGGCGCTGATGGCTTCCGCAATCCCCAAATGCATCTGCAACACCGCCGTGGCCACACAAAAGGCCATCGATGAGGTGTAGGAGGTGCCGGGGTTGCAATTGCTGGCCAGCGCGATCTGCACCCCAGCATCGAGCAGTTCGCGTCCGCGGGCCAGCGGCTGGCGGGTCGAGAGGTCGCAGGCCGGCAGGCAGGTGGCCACGGTGCCCGGCGTCCCGCTGCGGGTTCTGGGATCCCACTGGCCCCAGGAACCGGCCAATGCCGCCATGTCCGCCTCATCCAGGTGGTTCACGTGGTCCACGCTGCTGGCGCCGAATTCCACCGCCAGCCGCACTCCCGGACCTTGGCCCAGCTGGTTCCCATGCACCCGCAGGCCCAGTCCGGCATCCCGTGCCGCGGCGAGCACCTGGCGGGACTGCGCTTCAGTGAAGGCGCCGCGTTCACAAAAGACATCGGCGAACTGCACATAGGGCAGCACAGCTTTGAGCATTTCGCCGCAGACCAGCTCGGTGTATTCCTGCGCATCCATGCCTGGTGGCACCAGGTGGGCACCCAGGAACGTCACCTTGTCCACCACGGTGGAGGCGATGCGTGCGTGGCGTGCTTCCTCCTCGACCTCCAGGCCATACCCGGTCTTGGTTTCCAGGTACGTCGTCCCTGCGGCCAGTGCCTCCGCGGCCCGGCCCAGCACCAGTCGCGTCAGCTCGTAGTCGCTGGCTGCGGTGGTGGCAGCTGTGGTCACCGCGATCCCGCCGGCGGCGTAGTCCTCCCCCGCCATGCGGGCGGCGAATTCGCGGCTGCGGTCCCCGGCGAACACCAGGTGGGTATGCGAATCCACCCAGCCCGGCAGTGCCGCCCTGCCCCCGGCGTCAATGACGGTGCCGGCTTCCGGGGCGTCGGCTGCCTTTCCGATCCAGGCAATTTTCCCGCCCTCGAGAAGAATCGCCGCGTCGGTGATGAGGGTGCCGTTGGCATCGGCGGTGTAGGCCTCGGACAGCTTGGTGATCAACGTGGTGCTCATGAAAACTCCGGGTTCGCTTTAAAGAAGGCCGCATAGAGCCCGGCCGGGTCCCCCAGCCTGAAGTGGATGCCGTCGCGGGCCACCAGCTGGCCGTTGATGTGGACCTCGGTGATGTCCGCGGCCGTGGCGGTCAGTGGAAGCTGCGCGGCGCGCGAGCCGGCGGTGCGCACGCTGTCGGTGCGCACTTTTAGATAATCCTCGTTCTCCCCCAAGCCCAGCGAGCGCAGGCCGCCGGTGCGGGCGGCGGCGGAGAGCTCCGTGGGCGAAAAACACCCGCGCTCCCCGCTGCGCAGCCGTGCGCCGTGTTCCAGGGCGCGCTGCTCCAGGTAGGGGTCAAGCACCGCGTGCTGGTCGCTGCCCAGGGCGATGACGGCCCCGGCGTCGGCCAGTTCGCGGGCCGGGCCGATCCCGTCGCCCAAATCCGCCTCGGTGCTCGGGCACATCACAATGCCCGCGCCCGCCGCGCCGAGGGCGGCGATGTCGGCCCCGGACAGGTGTGTGGCATGCACGGCCGACAGCCGCGCCGTCAGCAGGCCGGCGCGTTCCAGCAGCCCGGTGGGGCTCAGCCCGTAGGCCGCCTGGCAGGCTTCGTTCTCGGCCGGCTGCTCGGACAGGTGCACGTGCAGGGGCAGGGCCGGATCCAGGCCGGCGGCGATGTGTTCCAGGGCGGCCGGCGGGACAGCGCGCACCGAGTGGATGGCCGCTCCCAGGCCCACCAGCCCCTCCCCCGCATCAACGGCGGCCAACGCCGCTGCCAGTCTGCCGTGGCGTTCCAGCCAGCGGGCCGCATCGCCATCGGAGAAGCGTTTCTGGGTTTCATTCAGCTCCAGCACGGTGCCGGAAGCAGCCAGGCCGCCCTGCAGATAGCAGCTGTCCAGCAGCACCAGGCGGATTCCGGCGGCCTGCGCGGCACGGGCCAGCGCGAGCTCCATGCCGTGTTCGGCCGCCCCCGCATACGGGGCGCCATCGACGTCGTGGTGCACGTAGTGGAATTCGCCCACCGCGCTCCAGCCGGAAACCACCATCTCGGCAAACACCGCGGTGGCCAACTGCTCGTAGCTGGCCGGGGTGAGCCCGGCGGCGGCGTGGTACATTTGCCCGCGCCAGCTCCAGAAGTTCCCGGCCCCGCCGGGCGCGCCCTGGTGGGTGCGCCCGCGCAGGATCCGGTGGAAGGCGTGCGAGTGCGCGTTGACGGGGGCCGGGACCCGGGCAAAAGACCTGCTCACAGCAGCTCTGCCAACGCGTCGGCCAGTGCCAGCACGCCGGCGGCGGCGTCGTCGTCCTCAACGTGTTCCTGGGGCGAGTGGCTGATGCCGGAGGGGTTGCGCACATAGAGCATGCCTGCGGGGACTTTGGCGGCGAGCACCCCGGCGTCGTGGCCGGCCCCCGTGGGCAGCAGCGGGGCGTCGGGGACCTGGCGGCGCACCGAGTTGGACAGCGAGCGGACCAATCCGGAATCGAAGTGCACGGTGTTGGAGAAGGATTCTTCGGTCAAGTGCACGCTGCAGCCCTCGAAGGCGGCCAGCTTTTGCGCCTGTCCGTGGATCTTCTCCACCAGCATCGCGGTCACGGCGTCGTCGGGGTGGCGCACGTCCAGCCACATGTCCACGCGGGAGGCAATGGCGTTGGTGCCCCCTGGCACCGGCTCGATCCGGCCCACGGTGGCCCGGGCGTCGTCCTGCGCTGCGGCGATCCGGCGCACCGCGACGATGGCCTGTGCCGCGGCGACCATGGGGTCGGCGCGGTCGGCCATGAGCGTGGTGCCTGCGTGGTTGCCCTGCCCAAAGAAGGACAGCCGCCAGCGGCCATGGCCCAAAATGCTGCCGCCCACCGCGACGGCCGGGCCGCGGCCGGCGTCATCGGTGTGCGCTGGGGAGTTCAGGCCCTGGCCCTGCTCCACGTGCAGCTCGATGAAGTCCCCGATGCGGGCCAGTGCTGCATCGTCGCGGCCCATGCGGGCCGGGTCCAGGCCGTTGGCGGCTGCAACCTCGGCGAAGGTGTTGCCTTCGCCGTCGCGCAGCTGCAACGCCCGTGCCGGGTCGATGGCGCCGGTGAGCAGTCGCGAACCCAGGCAGGCCACCCCGAAGCGCGAGCCTTCCTCCTCGGGGAACACCGCCAGGGCCAGGGCACGGTTGCGCACCAGGGAGCCGGTGGCAACACGCCCGGCCAGCTCGTCGTAGGCGGCCAGCGCGCTGGCGACACCCAGCGGGCCGTCGAACGCGCCGCCGCCGGGCACCGAGTCAAGGTGGGATCCGGTGACCAGGGCGCCGCGGCGCGAGGCCTCGTCCTTGGCCGAACCTGGCAGGTCCCACCAGGCCCAAATGATGCCGTTGGCGTCGGTGGAGACCTCCAGGGACCGGGCGGCGGCCTCAGCGGTGAACCATTCGCGCAGGGTGGTTTCGGCGCTGGAGTGGACCGGGCGCGTGTAGCCTCCGCGTCTGGCGTCCTTGCCGACGCCGGCGATGGCGCCCAGCAGGGTGTTGACGGTGTGGGTGTGCACGTTCATGATTCCTCTCTGCCGGTGCCGGCTGCCATGTTTTCCCTACTCCGACATGGGAATGCGCACGCCGCGTTCCTTGGCGACGTCGACGGCGCGCTGGTAGCCGGCATCGGCGTGGCGGATGACCCCCATGCCCGGGTCGTTGGTGAGCAGGGCTTCGAGCTTGGCCGCGGCCAGCGCGGTGCCGTCGGCCAGTCCGACCTGTCCGGCATGGATGGAGCGGCCAATGCCAACACCGCCGCCGTGGTGGATCGAGACCCAGCTGGCGCCGGAGCTGGTGGCGGTCAGGGCGTTGAGCAGGGGCCAGTCGGCAATGGCATCGGAGCCGTCCAACATGCCCTCGGTCTCGCGGTACGGGGAGGCCACCGAACCGGAGTCAAGGTGGTCGCGGCCAATCACGATGGGGGCGGAGACCTTGCCTGCGGCCACCAGCTCGTTGAACAGCAGGCCGGCCTTTTGGCGTTCGCCGTAGCCGAGCCAGCAAATGCGTGCCGGCAGGCCCTCGAACTCGACGTGCTCCTGTGCTGCATCCAACCAGCGGTGCAGGTGCCCGTTGTCCGGGAAGAGTTCCTTCAGCGCCTCATCCGTGACGCGGATGTCCTCCGGATCGCCGGAAAGCGCCACCCAGCGGAACGGGCCAAGGCCCTCGCAGAAGAGCGGGCGGATGTAGGCCGGGACGAAGCCCGGGAATTCGAAGGCGCGGGCAAAGCCGCCCTGGCGTGCCTCGTCGCGGATCGAGTTGCCGTAGTCGAAGACCTCGGCGCCTAGGTCCTGGAAGCCCACCATGGCCTCAACGTGTGCTGCCATGGAAGCCTGGGACTTCTTGGTGAAGCCCGCCTCGTCGGCCCTGGCTTCGGCATCCCACTGCTCGAGGGTGCATTCCACCGGCAGGTAGCTCAGCGGGTCGTGCGCGGAGGTCTGGTCGGTGACGATGTCGACGTCGATGCTGCCCGCCTTTTGGCGGCGCAGCAGCTCCGGAAAGACTGCGGCGGCGTTGCCGACATAGCCCACCGACAGGGCGCGCTTCCCGTTCTTCGCCGCGGTGACCTTGGCGATGGCCGCATCCAGGTCCAGTTCGACGTCGTCCAGGTAGCGCTTGCCCAGGCGGCGGCGCAGGCGGTCCTCGGAGACGTCGACGATCAGGCAGGCGCCGCCGTTGAGGGTGACGGCCAGCGGCTGCGCGCCGCCCATCCCGCCGCAGCCGCCGGTCAGCGTCAGGGTGCCGGCCAAGGTGCCGCCGAAGCGCTTCGCCGCAATGGCTGCGAAGGTCTCGTAGGTCCCTTGCAGGATGCCCTGGGTGCCAATGTAGATCCAGGACCCGGCGGTCATTTGGCCGTACATCATCAAACCTTCCGCCTCGAGCCTGCGGAACTCGGGCCAAGTGGCCCAGTCGCCGACCAGGTTGGAGTTGGCGAGCAGGACCCGTGGTGCCCACTTGTTGGTGCGGAAGACGCCGACCGGCTTGCCCGACTGCACCAGCAGGGTCTCGTCCTCCTCCAGGCCGGTCAGCGTCTTGATGATCGCGTCATAGGCTTCCCAGGAGCGGGCCGCGCGTCCCGTGCCACCGTAGACAACCAGGTCCCCGGGGCGCTCGGCGACCTCCGGGTCAAGGTTGTTCATGAGCATCCGCAACGGCGCTTCGGTCTGCCAGCTCTTGGCCGTCAATGTGGTGCCGCGGGGGGAACGGACGAGGCGGGAGGGATCATGTTGCGTAAAGCTCATGGCTGGTTCTCCTGTTGCTGGGCGGCCAATACCTTGCGGGCCTCGGCGGCGACCAGTTCGCCGATGGCGGTGATTTTCCCGGGGTTCATGCGGTAACTGGGGGCCACGACGCTCAGGGCCGCGATCACCCGGGTCCCGGTCACGGCACCGTCGGGGGCGTGGGTCTGCACGGCAATGGGTGCGGCAATGGCTGTCACGTCAGCTTCGACGCCGCGGTCAACAACCACGTACCCGGTCTCCGGCGTCCTGCCCGACAGCACGGCACCGGAGGCGCTTCCCGCCAGCGGGACTGTGCGCCCGACCCAGGAGGAATGGCGCACCGAATGGGTGCCTTCGCGCATGGCAATGTACAGTCCGTTCCCGCCTCCGGGCCCGTGGTGGGCGCGGACGTTGACGTAAGCCGATTCCCCGGTGGCCAAAACGATCCTCTCCAGCACGGACTCGGTGAGGGAGATGATGGATTCGTGGCTCAGCGCCTGGGCACCGAGCTGCACGATGCGCAGCCCCGGCCGGTAGGCGCCGTCGTCGTCCCTGCGGAGAAAGCCGGCGGATTCCAGGGTGCGCAGCAGCCGCAGCGCGGTGGATGCGGAAAGCTCCGTGCCGCGTGCTGCATCGGCAAGCGTCAGGGAACCTGCATCACAGACGGAGCCCAGCAGCTGCAGGGCCCGTTCGACGGTGCGGGTGGACGGTTCGGCCACGCTGGACTCCCGGTGGTTGAAATTGGAGGCTGGAACTGCCTCGGCGGCTTGCCCTTTGACACTGCTTGCGTTTCACTTATTGAAACGTGTATTTCACTCGATGGCAAGGTTTCGTCACCCGTGCGGGCGGAAACCGCTCCCGAAAGGACACCATGACCGTCACCGTCACCACCACAGCCCTAAGCCCCGCCGACGTCGTCGCCGTGGCCCGCCACCTGGTCCCGGTCGAGCTGTCCGCCGGGTCCCTGGCGGCCATGGCCGATTCGCGCGCCGTCATCGAGGCGCTGGTCACCGACACGGTTCCGCACTACGGGGTGTCCACCGGCTTCGGCGCCCTGGCCACCAAGCAGATCCCGATCGGGCTGCGCACCCAGCTGCAGCGCTCGCTGATCCGCTCGCATGCAGCGTCCTCCGGCACCGAGGCGGATCGGGAAATCGTGCGGGGGCTGATGCTCAACCGGCTCTCCACCATGGCCACCGGCCGCACCGGGGTACGCCCGGTGGTTGCCCGGAGCTACGCGGCGCTGCTCAATGCCGCCATCACCCCCGTGGTGGGGGAATACGGCTCGCTGGGCTGCTCCGGGGATCTGGCCCCGCTCTCGCACTGCGCGCTGGCCGTGATGGGCGAGGGCAAGGTGCGCAATGCCGAAGGCACCTTGCTTGATGCCGCCGATGCCCTGGCCGCCGCGGGCATCGAACCGCTCGTGCTGGCGGAAAAGGAAGGCCTGGCGCTGATCAACGGCACCGACGGGATGCTGGGCATGCTGCTGATGGCCGCCGCCGATCTGCACCTGCTGGCGTCCACCGCAGACATTGCAGCGGCCATGAGCGTCGAGGGCCTGCTGGGCACCGACGCGGTCTTCGCCGCCGAGCTGCATGCGCTGCGCCCGCACCCGGGGCAACGCGACTCGGCAGCCAACATGCGCGCCGTCTTGGCCGGCTCGCCCCTGATCGCCGCACAAAAGGCCGACGCCCACACGTTCACCCGGGTGCAGGATGCCTACTCGCTGCGCTGCGCCCCCCAGGTTCACGGTGCCGTGCGCGCCACGCTCGCCCACGCAGAGTCGGTCGCCGCCATTGAACTGGCCTCGGCCATCGACAACCCGGTGGTCACCCTCGACGGCCGGGTCGAATCCAACGGCAACTTCCACGGCGCCCCCATCGGCTACGTGCTGGACTTTTTGGCGATCGCGGTGGCGGATCTGGCCTCGATCTCCGAGCGCCGCACCGACCGTTTCCTGGACACGGCCCGCAACCACGGCCTGAACGCCTTCCTGGCCGACGACCCGGGGGTGGATTCAGGGCACATGATCGCCCAATACACCGCCGCCGGCATCGTCTCGGAGCTCAAGCGCCTGGCAGTGCCGGCCTCGGTGGACTCGATACCCTCCTCCGCCATGCAGGAGGACCACGTCTCCATGGGCTGGCATGCGGGGCTGAAGCTGCGCAAGGCAATTGACGGATTGGCACGCGTACTGGCCATCGAACTGCTCACCAACGCCCGCGCGCTGGACATGCGCGACGGCGGCCTGGAGTTTTCCAAGTCCTCGCCGGTGATCACCGCGGTGCGCTCGGTGATCCGCGGGCAGGTGCCGGGCCCGGGCACCGACAGGTTCATCGCCCCGGAAATCGAGGCAGTGCGCCTGCTGGTGGCCAATGCCGCCATTGTGGACGCAGCGAACTCCGCGCTGGAGACCCCGCTGGCCTAGCGCCGGCACCACACCACCCACTGCCCCGGCACCCCGGCCGGCCGGCAACAGTGCGCAGGCGGCGTGGGAGGCGTGGCGGAATTTAGCCGGGCGCCGGCAGCAATGCCATGACCATTCCTGCGCCCACCAGCATGGCGGGGCCAAAGGGGATGGCAGTCTTTGCCGTGCCCCGCCCGCTGGCCATGACGGCCACGCCCCACAGCCCGCCGGCCACAAAACCGGCCGCGGCCCCCCACAGCACGTGGCTCCAGCCCAGAAATCCCAGATAAAGCCCCAGCACCCCGGCCAGTTTAACGTCCCCAAAGCCCATGCCCTGCGGGTAAAGGGCCCACAGCAGCCAGTACAGGGCCCCGAGGGCCAGCGCGCCGCCAGCGGCATTGAGCGCGTGGTGCGGCTCTTTGGCTGCGAGCGCCGCAGCCAGCAGCAGCACCCCTGCCAGCGGATAGGCCGGCAGCACCAAGCGGTCGGGAAGCCTGTGGGTACGGATGTCAATGACGCTCAGCACCAGGGCCAGCCACAGGAAATATCCGCAGGCGGCAACGGCGCACAGCAGCGCCAGGGTGCTTTCCTCCCACAATTGAGCCAGGCGCGTGACCATAGCGCGATGCTACGCCACGTGGGCCGGCAGCGGGAGGGCGGCGGCACGCCTGGGGATAAGCTTGGAGCCATGAGCGCCGCCTTCATGTCAGTGACAGCCTTTAGGAACCTGTGCCGCTCATCGCCGTGGCGCTGGGAATCGCTGCGGTTCGAACTGCACCACACGGGCCTGGCCACCCCCGCCGTGCACTGCTGGGTGCGCCGGCCCGGAGCCCTGCGCGTGGAAGCTCCGGACGGCACCCTGCTGGCAGGCACCACCGGCATCAATGCCTCCAAAGGATCCCTGTACATCAGCGGCAGCCGCAAGCCGTGGCTGTTGCCGCCCGCCCTGGTCAACCCCATCAAGGACGACGACGGCTATGTGGTCCGCCGCCCCGAGGCCCTCTACGGCGAACCGGCCTACGGCACCGGCCGCGCCTCGGCGGCACTGGACCCGGTGGAACTTTCCGGCGAGCATCCCGTGCCCCTGGAAACACCCTTCGCCAACCCGGCGGACGTTTCGGCCATTACCGCTATCAGCCACTATGGCAGGGATGCCGTCGAGGCCATCCTCACCCCCGGCAGCAGCTACCGGCCGGTGTTTGCCGACGCCCCGCTGCTGTTTCCCGGCCGGACAAAAGTACGCATTGATCTGGAAACCGGCGTCTGTGTGGCGGCAACGTCACTTGAGGGCCCGAACCAGGGTGCCGGGCACTGGATGGTCTTGGTGGCTGTCAATGAATACATGCCCGATGAGCTCTTTGAATCCGGCATCGATCTGCCGTCCCCAGGCCGGGGAGGCTCTTGGTCATGAGCTGACCTGGACGCCGCCCCGGTCCGCCCACAGGTGGGCCAGGGTTGCGGCTCCGGCGCGGAGCATTTCCAAGGACACGCTCTCATCGCTGTCATGCCAGTTGTCCTGCACCAGCCCGGTGCCGAAGAAAATCACCGGGATGTCCAATGCCTTGGACAACAAGTCTGCCGGGCCACCCCAAACCCTTTGGCCATGGCTTGGGACAGTGCCTGCGAAAAGGGTTCTCCGGTGTGCGGCAAAACTCCTGGGCCGTCTCCATTGACACTGAAAGACTGTGGCCATAGCCGTCGCTGATGTTGCCCTCGACCCAGCGTCGCAATTGTCCGGCCACCCTTTCCACCTTTTGCCCCGCGACCGTGCGGAAGCCCAGCTCAGCGGCCGCCATGGACGGCACGGCTGCCCGGGCCACCCCGGCGGGGCCCCGCCGCCAGGGAAATGACTCTGACCGCCGGGCGCTCCCACAGTCGTTCCAGGACACTGCAGCCCTCTTCGCCCTCAATGCTGCGGGTGTGGGAGCGCACCATCGAGTCCTCCTCGTCAAAAGGGCAGCTGCGCCAGTTCAGCATGCCTGCGCCCGCCCACAGACGCAACGTCGTCGTCAAAGCCCGGAAGCGTGATTGCGCGGCGCCCGTCGTACAGCAGGCCCGGCAGCCTGCCGCGTTCAATTGCCGGATGGGGCGCGCTGCCTGAAACGGCCCCGCTGTGGATTTTCAGCCGGCACCGTCGCCAAGCCCGTACAGGACTTCCACGAAGGGAAAGACAATTACACGCAGCCCGGCTGCCAGCCAGTTCGCCGACAGGCGCAAATGAAGGCGCTCTGCGCTGTTCAGCTATTTCCTGTCATGGCAGCTTCACCACCTTTCATCAGCAAGTGGTCGTTGGCCGGCCGGCTGCTGAACTGAAAGGAAGACCTCCCCATTCCGCCGTGCCCTGCGGGCGTTGGTAAAGGGGGGCGGGTCTACATTTCGCTGCGCTCGAGCATGTCCGAAACCAGCGCGGCAATTGCGGAGCGTTCCGAGCGCAGCAAGGTCACATGCCCAAACAACGGGTGGCCCTTGAGGATCTCCACCACTGCCGCAATCCCGTCGTGGCGGCCCACCCGCAAATTGTCCCGTTGGGCGACGTCGTGGGTCAGGACAATCTTGGAGCGCTGGCCAATGCGGCTCATCACCGTCAGCAGCACGTTCTTCTCCAAAGACTGCGCCTCGTCCACAATGACAAAGGAGTCGTGCAGGGACCGGCCGCGGATGTGGGTCAGAGGCAGCACCTCCAACAGCCCACGCTCCACCACCTCCTCCATGACGGTGGCTGAGACCAGGGAGCCGAGCGTATCAAAGACCGCCTGCGCCCAGGGGTTCATTTTCTCGTTCTCGGATCCCGGCAAATACCCCAGCTCCTGGCCGCCCACCGCATACAGGGGCCGGAACACCACCACTTTGCGGTGTTCATTGCGTTCCAGCACCGCCTCCAGCCCCGCGCACAGGGCCAAGGCACTCTTGCCCGTCCCGGCGCGCCCGCCCAGGGACACGATCCCCACCCCGGGATCCATCAGCAGATCCAACGCCAGACGCTGTTCGGCGGAGCGCCCGTGCAGGCCAAAGACCTCCCTGTCCCCGCGCACCAGGTGCACCCGCTGGTCCTCCCCCACCCGGCCCAGGGCCGAGCCGCGGTTGCTGGCGATGATCAGGGACGTGTTGACGGGCAGCACCGCCGCCTCGGGAATCGCCACGGCTTCATGGTTGTACAGGGCGGCCACCTCGATCTCCGTGGCGTCAATGTCGGCCACGCCCGTCCAGCCCGAATCATGCACCAGTTCGCTGCGGTACACCTCCGCCGTCAACCCCAGCGCCGATGCCTTGATGCGCAGCGGCACATCCTTGGAGACCACGGTGACGTTTTGGCCCCCGTTGGCCAGGTTTTTGGCCACCGCCAAAATGCGCGCGTCATTGTCGGTGCCGCGCATGCCGGCGGGAAGCACTTCAAGGGATACGTGGTTCAATTCCACCCGCAGGGTCCCGCCGTCGTCCCCCACCGGGATGGCTGTGCTGAGGCTGCCGTGGCGTTCACGCAGTTCATCGAGCAGCCGCAGCGCAGCACGGGCAAAGTAGCCCAGCTCGGGGTCGTGGCGCTTGCCCTCCAGTTCCGAGACCACCACGATCGGCAACACCACGTGGTGTTCGGCAAAGCGCGTGATGGCGCGGGGATCGGCGAGCAAAACCGAGGTGTCAATGACAAAACTGCGCACTGCTGTTTCCAAGCGCGGGGTGTGCGGGAACTGCCCAAGGTTCAAGGTGTCGACCACGTGTGCTCCAGCCCTTTTCCGGACCGTTGCTGCGCCCCGGAAAATTCAGTCGGTGCGTTCAGGCGGGGTGCCTGAGCGATGACACCAAGCTACCCCTGTTCCTGCTCCTTAAGCAGGGCTGTGCCCGAAAAGTTGCAGTGAACTTTGCGCGGCGCCGGCCTTAACACCTTGGCCGCCACGGCTTGGCGGCGGCGTTCAGCTGCCAAAGCGGCGGCTGCGCCCGGCATAATCACGCAGTGCGCGCAGGAAATCAATTTTGCGGAAGGCGGGCCAGAGCGCCTCACAAAAATAAAACTCGCTGTAGGCGCTTTGCCACATGAGAAAGCCGGAGAGGCGCTGCTCGCCGGAGGTGCGGATGACCAGATCGGGATCAGGCTGCCCGCGGGTGTAGAGGAACTGGGAAATGTCCTCAACGGTGAGGCTCTCCGCGACGTCCATGATGGTGCGCCCGGCCGTGTTGGCGTCGCAGAGCAGCTCCCGGACGGCGTCGACAATTTCCCGCCGGCCACCGTAACCTATGGCCATGTTGACGTGGATGCGCTCCCGGGCCGGAACCCGGGCCGTCAGGGACGACAGCCGGGCAGCCAAGTAGTCAGGCAGCAGTTCCGGGGCGCCCATGGCGTGGACGCTGATGTCGGCGTCGGCATCCAACAGGTCCATGGTGTTGGCAATGATCCCCATCAGCTCGTCGAGTTCCTCCACCGAACGGTTCATATTGTCCGTTGAGAGCATGTACAGCGTCACCACCTTGATGCCCAGTTCCTGGCACCAGCCCAAAAACTCCAGGATCTTGTCCGCACCGGCCTGGTGGCCGTGGCCGGTGGGGGCATTGAACTGTTTGGCCCAGCGGCGGTTGCCGTCCACCATGACGCCAATGTGCGCCGGCACCTTCGCAGCGTCCAAGGATTTGCTCAGGCTGCGTTCGTAGAAGTTGTACAGAATTCTGGGCATCCGCATGGACGCGGTGGAAAACCGCATAAACGTGCACCGGACCTTTGCCAATCATGGCCCTGCGGCCGTACGAAGCTTGCTCGTTCCAGAGTACCCGCCTGTCCCGGAAAAAATATGCACGGCGGGCGCGGCAGCCAGTTACCGGTCAGTAATAAAGGAGCTGGCGCACGTTATGCTGTGTGCATGAACCCGACCCCCGATCTTGACCTGAAGCCGTCCTGGCGTGGTTGGCTCCATGCGGGCATGACGCCGGTGGTGCTCATTGCCGGGACAGTGCTGGTGCTGTTGGCCCCGGGAACGGGCGTGCGGGTGGCCTGCGCGATCTACGTGGTCACCGGGGTCCTGCTCTTTGGCACCAGCGCCCTGTACCACCGGGGAAGCTGGCAGCCCCGCACCCGGGTGCGGCTCAAACGGCTTGACCACAGCAACATCATGCTGGTCATTGCCGGGTCCTACACGCCCCTGTCCTACCTGATGCTGCCCCGTCCCACCGCAACACTGCTGCTGTGGATGATCTGGTCCGGTGCCGTGGCCGGGGTGTTGTTCCGGGTGCTGTGGGTGGGGGCGCCACGCTGGCTCTATGTGCCCATTTACGTCCTGCTGGGCGTGACTGCCCTGTTTTTCCTGCCCGATTTCTGGGCCGCGGGCGCGGTGCCCACGCTGCTCATCTGCGCGGGCGGGGCGATGTACATTGCCGGGGCCGTGATTTACGGCATCAAAAAACCCAACTTCAGCCACCGCCACTTTGGCTTTCACGAGCTGTTCCACGCACTGACGGTGGCAGCCTTCAGCACGCACTTTATTGCTGTGGTCCTGGTGGTCCTGGGCTAACGGCCGGGACTTAACGGCTGGCCAAACGGCCGGACCTTACGGCAGGGAACCCGGCGCACGGACGCGCCGGGTTCCCTGCCGTCCGGTGTGGGGTCCGCTATTTGCCCTCTGCGCCGGGGGCGCCTTTCCCTGCGCCGGGGGCTGGAAAGTCATCTTCAAAGGTGTAGCTGGCTTCCTGCATGGCGGATTCGCTCATCATGGGAATGCCCAGGTGGTCGGGCCTCTGGTTTGCGTCGCCGGGGCCCACCAGCTGCTCGCGGTAGCGGACCCGGCGGATGCGCTTGACCATGTCACGGATCAAGAACACCATGACGGCCACAATGAAAAAGGTGATGAGGAAGCCCAGCAGGCCCGGAGTGACCTGGTCTTCGGTGAGTCCCGGGCGCAACCCCGGGTCACTGGGAATGGCGGGGTCGGTGGCGGCAATTAAAATCAAAGTGTGCACAGTGGTGTCTTTCCTTTGCTCCCCGGCAGGCTGGGTGCCGTCCGGGTAACGTTCACTATCTATCGTAGGCCAGCAAAGAGGTCATGTTCCGGGGTCTGCGTGGGGACGCGGGATTCAATCAATGAATAGTCCTCCCAGGGCCACACCTTGCGCTGCAGCTCGGGGGTGACGGCAAAGAAGAAACCTTCCGGATCCACCTGGGTGGCATGGGCCCGCAGGGCGGCGTCCCGTTTTTCAAAGAAGTCGCCGCAATCAATTTGGGTGGTGGTGGGATGCGATCCCTCCAGGGGCGTGTGGCCCTCAGGGTCCGCTTCAAGCCAGTTGGCCAGCCGTGCGGCATACGGGGAGGTCAGGCCCGCTTCCTCCAGCGCAAAATGCAGGGCGCGGAAACGCTGCGGGTTGAAGGCCAGATCGTAGTACAGCTTGGCAGGCTCCCAGGGCTCCCCGGTGCCGGGGTACTGCAGCGGATCCCCCGCTGCGTGGAATGCCTCCACGGCAACCTTGTGCGCCATGATGTGGTCCGGGTGCGGGTAACCGCCGTTTTCGTCGTAGGAGACAATCACGTGCGGTTTGAACCGGCGGACCAGGCGCACCAGGGGTGCTGCGGCAATTTCCAAGGGCTTGAGGGCAAAGCAGTTCACGGGCAGTTCCGGCAGCGGATCACCCTCGGGCAGTCCGGAATCGGTGAATCCCAGCCACCGGTGGGAGATGCCCAGGATGTGTGCGGACTTGGCCATTTCCAGGTGCCGTGCACCGCCCATGTCGCGTGCGGAGTGGGGATCGCCCACCATGGCGGGATTTTGAATGTCCCCGCGCTCCCCGCCAGTGCAGCTTGCCACCATCACTTCCACACCAGAGGCGGCATAGGAGGCCATCATGGCCGCACCCTTGCTGGCCTCGTCATCGGGGTGGGCATGGACGGCCAATAGTCGCAGGCTCTGGCCGTCGGGGCTCTGGCTGGTGTTCACGGTGCTACCTTCATTTCTGTGAATCGCTGTGTACCGGGGGAAAACAGGTGGTTCAAAAAACGCTAAACTGGTGGCAGTCCAACGCCTCCAGCAAAGAGGCGCCCAGGCCGCTGCCAGCGGCATAGACATTAGTGGATGCAGTGACAACTTCTGATTCTCCAGCCCCTACCAGCCTAGTCAATCGTTACGGCACACCCAAGCGGGGACTGTCCAAAAAAACCCGCAACATTTGGCTAGTGGTGGCCGCTGCGCTGTCCGTGGGCTGGGTGCTGTGGGTCGTTGCAGGCTCCACCACGGGGGTTAGCAATAAACTCCTGGGCTACAACGTGGCGGACAGCACCATGACCACCGTGGAACTGACTGTGACCAAGGACCCGGACGCCACCGCCCGCTGCGCCCTCAAGGCCATGAACGGCAGCTACGCCGTGGTGGGCTGGAAGGTCATCACCATTGGTCCCAACGCCAAGGATGTGGGCAGCGAAGGCGGCCGCACCACAGTGGTCCGCGGCGAGGTGCGCACCGACTCCCTGGCCGTCACAGGGGTGGTTGAAGAATGCTGGATTGCGCAGGGCCCGTAACACTGGATTGCGGCTTTCTTGGGTTTATCGCCCGCATTGACTAAACTGGTTCCTATTACCTTCTGCCCCGCCGGGTGGATCTAAGGAAATTTCAGCGTCGGATTGTGCACCCGTTACACCGTGTGCAGGCCTGAGCTTCTCTGGATCACTACCTGCGGGGCCTTTGCTTTGTACATTCAAGGAGAACTACGTGCCTACAACCAACAGTGCGCCCTCTGCATGGCTGACGCAGGAAGCATATGACCGACTGCAGGCGGAGCTGACCCAGCTCTCCGGCGCGGGCAGAGCAGAGATTGTCAGCAAAATTGAGCAGGCCCGCCAAGAAGGCGACCTGAAGGAAAATGGCGGCTACCACGCTGCCAAGGACGAGCAGGGCAAGATTGAGGCCCGGATCCGTCAGCTCAGTGAAATGCTGCGCAACGCCCGTGTGGGCGAAGCACCGGCCGACGACGGCATTGTGGAACAGGGCATGGTGGTCGTTGCCACGATCGCGGGCGATGAAACCACCTTCCTGCTGGGAAGCCGTGAAGTGGGTGCCGGTGAGCTTGAGGTCTACAGTGAGCGCTCCGCGCTTGGCGCCGCGATCATGGGCCACAAGGTGGGCGACAAGCTCAGCTACCTGGCCCCCAACGGCAGGGAAATTGCCGTGGAAATTCTTTCCGCAAAGCCGTACGAGGCCTAACTGCCGGCATTGACGCGAAAAAGGCCGGGTGGAAAACCCCGGCCTTTTTCGTGTCCACCGTCAGTGCACCACGATGGGTTGGAAACCTTCGGAGCGCAATGCAGTAAGCACCAGTTCGCAGTGTTCATGGCCCTTGGTTTCAAGGTTCACGGTGATGGAGACGTCCCCCATGGAGATGGAACCGCCCACCCGGGTGTGGTCCAAGCCAGTGACATTCGCGTCGTTTTCGGCAATGATGCGCGAAATGGTGGCCAATGACCCTGGCCGGTCGTCCAGCATCATGCGCACCGTCATGAACCGGCCCGCTGCGGCCAGACCACGCTGAATGACCTTGAGCATCAGCATGGGGTCAATGTTCCCGCCGGAAAGGATCACGGCCGTGGTGCCGGGGTTCTCAATTTTGGCTTCCATGAGGGCCGCCACGCCCACCGCGCCGGCGGGCTCCACCACCATTTTGGCGCGCTCGAGCAAAAAGATCAGCGCCCGGGCCAAGGATTCCTCACTGACGGTGACCACGTCGTCGACAAGTTCGCGGATGATGGAAAACGGCAGCTGGCCGGGCCGTCCCACGGCAATGCCGTCGGCCATGGTGGACACCTTCTTCAGCGGCACCAGTGCGTCAGCTGCCAGCGAGGGCGGGTAGGCGGCGGCGTTCTCGGCCTGGACCCCAATGATGCGGATCTCCCGCCCCAGTTCCTTGGCCCGGGCCTTGACCGCCACCGCCACGCCGGCAAGGAGCCCGCCCCCGCCCACCCCCATGACAATGGTGTCCACGTGGGGAATCTGCTCCAGGATTTCCAGGCCAATGGTGCCCTGGCCGGCCACCACGTCAACATTGTCGAAGGGGTGCACAAAGACCGCACCGGATTCATTGGCGTAGCGTTGCGCCTCGGCCAGGGATTCGTCGACATTGAAGCCGTGCAACACCACTTCGGCCCCGTGCCCGCGCGTGGCGGCCAGTTTGGGCAGCGCCACGCCCATGGGCATGTAGATCCGCGCCTTGATCCCCAGGGCCTTGGCGGCCACGGCCACGCCCTGGGCGTGGTTGCCGGCCGAGGCTGCCACCACCCCGCGGGCCCGCTCGTCCAGTGACAATTTGGCCATGCGCACATACGCCCCGCGGACCTTGAAGGATCCGGCCCGCTGCAGATTTTCGCACTTGAAATACACCTCGGACCCGGTCATCCGGCCCAGCGCCCGCGAATTTTCAATGGGCGTGAGCGCAATGATCTCCTGCAGCAGTTCCCGGGCCTCTTCAACGGCGTTCAGGTTTACGGGCAGCTCGGGGGAGGCGTTCACAATACAGTTCTCTTTCTCATCACGGGTGGGAGGTGTTGGGGCAAGGTGGCGCATTCCGGCCACCGCCTTCAGGTGGGGTGCCGGCCGGTGGCTACTTGGCATCCCCGGCAGCAGGGGCATCGGACAGGGGCCGGGGCAGTCCGTAAATGTCCGGAAGCGCCGGATCGTGCTCCCAGCCCCGGTCCACAATGTAGCGGATGAAGGAGTTGGCCACGGCCAGCAGGGGCACCGCAAAGAGGGCGCCAAGAATGCCGGCGACGCTGGAGCCGGCGGCGACGGCAAGGATGACGGCCACCGGGTGCAAATTCACGGCGCGGCCCATGACCAGTGGCTGGAGCAGATGGCTTTCGGCCTGCTGGACCAGGAGCACAATGCCGAGCATGATCAGGGCGTTGACCCAGCCATTGGCCACCAGGGCCAGCAGCACGGCCACGGCACCGGTGACAAGGGCACCCACCACCGGGATGAAGGAACCAATGAACACCAAGACCGCCAACGGCAACGCCAAGGGTACTTGAATGATGGCCGCACCGGCACCAATGCCGACAGCGTCGACAGCGGCCACGAGGATCTGCACACGCACGTAGTTGCCCAGGGACAGCCAGCCGCGGCGGCCTGCGCCGTCGACGGCCGGACGGGAGCGGCGCGGCATCAGGTGCACCACAAAGGTCCAAATGCGCCCGCCTTCGAGCAGGAAGAAAATCAAGATGAACAATGTCAGGATCAGCCCCACGGCAAAGTGGCCAAAGGTGCTGCCAATGCCCACGGCCGAGGAGGCGATCGAGCCGCTGTTGTCCTGCAGGGCCTTCAAGGCATCGTCCAGGTAGCCGGAAATCTCATCGGTGCTCAAACTCAGCGGCCCCGATTTCAGCCATTCCTCAATTTGAATCAACCCGGTGATGGCCTGCGCGCTGAGCTCACGGATGCCTGAAACCATTTGACGGCCCACCAGGAACAGTCCGCCCACCACCACCACAATCAGGCCAAGCTCCGCCACGGCCACGCTCAATCCCAAGGGCAGCCCAATGCGCCTGAGCCCATAGACCACCGGGCTCAGCAGTGCCGCCAGCAGGGCGGCCACCATGACGGGGATCAGCAGCACGGTGATCTTGCCCATGATCCACACGAGGATGCCAACGGCCAGCAGGATAACGACTATCCGCCATGACCAGGCACCTGCCACGCGCATGCCAAAAGGTACCACTGACGAGTCGTTTTGGACTTCGCGCTCGGGGCGCAGCTGTTCGGGCGTCATAGCCCAATGATTCCCTATCTGGAAAAAATACGGTAACCGAAGTTATTGCCCCCGCATGCGCGCGTGCCGGCGTTCCTGCCGCGCCCTGCCGGGCAAAGAAGGGGCGGGGGTTTAGATCCCCGTGGAATCTATGCCCCAATTCATGGTGAAGGACTCCCCCGGCTCCAGCCAGCGCAGAGACTCCCCGGAATTGAAGGCGTTTGCCGGGCCCGTCATGGGTTCCATGGCCACGGCCACCGAACGGCCCGGAAAAAGGTCTGTGACATAGACGTGCAGGTACTGCACTGTGGCGTCATGCCACAGTCCCACGCGGCTGCCGTCCGGGGCCGAAAGCGTGTGCCAGGCTGCGCCGTCGTCCGTGATCAGTCCGGTGAAGGTGGCATCCATGTGGGACTCGGCCAGGGCCCTGCCGGCACGCAGATCGAAGGGACCGGCCACCGGCGCGCTGAAGGTGGGGATCATGCGTTCGTCCGCGCCCAGATACTGGTTGGCATGGACCTGCAGCATCAAGGTTTCCGGTTCCTGTCCGCCCAGGGTGAGGTAGGGGTGGGCGCCCAACACCCCGGGGGCGGACCGGGCGGAATCATTGATCAGCGTCTGCGCCACCCGCAGATGGCCGCCGGCAGTGAGCTCGTAGCGCACCTGGTGCCGGGCCAGAAAGGGGTAGCCGTGCTGCGGGTGGATGACGGCCTCCAGCAGCACATGCCTTGGGCTGCTTTCCAGCGCCTGGTAGCCGGTGTTGCGCAGCAGCCCGTGGATGGCGTTGCGCAGCGGAACCTCGGTGATGTCCAGCTGCTGCGGCTCGCCGTCCAAATGCCACAGGCCGTCCGCAATCCGGTTGGCGAAGGGAGCCAAGGTGATCCCGGCACCGCGTGGGGCGATGGCATCCTCCGGGTAGCCGGCCACCAGCTCCACCCCGTTGCGTTCGTAGTGGCGCAGGCCGGCGGCCAGCGAGGTGACAATGGCGGTGGCCCCGCCGTGGCGCAAGACATGCTGGGCGCCGGTGGCGGCTGGACGGGGGGCTGCAGGAGAAGTCATGGGCCCAGATTACAGGGCAGCGGCCCGCCACACTGCGCAAACCCCCGCCGAACGCGCCATTTTGTTCCACATAATGTAATATTTTGTTTGAAAGTGTTTATTTCAGTGCAAGTCCCTGTCAGCGGATTGGAGGAGAAGCCATGTTGGCCCCGGAACGCCAAGCCCGCATCCTGAAGGAGCTGCAGCTCCATGAAGCCGTGCGGGTGGCTGACATAGCCGCCTCGCTCAATGTCAGTGAAATGACCATCCGCCGGGACATTGAAGTCCTGGATCAAAGCGGCCTGGCCCGCAGGATCCACGGTGGGGCCACGCGTCTGGCCCGGCTGAGTTCGGTGGAACCGGGATTCCTGCTCAATGTGGATAAGGAGCTGGAGGCCAAACTGGCCATTGCCGAACAGGCGCTGGCCCTGGTCTCCCCCGGGATGACTGTGGCGTTCACCGGCGGCACCACCACCTATCAACTGGCCGTGCGCCTGGCCCCGGAACTGGACCGGCTGCGCGGCTTGACGGTGGTGACAAACTCCCTGAAAGTTGCCCAGCTGCTGTATTTGCAGCAGGGCGACCCGGATTTGAAGGTCATTCTCACCGGCGGTGAACGCACGGTGTCCGAGGCCCTGGTGGGTCCCGTGGCCCGCATGGCCCTGGACCGGCTCAACACCGACCTGTGTTTCATGGGTGTCCACGGCATTGACGCCGACCGCGGCCTGACCAGTCCCAACTGGCTGGAGGCGGAAACCAATGCAGCGTTTGTGCAGGCCAGCTCACGGCTGGTGGTGCTCGCCGACAGCACCAAGTTCCATGTCCGTTCGCTCGCCTCCATTGCCCCCCTGGCGGCGGTGGAGATCATCATCACCGATGCCAAGGTGGGTGCCGCCACGGGCACGCTGTTCTCCGGCCTCGTTCCCCGCTTCATCCAAGCCCCCCGGGCCGCCGCCACTGCAGGCCAGGCTGCCGGGACCATCCCCGCCCCCTCCACCAGGAAGACCTCATGACTACCGCTACCAGCACCCAACTCGCCGATGGCCGGGAGCTTATCTACTTTGACGACGGCGGTGTTGCCAAGGTTCACGGCGCCCCCGACACCCGGCCCCTGGATCCGCGTTCCATTGAGAACACCGGCGAGCTGCGTTTTGATGCGCTGACAGGTGACTGGGTGGCCATTGCCGCGCACCGCCAAACGCGCACCTACCTGCCCCCGGCCGATCAATGCCCGCTGTGTCCGAGCACCGGCAGCAACCTCTCAGAAATCCCGGACTCCAGCTACGACGTGGCTGTCTTTGAAAACCGCTTCCCCTCCCTGGGTTCGGCCACCGGAGAAATCCCGCCGGCCCCCGCCTGGGGCACCATGGGGCGCGCCTTTGGCCGCTGCGAAGTGGTGGCCTTCACCCCGGAGCACACAGCGTCCTTTGCCTCGCTGTCCACCGAACGGGCCCGGACCGTCATTGACGCCTGGGCACACCGCACCGAGGCGCTGAGTGCGCTGCCGGGGATCAAGCAGGTGTTCCCCTTTGAGAACCGCGGCCAGGACATTGGTGTCACGCTGCACCATCCCCACGGCCAAATTTATGCCTACTCCTATGTGCCGCCCCGCAGCCAGGTCATGGCTGCCACGGCACGCACCTTTTATGACGCCCATGACGGCCGGGAAACCCTCCTGGGGCACATCGTGTCCCAGGAGTCCGCCGCAGGTGAGCGCATGGTGGCCCAGGGCAGGCACTTCAGCGCCTACGTGCCGTTTGCCGCGCACATGCCCCTGGAAATACACCTCACACCGCACCGCCATGTGCCCGACTTTGCTGCCCTGACAGGGGAGGAGCGGGACGAACTTGCCCAGATGTACCTGGACCTGCTGCGGGTTGTTGACGGCATATATGACACCCCCACGCCCTACATTGCGGCCTGGCACCAGGCGCCGCTCGACGCCGTCCTGCGCCCGGCCGGCCGCTTCCACCTGGAATTGACCTCCCCCCGCCGCGCCGCCGACAAATTGAAGTTCCTGGCCGGCTCGGAAGCCGCCATGGGAGCCTTCATCAATGACACCACCCCCGAACAAACCGCAGCCGCGTTGCGCCAGGTTGCAGCCAGGATGAAAGCAGGACAGGCATGAGCATCCCCCCGAACCCGAACCCGAACCCGAACCCAGAGCAGCTTGCCGCGGAGCAGCTTGCCGCGGCCTTTGAAACCACCTTCGGAGACCGGCCCGAGGGCATCTGGGCCGCCCCTGGACGGGTGAACCTCATTGGTGAGCACACCGACTACAACGACGGCTTTGTGCTGCCCTTTGCCATTGACCGCACGGCCATGGTGGCCATCCGGCGGCGCAGCGGCAACACCGCGCGGCTGATTTCCAGCTACGGGCAGCCGGAGCTGGTGAGCGTGGACCTGGGCACCCTTTCCGCCGGGACCATGAACGGCTGGACCGCCTACCCCCTGGGCGTGGTGTGGGTGCTGCGTCAGATGGGCATTGAAACGGGCGGCTTTGACCTGTATCTGCATTCCACGGTGCCCTCGGGTGCGGGCCTGTCCTCCTCGGCGGCGATCGAATGCGCCGTCGCCACCGCCTTCAATGAGCTCGGTGCCGGCGGGCTGAGCCTGAACGAACTGGTGCTGGTGGGCCAGCGCGCGGAAAATGAAGTGGTTGGTGCACCTACGGGAATCCTGGACCAGTCCGCCTCCCTGCTCTCCACCGCCGGGCATGCGGTGTTCCTGGACTGCCGGGAGCAATCGTCGAAACTGGTGCCCCTGGATCTTGCGGCCAACGGTTTGCTCATCCTGGTCATTGACACCAAGGTCACCCACGCCCACGCCACGGGCGGCTATGCGGCCCGGCGGGCATCGTGCGAGCTGGGCGCCGAGGTGCTGGGCGTTGCGGCCCTGCGCGACGTGGCGGCATCGGAGCTGAATGAGGCTGCCGGCCTGCTCGATCCGGAGACCTTCCGCCGGGTGCGGCACATTGTGAGTGAAAACCAGCGGGTGCTGGACACTGTTGCCCTCCTGGACGACGCCGGACCGGGTGCCATTGGAGAGCTGCTCACCGCCAGCCATGCCTCCATGCGCGATGACTTTGAAATTTCCTGCCCCGAGCTGGACCTCGCCGTGGAGACGGCGCTGAACCATGGCGCCCTCGGGGCCCGGATGACAGGTGGCGGTTTTGGCGGCTCGGCCATAGCCCTCATTCCCGCGGCTGCGGAGGCCGGGGTGCGGGCAGCGGTGGAAAGCTCCTTTGCCGGCGCCGGCTTCACGGCACCGGACATCTTCACCGTCTCCCCCGCCGCCGGCGCCCACCGGGTGCCCTAGCACGGGCGTCGGACCGCAAGCACACAAAGGGTCCCGGACCTTCCTGCCACCGAAGTGGCCGGGAAGGTCCGGGACCCTTTGTGTGGACCCAGCCTTGAGGAAGGCCTAGGCGTTCAGGTGGTCCCGGTGGGCCTGGTGTGCCTGTTCAATCTGCACCAGGATCTCCTCGGATTCCGGGTGCTTGTCACGGAACTTGGGTTCCATGACGGCAATGGCCTTTTCCTCTTCCATGAGCTGGTTGTAGACGCGCTCGCGCTCCTGGGGATCGGCGGTGTACTCCAGCTCCAAGTAGCTCGTTGCGTGGCGGCGGGCATTGTTGAACACCGTCTGCGCCTTGCCGGACTTGCTGACCAGGGAAGCCACAATGGTCACGAACAGCACGCCAATGATCACCGACAGTGACAGGCCCGTGGTGATCTCAAAGACCGGCACGTGCTCACCGCCATTGATGAACGGCAGGGTGTTCTCATGCAGGGCGTGAAGCACCAGCTTCACACCAATGAAGGCCAAAATGGTGGCCAGGCCGTAGGAGAGGTAAATAAGCCTGTCAAGCAGTCCGTCCAGAAGGAAGTACAGCTGGCGCAGGCCCATGAGTGAGAAGGCGGTGGCTGTAAACACAATGTAGACGTTCTGCGTCAAACCGAAGATGGCCGGAATGGAGTCCAGGGCGAACAGCAAATCCGTTCCACCAATGGCCACCATCACCAACAACATGGGAGTGAGCAGCTTCTTGCCGTCGACCACCGTGATGAGCTTGTCGCCGTCGTAGTGTTCGGAGGTTCGCAGGAAGCGCTTGGCCAGCTTGATGACGAAGTTGTCAGCGTCGTCGTCGCCGCCTTCCTCACCCTTGAGCAGGTTCCCGGCGGTGATGAGCAGGATGATGCCGAAGATGTAGAACATCCAGGACCAGGTGTTGATCAGGGCCGCGCCGGCAAAAATGAACGCCGTGCGGGCAATCAGGGCAAAGACAATGCCAAAGAGCAGCACCTTTTGCTGATCTTCACGCGGAACCTTGAAGCTGGCCATAATGACCAGGAAGACAAACAAGTTGTCAACGCTCAGCGCCTTCTCGGTGATGTATCCGGCAAAGTACTCGCTGCCCATGGTGCCGCCGCCCAGGGCGAGCACCACAACACCAAAGATGACTGCCAGGCCCACATAGATGGAGGACCAGATGGCCGCTTCCTTCAGGGTGGGGATGTGCGCCTTGCGGATGTGGAAGAAGTAGTCAAAGGCCAGCAGGGCCAAAATGACAACAATGGTAATGCCCCAAACCGTGGGGGTAACGTTCATGGGCTGCTTTCGCTAGTTGTGAACAAATCTTCCGGTGCCGGACCTTTGGTCCGCGCACCGGGGTGCTGGTTGGTGGTGGTGCCGCTAGTCGTTGCCGCGAATGATGGCCAGCAGGCGCAGGATCTCCACGTACAGCCACACCAGGGTCACCGTCAGTCCGAAGGCTGCGGTCCAGGAGTACTTGGCGGGAACGCCGCGCTGTACGCCCTGTTCAATGGAGGTGAAGTCCACAATGAGGGAGAAAGCGGCCAGGCCAATGGCCAGCAGACCCAGGACGACGCCAAAGGGAATGTTGGTGCCGGGAATGTCCATGCTGCGCAGGCCCCAGGGGTTGTCAATGGCACCGAAGACCATCAGGCCAAAGTTCAGCAGGGAGAAGAGCGCGTAGCCGGCCAAGGCAATCACGAAAAAACGTGTCATCTTGGGTGTGGCCCGGATTTTGGCGTTGCGGAAGAGCACCAGGGTCACCACAAACACGCTGAGCGTACCCAGCAGGGCCTGGACCACGATGCCGGGAAGGCTGCTTTCCAGTACGCCTGAGATGCCGCCGAGGAACAAGCCCTCAAAGAAGGCATAGGCCAGGATCAGCGCCGGCGACGGCTCCTTCTTAAAGGCGTTCACCAGACCCAGGACCAAACCCACAATGGCCCCTGGCAGCATGAGCGCCGGCACGAACCAGCCAATGCCGGCACCCACCAGGACCAGCGCCAAGGTGAAGACGGTCTTCATGATGACGTCGTCGTACGTCATCCGCCCGGTCTGGGCGCTGTTGGCCGCGGGCTTGTTGTACATGTCCTGCAGCTGCTGCGCCGAATACTGGGCCGGTGCGGCCAGCGTGTCAGCACCGCCATTGAAGCGGCCGCGCTGGGAAGGCGTGTCCTTGAAGTTCTTGTTGTTCGCAAAAACCGGGTTGCCACCAAGAGCCATGGTGCTGATTCCTCCTAGATAGCGGGGTGGATAATGAATTCAACTCTACCAATACAGACGTTGCAGGGCCGCGTATTGTTCCACTGCCGGGCCATTGCCAGCCCATTCACAGCCAGTGTTCACGCAATGTTCGCTTAGGGTCCTGATTCAGACCCTGGGTGAGGGCTCCCGGCATTGGGCGCGCATCCTGCCGCCCTCCACCCACGGCAAACCCGCAGCACATGTCCCTTTGATGCGGTCATGGGGACATGTGCTGCGGGTTCGCGGAGGTTGCAGTTTCAGTGGTACCCCAGGTCGGACTCGAACCGACACTGAACAGATTTTAAGTCTGGTGCCTCTGCCATTGGGCTACTGGGGCCGGTTGCGGAACCACATCAATTTCCGGAACCATTCAACCCTACTGGATGAAATGGTTGGATAAGAAACCGCGGATCAGTGGTTTTTAAAGGGCTGCGCGTACTTGAACTGCCCATGTGTGCCTGCCGTGTAGGCGTTCAGCGCCCTGGCCATGAAGTGTGATCCCCAGGACGGGTCGGGGGATATGATGCCGAGGGAATCGGCGGGCACAAAGCCGAAACGTGGGTAGTAGGCGGTGCTGCCCAACAGGGCAATGCTGGATTCGCCCAGTTCGTTGGCCGCGGCGAGGGTGGCGGTCATCAGGGCGGAGCCCACACCCTGCCTTTGGTAGCCCGGCTGCACCGCCAGCGGGCCCAGGCCCAGTGACTGCGACGTGCCAACCCAGGCCCGCGTGGAGATGACATGGCCCAAAATGACGCCCTGCTCCGACTCCGCCACGAGTGAGAGCGCCGGAAGGTATTCACGGGCGGCAAAGAGTTCCCGCAGCAGCCTGGGTTCGGGCCCACCGGCAAAGGCCGCTGCCAGCACGGCGAAAATTTCGGGTCTGTCTTCGGCCCGTTCGCGTCGAATGATCATGCGGCAAGTCTATGCGTGCCCGCTCACCCACCCCCGTGACGCCGGGGTGCGTGAAAGCAAATGGCGGCGCCCCCCGAAACGGGAAGCACCGCCATCAAACCACGTCAAGTGGCCCTTTTGGTGCCTACTTGGCGGCGGACGCCGATTCCTTGACTTCCACCGGGGCTTCACGCTTGGGCTCGACCTTGGCGGCCGGTTTCGGCTTGGGGGTTGCCGCATCCACGAAGGTGGCCCGGGGGGTCTGCAGGTTCTCCAGCTGGGCCAGGTCGCGGCCGCCCACCACCGCGGCAAACCAGCCCAGGATGACACGGAGCTTGCGCTCCACGGTGGGCATGGCCAAACCGTGGTAGCCGCGGTGTGCGAGCCAGGCGGGCACGCCCTTGAGCTGCAGGCCCATGATCTTGGCAACGCCCTTGCCCACACCGAAGCCGGCAACGGCACCGAGGTTCTTGTGCTTGTAACCTTTCAGCGGCTTGTTGAAACGGCTGGCCCACAGGTTGGCGGCCAGGCGCTTGGCCTGGCGCAGCGCGTGCTGGGCATTGGGGACACAGGTGCCGTCGGGCAGGCCACCGGTGACATCGGGCACGGCCGCAACATCGCCGGCCGCCCAGGCGTTGGGAATGACCCCGAATTCGCCGCTGATCTGCAGGTTCACATTGACGGAAACACGCCCGCGCGGTTCAAGGGGGAAATCGGTGGAGCGGACCATGGGGTTGGCCATGACGCCGGCGGTCCAAATAAGCGTGTCAGCGTCAAACTGCTGCGCCACGGACTTGTCAGGCATGTTGATCAGCTTGAGGTTGTTGTCCTCGGCGTTGTCCAAGGAGGTGTTCAACAGCACCTCAATGCCACGGCTGCGCAGGTGCTCCACCACCCAGAGGGCCTGCTTCTCAGTGACCTCGGGCATGATGCGTCCCATGGCCTCCACCAGGACAAAACGCAGTTCGGACTGGTCCACACGGGCATTCTGCTTCACGGCCGCACGGGCCATGTCCTCGAGTTCGGCAATGGTTTCGATGCCGGCAAAGCCGCCACCGACCACCACGAAGGTCAGGGCGCGCTTGCGCAGGGCCGGGTCGGTCTCCGTGCCCGCCTTCTCAATGTGTGACAGCACCTGGTTGCGCAGGGCCACGGCCTCTTCAATGGTCTTCAGGCCAATGCCTGTCTCCGCCAGTCCCTTGATGGGGAAGGTGCGGGTGATGGCGCCTGCGGCCACCACCACGTCATGGTACTGCAGTTCAAAGGGGGTGCCGCCGTCGGCGGGAGCAACAACCGCGGTGCGGTTTTCGTGGTCAATGGCAGTGACCGATCCCTGAATGAGCTCGGTCTGCTTCAGGTGCTGGCGGTGCAGCACCACGGCGTGGCGCGGTTCAATGTTGCCCGCTGCCACCTCCGGAAGGAAGGGCTGGTAGGTCATGTAGGGCAGCGGATCGACCAGGGTGACAATGCCACCGGCCTTTGCGATCTTCTTCTGCAGTTTGAAGGCCGTGTAGAGGCCGACGTAGCCGCCGCCTACTACAAGGACGCGCGGTCGTGCTGAAAAGGTGGGAGTGATTGCCATACCTCCATACTACATATGTTTGTGAAAACATTCACTAGCAAATTTCACACTTGCGTCATGCGGCGCCCCGCGGCAGGAAACGGACCCCGTGCGGGCGGCAAGCCGTCCGCTCAGCCCCGGTGGGCGTGGGATCTGCGCCGCACCAGCAGCAGGTGGCTGGTGCCTGCGGCGGCTATCAGCAGCAACATCCCGGCCGATCCCAGCACCAGTGCCTGCGGCAAGGCGTCAGCCTGCTCGACGCCGGCGGGCACGGGCGCGGCGGCATCCAGCAGTGTGGGTGCCGGCAGGGGAACGCCGGCCGCGGGCGTGCCCTCCAGGGTGGCCGGGGCAGGCGCACCACGCCGGTGCACCCGGATCCATTCGGCGATGCTGCCCAAGGGATTGGCCTCAACTGCCGGCACCTCGGCATTGAGTGCCGCGGCGGCGTCGAGGATGCCGTAGCCGTAGATGGCATTGGGGCGGCCCTCGCCCTTGGGTGTGGCGGTGGAAATGATGCGGTTGATGACTTGGGGCGCCGTGAGTTGCGGATATTTGGAGCGCACCAGGGCAGCGACGCCGGCGACTATGGGCGTTGCGCCGCTGGTGCCGTTCCACTGCGCGTACCCGCCGCCGGGCAGCCCGCCGGTGAGTTCCTCCGCCGGCGCGCTCACCCCGATGCTGATGCCCTGGGAGGAGGAATCAACGCTGGCCGAGCCGTCACGGTCAAGCCCGCCCACCGTCAAAACCCCCGGTATGGTGGCGGGCGCACCCACCTGCTCGCTGCCGGACTTGCGGTTTCCGGCCGCCGCCACAATGACCACATCCTTGGCCTCGGCGTAGGCGAAGGCGTCATCCCAGCTTTGCGGCCAGGCCGTGGAGGTGCTGCCCAGGGACATGTTGATCACCGAGGCACCCTGGTCCACCGCCCATCGGACGGCTGCCGGAATTTGATCGTCAATGTTTTTTCCGGACGGGTTCACGCTTCCGAGCCAGAGTGAAACTGTGAGGAGTTCAGCCTTGGGGGCGACGCCAATGACACCGGAGTCTCCGGCGCCGGGCGCTGGTGGCGCCGGCGAGGTGTTGGACGGCGTGGGGCTGGCCGTGCCTTCCCTGTGTCCGCGGCCGGCCAACATGGTGGCCACCAGCGTGCCATGTTCGGGTTCCGCGCCAATGCCCTTGCTGCCGTCGGGGCTGCCGGCGCCGGAGACGTCAATGCCGCCCACCACGGCGCCCTTCAGGTCCTTGTGGGAGGTGTCGATTCCGCTGTCAATGACGGCCACCTTCACACCCTCGCCCTGGGAAACCTCCCAGGCTTTGGCAATACCGCTTTTTTCCAGCCAGTACTGCCGGTTGCGAATGTCATCGGCGTTTGCGGCCGGGGCCGCTGCCACGGCCAGGAGTCCAGCCAGGGCAAGCGCCAGCAGCGCGGCTGCGGTTTTTTGCAGCCGTGGAAGCAACGTCATAAAGGCTCGTTTCCAGAAACGGGGCACAGGCTAAAGACCGGCAGCACCCAGGGCAATTCCGTCAAGAATATCGTGTTCACTGGTGGTTGCCGACTTCAGCCTGCCGTCGGTGGCAGCCACCAGCCGTTGCAGCACGGTGCGCCAGATCAAGGCACCGGCACCAATGACATCCACCCGGCCCGGATGCATGAAGCCAAGTGCCGCCCGCTGCCCGCGTGTCATTTGCACCAGTTCCGTTGCCGCCTGCAGCAGGGTTTCAACGGGCACGACGGCGGCATGAATGGAGCTGGGCTGATAACTGGGCAGCCCCAGGGCGTGGGCCGTGATGGTGGTGATGGTGCCGGCGACGCCCACCACGGCGTCGACGGTGTGAAAGGGCACGGCGGCGTCCGCGTCCGAAAGCTTGTCTTCAATGGCGGCCACTGCGGCGTTGATTTCCGCAGCCGTGGGCGGGTCCGAGGGCAGGTAGCGCTCGGTGAAGCGCACGCAGCCCATGTCGGTGCTCAGGGCCGCGCTGACGCCTCCGGTGCCGCCAAGGACGAATTCGGTGCTGCCGCCGCCGAGGTCAACAACGAGCACATTCCGTCCGGCCACCGGCGGCAGGACACTGGCGGCACCGGCGAAGGACAGCGCAGCCTCCTGGGCACCGCTGACCACCTCGGGGACAATGCCCAGGCGGGCCTGGATGCCGGCGGTGAAAACGTCACGGTTCCGGGCATCCCGGGTGGCGCTGGTGGCCACAAAACGGATGTGCTGCGCGCCGGCGGCACGGATCAATGCCGCGTAGTCGTCCACGGCCGCGAAGGTGCGCGCCAGGGCCTCTTCGGCCAGCTCCCCCGTGACGTCCACGCCCTGGCCCAGGCGCACCACACGCATCTCCCGATGCACCTCGCCCATGCGTGGCCCGCCCGCGCTGGCCGGTGGCGCGTCGGCACCCGCCACGTCGGCTATGAGCAGGCGGATGGAATTGGTTCCACAGTCAATGGCGGCTACGCGCATGGTGCTTATTTCCCCTGCTGGTTCAAATGTTTGACGTGGCGGCTCAGATCCTTGTGCGGGACCGGTGCGGAGATGTCCCAGGCACCGGCGCAGCGGCAGGAGTCGGCGGTCCACCACTGGGCCACCTGCGCCAAGGCTTCATCCCCCAGCGGGTTGACGCCGGGTCCGGCCGCCAGGGCGTGGCCAATGAGGACGTGCAGGCATTTGACGCGGGTCGGCATGCCGCCGGCGGAAATCCCGGCAATTTCCGGCACGGGCCCGGTGCCGGCGCGTTCACCAATGGCTTCGCGGGCCGCAATGTAGCTCTCGTGCGCCCTGTGATAGGCGGCGGCGAGCTCCGCGTCGGCGCCCAGACGCTCGCTCATCCGAGTCATCAATCCCGCAGCTTCCAAGCGCGAGGCGGCGGCGGTGAGCACGGGATGGGTGAGGTAGTAGGTGGTGGGAAAGGGAATGCCGTTGCTGAGCCTGGGCGCCGTGGCTGCCACCAGCGGGTTGCCGCACACGCAGCGGGCAGGTATTTCCACCACATCGCGCACGGGCCGGTTGAGCTGCAGGCTGAGCGTATCAAGGTCGCTTTGGCTCGGGACACGGCCGGCGGCAGTGGTTTGGCTGGACACGCTCCCCGCGGAGGCGGAGCTTTGCGTTGCGGACACTGGGGGCCTTTCATGGTTCGCTCTGGCGCGTCCGGTCAAGACCGGAAAGGCAAAAACTGGAGGGGATCAACTGGCAATTTTAGCCTGCTTGCCGCGGGGCCGCCATCAGGGGGCCGCGGGGGCGGGTGTGGGGGCGGGCTCCACCGGCGTTGCCTGGACCTGCCCCGATTCCCGCACGGCCTGCAGCAGGCTGTCCACCCACGGCTGTTCCGTGACACTGGTGGCATCCTTGGCGGTGGTGGAGGCGGCGCCGGGGTCCTTGGCGGCATCGGCAGATCCAACCGGCGCCCCGTCCTTGGCCTTGAGTTCCTCGGCGCCGTAGACCCAGTAGCCTGTTTCCCCGGGCATCAGCATGCTGACCCGGTCGCGGGCCTGCTGCTTGATGTAGGCCGGATCGTCCCAGCGGGCCAGCTCGGCGGTGTAAATCTCCTGCTGGGTGGCCCGTGCGGCAATGTCCTGGCGAAGAGCGGAAATTTCCGCACGCTGTTCCAGGTACGTGTGCACATTCGGGGCCAGCAACAAGGTCACCACGCCCATCGCCAAGCCCAGCACCAGCAGCCGGCCGGAGAAGGACCGCGCGGGGACGGGGCTGTGCCCGGCGTCGTCGGTGCCGTCTTCGGCGCGCTGACGGGCCGGGGCCGAAGCCGGGCGGCGTTCGCGCCCCGGGGCGCCCTTCTTCCGGCCCTTGCCGGGACCGTCGTGCCCGGGCTGTGGCTGCTGCGCCGCGGGGGCGGCCTGGGGCTTGCCGGTGGGACTGCCGAGGCCGCCGGTGAACTGGGCCTTGGGCACTGAGGGCCGTCGTGTCACTATGGTTCTCCTCATTGGTTTACAGCTGCGTGCACACCCCGGCAGCCTGTGCCGTTTTAAACAACGACGCCGCGGCGGGCCGGCTGAAGGTGTGTTTTACCACCTTAGCCAACCGCCGCGGCTGCCGGTGGTTATTAGCCCTTGAAACGCGGGAACGCGCTGCGGCCTGCGTAGCGTGCGGCGTCGTCGAGCTCTTCTTCAATGCGCAGCAGCTGGTTGTACTTGGCCACGCGCTCGGAGCGGGCCGGTGCGCCGGTCTTGATCTGGCCGGCATTGGTGGCAACGCAGATGTCGGCAATGGTGGTGTCCTCGGTCTCGCCGGAGCGGTGCGAGGTGATGGTGGTGAAACCTGCGCGCTGGGCCATGGACACGGCGTCGAGGGTTTCCGTCAGGGAACCAATCTGGTTGACCTTGACCAGCAGCGAGTTGGCGGTCTTGGTCTCCACCCCGCGGGACAGACGCTCGGGGTTGGTGACGAAGAGGTCATCACCGACGATCTGCACCTTGTCGCCAATGGCGTCGGTGAGCGTCTTCCAGCCCTCCCAGTCGTCCTCGTCCAGCGGGTCCTCAATGGACACCAGCGGGTAGTCCGCAACGAGTTCGGTGTAGTACGCGCTCATGTCCGCGGCGGAAAGTGCCTTGCCCTCGAACTGGTAGGCGCCGTCCTTGAAGAACTCGGAGGAGGCCACGTCCAGGGCCAGGGCAACGTCCTTGCCGGCTTCGTAACCGGCACGCTTGATGGCTTCGAGGATCAAGTCCAGGGCTGCACGGTTGGAGGGCAGGTTCGGCGCGAAGCCGCCCTCATCGCCCAGACCCGTGGAGAGTCCCTTTTCCTGCAGCACGGCCTTGAGGTTGTGGTAGACCTCAACGCCCCAGCGCAGACCCTCGGAGAAGGTGGCCGCGCCCAGGGGCACCACCATGAACTCCTGGATGTCCACGTCGGAATCGGCGTGCGAGCCGCCGTTGAGGATGTTCATCAGCGGCACGGGCAGCACATGGGCATTGGGGCCGCCCAGGTAGCGGTACAGCGGCAGGCCGGCGGATTCCGCGGCGGCACTGGCCACGGCCAGGGAAACGCCGAGGATCGCGTTGGCGCCCAGCTTTCCCTTGTTGGCGGTGCCGTCAAGTTCAATCATCATGGCGTCGATGAGGCGCTGGTCGGTGGCGTCAATGCCCTCAAGTTCGGGGGCAATCACCTCCAGAACCGCCTCCACGGCCTGCAGGACACCCTTGCCCTGGTAACGGCCCGAGTCGCCGTCGCGGAGCTCCACGGCCTCAAAGGCTCCCGTTGATGCACCGGAGGGGACGCCTGCGCGGCCCATGGCGCCGTCCGTCAAAAGTACTTCTACCTCAACTGTGGGGTTCCCGCGGGAATCCAAAATTTCGCGTGCATGGATGGCTTCAATAAGTGCCACGTATTGCTCCTAATAATCAGCTATGTACAGTAGGTGTTGACCACGCTGTCGCCTCAATCGTAGCCGACGGCGTGATGGGGCACTCATTAATACGCGGCGGGTCACAAATGCCGGCCCGCCCGTGGTCATCCCCGGCCCTGGATCCCGCGCACCACCTGGCGCAGGGCCCGTTCGGCATCCAGGCCTTGAAGCTGTGCGGCCTGCACCACCTCCAAGAGCAGTTGTCCGAGCTGTTCTTCATCCTCGAAGCGGTCCGGGTGCAGCCGCTCCCCCGTGTGCTCCCCCGTGCGCTCCCCCGCGCGCTCCCCCGTGGCCCCCGGCAGCTCAAGTCCTGCCCGCCGGGCGCGTTCGAGGGTCTTTTGGGCTGCTGCCAGCGCCGGCAAAGTGGCAGGGATGCCGGCAAAAGGCCCCTGCGGCGCCGCCGCGGCACGGCTGCCGTGGGCCGGGCGGGAAGTTGACGCCGCACGCTCCTGGGCCTTGACTTGTTCCCAGCTGGCCTCAATTTGGGCCACGGTGGCGGAAAATTCCGTCCGCAGCGTGCCGTCGGGGTGAAACACGTGCGGGCTGCGCCGAACCAGCTTGGCGCTCACCCCATGCGCCACGGACGCCAAATCAAAGCTGCCGCTTTCCGCACCCAGGCGGGCATGCAGCACCACCTGCAGCAAAAGGTCCCCCAACTCGTTCGCCAACTCGGCGCCACCGGTTCCGGCATCGGCCCCTTCGATGGCTTCAATGAGTTCGTGGGCCTCCTCCAGCACATAGCCTGCCAGCGATTCATGCGTCAGCGCCGCCGTCCACGGGCAGTGTTCGCGCAGTTCGGCAATGACTTCCACCAGCCGGGCCAGTTCCGCCGCAGCGGGCGCCTCGGGGGCGCTAATCGACGGTGTCCAGGGTGCCTTCATTGAAGGCTTCGAACTCTTCGGAGTCTTCAAAGTCGTCCATTTCCTCCATGACGTCCTCGTAGTGCTCAATGATGAAGTCCGCGAGCTCCTCGCGTGATTCCAGGGGCAGGAACGAGGCGTGCACGGCGTTGAGGGTGAACTCCAGCATGGTGTCCAGCCCATAGCCGAAGGTCTCGATGAGCTGGGCGAATTCGCCGCTCAACGTCACCGAGCTCATGAGGCGGTTGTCGGTGTTGACGGTGACGTTGAAGCCCAGCTGATGCAACAGGTCAATGGGGTGCTCGGCCAGGGTGGTGCCGAACTGGGCAATGGCGCCGGTCTGCAGATTTGAGCTGGGGCACAGCTCCAGCGGGATTTGGCGGTCCCGCACCCACTGCGCCAAATCGCCCAGGGTGAGGGTGCCGACGTCCTTGCCGTCCACTTCCTCCACGTCCAGGTGGATGTCTTCGACTATGCGCACGCCGTGGCCCAGACGCTGGGCGCGGCCGTGGACCAGTGCGTCCTGGATGCTCAGGAGCCCGGCCGCTTCACCGGCGTGGACAGTGGCGGGGAAATTGTTTTCGGCCAGGAAGGTGAAAGCCTCGGTGAAGCGGGAGGGCAGGTATCCGTCCTCGGCGCCGGCAATGTCAAAGCCCACCACGCCGTTGTCGCGGTGGCGGACTGCCAGCTGGGCAATCTCGGCGGCGCGGTCCGCGTGGCGCATGGCGGAGAGGATCTGGGCCACCTCAATGTAACCGCCGGCTTCATCGACCACGTCCATGCCTTCCTCCAGGCCCTCCTGGACGGCCTCGACGGCCTCGTCCAGGGTCAGGCCGGAACGCTGGTGCTGTTCCGGGGCCCAGCGGACCTCGCCGTACACCACGCCGTCCTCGGCCAGGTCCTCGACGAATTCGCGGGCCACACGCACCAGAGCGGCACGGGTCTGCATGACGGCAACGGTGTGCTCGAAGCCCTCAAGGTAGCTTTCCAGGGACCCCGAGTCGGCGCTGCTGCGGAACCATTCGCGCAGTTCCCCGGCGTCGGTGCTGGGCAGTTCGCAGCCCGCCTGCGCGGCGAGCTCAATGATGGTTTGGGGACGCAAACCGCCGTCCAGATGGTCATGAAGGGATACCTTTGGCAGCGTTTTGAGGTCCACCACGGGGATGGACGGGGCTGCTGTCTCTGAAGTTGGCGTAGTCACGTTCCCACTCTATGGAGGTCCGACGGCATTGCGCCAGTTTCCACGCTATGGGCTTATTGTGCCGGCGGTGCGCCGGTGCGGGCCACCGGCCGGCTAGCCGTGGTGGGCCGTGGGCGCGGCCGCGGCGGCAAGCTGCTGCCCGGCTGCCGGCTCCTGCGTGCCGTTGTCTTCGGCGGCGACCGCTGCATTCCCACGCTTTTCCAGCACACGGTGCACCAGCTTGGCCACGTGGTCGGCGCAGAATCCCACGGCAAGTGCCAGGCCCACGGCGATGCCGACACCCAGCAGGGGGTTGTCATGCACCCAGCCACCGGCGAAGGTGCCCATGGCGGCGGAGTAGCCGGCCCAGGTCACCACGGCAAAGGCGTCCAAAAGGGCGAAGCGGCGCCACGGGAAGTACGTGGCGCCGGCGGTGAAGTTGACGGCTATCCTGCCCACCGGAATGTACCGGGCAGTGAAAATCAAGATGGGTCCGCGCTTTTTAAGTTCCTTGCCGGCCCAGGCGAAGGCTTTCGCACCGCGGGGCCGGCGCATCCATTTAAAGCGGGTGGTGCCCATTTTGCGGCCCAAATAATACGCAATGTTGTCCCCCATGATGGCGCCCGCCGAGGCCCCCAGAATCAGCAGCCACACATTCGGCTCGCCGCTGACCGAGGCGACCGAGGCCAGGCCCACAATGGCGGTTTCACTGGGCAGGAAGAGGAAAAAGCCGTCAATGAGACAAAACAGGCTCACCAGCGGGATGACCCACCACTGGGCGGCGGAGTGCTCGATCAAATAATTAAGCTGGTCAATCACATGCAAGAAATCCACCCTCGGGGCTTCCTCTCCTGTGGTGGCGGTCCCGCCCGCAATGCGCCGACGTTTCCTGACAAGTTTTCCACGCCAAACTGGGAGCGCGCATCCACCTCAAGTAGCAGATGCCGCTGCGCCGGCGTCCACCCGGAAGCTGATCGGGGAAACATCAGGCAATGCGGTCAATGATGAGCCTGTTGGCCGGGCGCGAACCCTCCGGGGCAATGGTCACGGCCCCAACAAGTGCTTCCTTGGCCCGGGCAAACTTCTCGGGGGTGTCGGTCAGCAGTGTCAACAGCGGTTCGCCCGCACGCACCACGGCACCGGGCTTGGCATGCATGCGCACCCCGGCACCGGCCTGCACCACATCCTCCTTGCGGGCCCGTCCGGCACCGAGCCGCCACGCGGCCACGCCCACCGAGAGGGCATCGAGTTCCACCAGCACACCGTCGGCGGGGGCATGGATGGTCTCCGATTCCCGGGCCTGGGGCAGGGGCGCTTCGGGATCGCCGCCCTGGGCGGCAATCATCCGGCGCCACACATCCATGGCGCGTCCGTCCTGCAGTGCCGCAGCCGGGTCGGCGTCGTGGACGCCGGCGGCCGCCAGCATTTCCTGCGCCAGCTTCACCGTCAACTCCACCACGTCCTGCGGGCCGCCGCCGGCAAGCACCTCCACCGACTCCTGGACCTCAATGGCATTGCCGGCGCTTTGGCCCAGCGGTGTGGACATGTCAGTGAGCAGGGCCACGGTGTTCACGCCCGCATCACGGCCCAGCGCCACCATGGTGGTGGCCAGTTCGCGGGCCATGTCCACGTTTTTCATGAAGGCGCCGGAGCCAACCTTGACATCCAGGACCAGTGCGCCGGTTCCTTCGGCAATTTTCTTGCTCATGATGGAGGAGGCAATCAGCGGGATGGCCTCCACCGTGCCCGTCACGTCGCGCAGGGCGTAGAGCTTTTTATCGGCCGGCGCCAAACTTGCCCCGGCGGCACAGATGACGGCCCCCACCTCGGAAAGCTGACGCATCATTTCGCCGTGGCTTAATTCCGCACGCCACCCCGGGATCGCTTCAAGCTTGTCCAGGGTCCCGCCGGTGTGTCCCAGGCCGCGGCCCGACAGCTGCGGAACTGCAACCCCAAACACCGCCACCAGCGGCGCCAGCGGCAGGGTGATCTTATCCCCCACACCTCCCGTGGAGTGCTTGTCGGTGGTCGCCATGGGCGCCCCGGCGGCATTGCGCAGGCCGGCGAAGTCCATCCGCTCGCCGGAGTTGATCATGGCAGTGGTCCACCCGGAGATTTCCGCCCGGTCCATGCCCTTGAGCAAAATGGCCATGTTCAAGGCGGCCATCTGCTCATCGGCAATGGCGCCCCGGGTGTAGGCGTCAATGGTCCACGCAATTTGTTCCGGGCTCAGGGTCCCGCCGTCGCGCTTGGTCATGATGACCTCCACGGCGTCGAAGGCGGGACCTTGGTAGGCGGGCTGCTTCATGGGGGAATCCTTAGGGGTCGGCTGTCTGCGCGGCGGCACTGTCAAGGTCGCGCGGGCCAAAGGCATCCGGCAGCACCTGATCCATGGTCTTAATGCCCCGGGAGGTCATGATGCGCGTGTCGGCGGTGCTGAACTCGTACAACAGCTGCCGGCAGCGGCCGCAGGGCATGAGGATCCCGCCGCTGCCATCCACACAGTAAAACTCCCGGATCAGCCCGCCGCCGCACATGCGGGCAGCGCCGATCATGGTGCATTCGGCGCACAGGGTCAGCCCGTAACTGGCGTTTTCCACATTGCAGCCGCTGACAATGGTGCCGTCTTCAAGACGGGCCGCAGCACCCACCGGGAAGCGCGAATAGGGCACGTAGGCGTGGGCGAGGGCCGCGGTGGCGGCTTGGCGCAGGGGTTCCCACACGGCGTCGGAAGTTTCAGGATCCACCGCTCAGCCCTTCACATAGGGTTCGCCGCTGGCCGCCGGGGACATGGCCTTGCCCACGAATCCGGAGACGGCCAGGATGGTCAGCGCATACGGCAGCATGGCCAGGAACTGCCCATCGATGGGGGTTCCGGCCAAAGAAAGAATGCTTTGCAGGTTGCCGGCCACACCGAACAGCAGGGCCGCCAGGGCGGCGCCAATGGGATTCCAGCGGCCAAAGATCAATGCCGCCAAGGCAATGAAGCCCAGCCCGCCGGTCATGTCCTTGCTGAAGCTGCTGACAGCCACCAGGGTGAAGTAGGCGCCACCAATGCCGGCCACCGCGCCACCGGCCAGCACGTTCAGCACGCGGGTGCGGTTGACGTTGATGCCCACGGTGTCGGCGGCCTTGGGGTGCTCGCCCACGGCCCGCACGCGCAGGCCCCAGCGGGTGCGGAAGAGCCCAAACCACAGGACCACCACCAGCACCAGCATGAAGTAGCCCACAATGGACTGCCGGAACAGGGTGGGTCCCAGGATGGGAATCTCCGAGAGCAGCGGGATGGGCAGATTGGGCAGCTGGGTGGGCTGGTTGTAAATGGTTTCCCCGGCCACCTTGGTTTTCATGATCTTTTCAAACAGGAAGCCGGTGAGCCCGGACACCAGCACGTTCAGCACCACGCCCACAATGATCTGGTTCACCAGGTACTTGATGCTGAACAGGGCCAGCAGGGACGACACCAGCACCCCGGCCACGGCCGCGGCCAGCAGCCCGGCGTAGGCGCTGTTGGTGATGGAGGAAACCAGGGCTGCGGTAAACGCCCCTGCCAGCAGCTGGCCCTCAATGGCAATGTTGACCACGCCGGCGCGCTCGGAGAGCACCCCGGACAGGGAACCAAACACCAGGGGCGTGGTGATGAGCATGGCGCCGGTGAACAAGCCCACCAGCGTGATGTTCTGCGTGGTGGTGCCGCCAATGATCCAAACGATCAAGCCCACCACAAACACCACTGTGAAGGTCATGACCACCCATTTGGCGCTCTTTCCGCGGGCCTTGGTCTGCTGCCAGGACAGGTACGCCATCGCCACGCAGACAATGGCCACCACCACGCCGACGCCCTTGGCCGGCAGCACCAGGTTGGGCACCTGCCAGGCGTCGTTTTCCTGGGAAATGCGGAAGGTGGCCGTGCCGCTGGGGCCCAGCACAATGAAGACCAGCACGGCAAAGAGCGCCAGGACGCCCAACACGATAGGCAGCTTCCAGCTGCGCACGGCCACGGCATCGGCGGTGGGTGCGGTTTCGCTTTTGACGACGGTGCTCATGCTGGCACTCCTTCACGGCTTACGGCCTTGATCCGGAACATGGAGCGGATCAAGGGTGGTGCGGCAATGAACAACACAATGAGGGACTGGACCACTGCCACAATGTCAATGGAAACATCTGCATTGACGGCCATGGAGGTGCCGCCGGCCTTGAACGCGCCAAAGAGGATGGCGGCAAAAAAGGTCCCCCACGGTTTGGAACGTCCCAGCAGCGCCACGGTGATGGCGTCAAAGCCGATGCTGCCGGCAATGTCGGCGTCGAGCAGCTTTTCAGTGCCCGCCAGCTGGGTGACGCCGGCCAGACCTGCCAGGGCGCCGGAGAAGAGCATGACTGTAATGTAGCCGCGGGAAACCAGCATGCCCGCGGTGCGGGCCGCGCGCGGGTTGGCGCCAATGGCCCGGTATTCAAAGCCCAGGGTGGAGCGGTTCAGCAGCCAGGACACTGCAATGACGGCCAGCACCGCCAGTATCAAGCCGGCGTGGACGCGGAAGTTCGGCCCCAAAAGCAGCGGGAACAACGCCGTCTCATGCATCCGCGGGCTGATGGGGTTGCTGCTGGCGGGATCCCGGAGCTGGTTCTTGAGCAGGAACAGCACCAAGGACACGGCGATGTAGTTGAGCATGATGGTCACAATGACCTCATGCGCGCCCGTGCGGGCCTTCAGGACACCGGCAATGCCGCCCCAGATGGCGCCGCCCAGGGCACCGGCGAGCACCACCGCCACCAGGTGGATGCCCGGGGGCAGTTCCATCATGAAACCCACGACGCCGGCAAAGGTGGCACCGAGGATGATTTGTCCCTGGGCACCAATGTTGAACAGCCCCACCCGGAAGGCCAGGGTCACGGCCAGGCCGGAGAGGATCAGCGGGGTGGCGAAGGTCAAGGTTTCAAAAATACCCAGCCGGCCCTGCCAGGTGCGGGAACCGGGATCGTAGGTGGCCCCGCGCAGCAGGGCGCCGTAGGCTTCGGAGACGGAGGCCCAAATGGCCTTGAACGTGGCGCCGGGGTCCCCAAAGAAGTACCCCATCGCGGTGGTCACCCGGGTGTCCGTGGCGGCAATGAGGATGCCGCCAATGACCAGGGCCACCACCACGGCCAGCACGGAGACCATGGCGCTGCCGCTGGTGATTTCCCGCCACAGCGTGCTGCCCTGGCCGCCGGGCCGTGGCGCCGCGGGAACCGGGGCCGTGACACCGCCCAACTGGGCACCTTCGCCTTCAAGTGCCGCATCCCCTGCACCGGCCGGAGATTGCCCGGCGGGCTTGTTCATGTCAGCGCCGCTCATGGCTGCACCCCTTCACCGTTGACGCTGTGGGCTTCGGGATTGCCGGAGCCCTGCTGGTTCTTGATTTGTTCTTCCGCTTCTGCCACCGGCAGCCCGGCCATCATCAGGCCCAGCAGCTCGCGGCTGGCCGTGCCGGGGACTATGCCCATGAGCCGTCCGGCGAACAGCACTGCTATGCGGTCCGCAAGTTCCAGGACCTCGTCCAGTTCCGTGGAGACAATGATCACCGGCGTGCCGGCGTCGCGTTCGGCCACAATCCGCTTGTGCAAAAACTCAATGCTGCCCACGTCCACACCGCGCGTGGGTTGGGAGGCGATGAACAGCTGCAGGGGCCGGGACAGTTCCCGGGCCAGCACCACTTTTTGCTGGTTTCCGCCGGACAGGGTGCTGGCGGCGTCCTGCGGGGACTGGGTCCGGACATCGTATTCGGCGACCTTCGCCGCCGAGTTCCTGGCAATGATGGCCCGGTTCATGGTGCCCCGGCGGGAGTAGGGCGCCTGCTTGTACAGATCCAGCACCAGGTTCTCCGCAATGGAGAATTCCCCCACCAGGCCGTCGTCCTGCCGGTCCTCGGGCACAAATCCCACCCCGGCGTCCAGGACCTGGCGCACGCTGCGGCCCACCAGTTCAGCGCCGTTGAGGGTGATGGAGCCCAGCACGTGCTTGTGCAGGCCCAGCACGGCCTCGGTGAGTTCGGTCTGGCCGTTGCCCTGGACCCCGGCAACGGCCAGGATCTCGCCCTTGGCCACGCTCAAGGTGACGTCATTGAGCAGGCGCTGGCCGGCGTCGTTCATGACCGTGAGGTTGTTGACCTGGAAGGTCTCCTCCCCCGGCGCGGCGGGCGCCTTCTCCAGTTTCAAGTTCACCGCACGGCCCACCATCATGGCGGCCAGTTCGGTGGTCGACGCCGACGGCAAGGCGGAGCCCACCACCTTGCCCCGGCGGATCACCGTGATGGTGTCCGAGACGGCCTTCACCTCGCGCAGCTTGTGGGAGATGAACACAATGGAGGTGCCGCCGTCGCGCAGCTGGCCCATGATGTCCATCAGCTCGTCGGTTTCCTGCGGGGTGAGCACGGCGGTGGGCTCATCCAGGATCAGGATTTTGGAGTTCCGCACCAGCGCCTTGATGATTTCCACCCGCTGCTGCACGCCCACCGGAAGGTCCTCCACCAGGGCGTCCGGATCGACGTCGAAGCCGAAGCGGGCAGAGATCTCGCGGATCTTGTGCCGGGTCCGCTCCAGGTTCAAAACCCCGCCAAAGGCTGTTGCCTCCGCCCCCAGTGCCACGTTTTCAGCCACCGTGAAAACCGGCACGAGCATGAAGTGCTGGTGCACCATGCCAATGCCGGCTGCCATGGCATCGGCGGGACCGGAGAAGGAAACCGCTTTGTCATCCACCAGGATTTCCCCGGAGGTGGGCTCATACAGCCCGTACAGCACGTTCATCAGCGTGGATTTGCCGGCACCGTTTTCACCCAGCAGGCTGTGGATCTGCCCGGGTTCGACCACCAGGTCGATGTGGTCGTTCGCCACCAAGGAACCAAAGCTCTTGGTGATCCCCCGAAGTTCTAGTTTCAACGTTTAGGCCCGTCGTCGGTAAGTGGTTCAAGGATGACAAAACATGGGCGTTGCGGGC